>JABACB010000015.1 GCA_014237925.1 Alphaproteobacteria bacterium
GCTCGCTCGCGGCGCGCTTTCGCGGGGGAACTTCGTCCCCCCACACCCCCCCGCGCGCACCAGTGCGCGCGATATCGACACAACACCATCTCATCTGCAATAAAAAAGCGCGTCCCTAGCGCAAAGATAGCGCGAGCGCGTGCCATCAAAAGCACAAGCGCGAGCGCAACAGACGCGCATAGCGCGAGTCTTGTTGCCTCTATCTTATAGGCAAAATCAAAGATGCCCTACCGCGTTGCGAGGGGGTTTGCGCGTTTCTGCGAAACGCGCTTGAGTTGATAGGCTGTTGCGCACGGCAAGCCGTGCGCTTGGGGCGTTAAGAGCCACGCCTTCGCCAAGCCTTCGGCTTGCGAAGGCGTGGAAAGCGCACGCAGTGCGCTCGCTCGCGGCGCGCTTTCGCGGGGGAACTTCGTCCCCCCACACCCCCCCGCGCACACCAGTGTGCGCGATGTTCCATCAACG
Source organism: Alphaproteobacteria bacterium (assembly GCA_014237925.1). Classification (GTDB taxonomy): domain Bacteria; phylum Pseudomonadota; class Alphaproteobacteria; order JABAAW01; family JABAAW01; genus JABAAW01. The sequence continues at coordinate 463 of JABACB010000015.1, forward strand.
CAAACTCACCCCAACGCGCTCCCTACGCCAAAACTCGCTTCGCCATACATAGCCTCGCTCGTCTTGCGCGTTTTTCCTTCATTAATACAAAGCGAGTCTGTTGCGCGAGCGCGTGCCATTAAAAAGCACAAGAGCGAACGCAACAGACACATAACAAAACATCCCTTTATGACAAGAGAAACAAGATACCTCACCACTATCCCCTCATCCCCTACCCCGGCGGTAGCACCTTCGGAAAACCCTTCGCGCGAAACTCGCGTCCCACCCCCTCCTCCAACAACTTCACAATCCTCGGCGATTGCGCATCCCCCCCATACAACTCCTTCGCGCGCAAAAACACCCCCTCCACAAGAGAAGCCAACGACAAAGGAACCCCACTCCGCTCCGCCAAAGCCCTCACAAAACCCAAATCCTTCAATGCCAAATCCATCGTGAAATCAATGTGATAACTCCCGTTTAAAATCACCTGCCCCTCCGTCTCGAACACAAACGAACTCCCCGAACTGTGCCGAATCGCCTCGAACGCTACCCCCAAATCAACGCCGCTCGCCTGCGACAGCGCCAACGCCTCCCCACATGCCGCCAAATGAACGAACGCCAGCATGTTCGTAATCGCCTTGATCTCCGCAGCCTGCTCCAACGAGCCGATCCGTATCTGCTTCCCTCCCATCGCATCGAACGCATCCTTGTGCGCGCGCCACAACTCCTCGTCGCCGCCGATCAACAAAGTGATCTCCCCCGCAGCCGCGCGATGCACACCCCCCGTCACAGGTACCGCCAAAGTCTCGATACCCCTCCCCTTCGCAAAATCCGCCAGCTCGCGCAACGCACGCGGATCGTTCGTACTCATCTCGATCCACAAACTGCCCGCAGAAAGAACACCGACCGCCTCCTCGATGACGAGCCGCGCAGCCTCAGGGGTCGGCAGACAGGTGATCAAAGCATCCGCCGCCGCAACAGCTTCCTTGACCGAAGAACAAACTCGAACCCTCTCCGCCGCCTCGGAACGCTGCTCCTCGCCATTCCCATTCCCATTCCCATTCCCATTCCCATTCTCATTCTCCTCCTCCTCCAGCCGCCGCCGTAGCGCCTCTCCGCGAGCAGCGTCTAGGTCATGCACAAACAGACGAAACCCCGCGCGCGCCAAACAGGAAGCCAAGTGAAAGCCCAACGCCCCCAGTCCGACGAAAGCATAGCGAAAAGCATCACGGGGACGAGCCGAAGAAAACGAAGACGAAGCGTCAGACATCGAACTCTAGCTCTACCGCGCCACACCTATTGTGGTAGTGGCAGCCTGTCTGCGACTGTCAGATGCAAGGCCCCGTCCTTGTACGGATGCGCCTCTGCCACCGCCTCGTCGAGCTCGACCCCCAAGCCGGGTTCGCGCGGCGGAATCACATAGCCCTCCTGCCAAACGATCGGCTTTTTCAAGAGTTCTGCATGAAATCCGCCCCATTCCAAAATGCCTTCCAAGATCAAAAAGTTCGGAGAGCAAGTAGCAAGCTGAATGTTCGCAGCTCCTACGATCGGTCCGCAATACAAATGCGGCGCAAGCTGCACGCCGTGCGCCTCCGCCAAGACGGCGATCTTCTTGCCCTCCAAGATTCCTCCGCAACGCCCCAAGTTCGGCTGGACGATCGAAACCGCACCTCTCTGCAACAAACGCAGAAACTCCGCCTTGCCCGAAAGGCGCTCGCCCGCCGCGACAGGGATCGAAGTCGAGCTTGCAACGCGCGCCATGCCGTCGACATCGTCGGGAGGAACGGGTTCTTCCAGCCACAGAGGGTCGCTCGCCTCCAAACGACGAGCGAGACGCAGCGCGCCGCTCGCCGTCATCTGACCGTGCGTGCCGAACAGCAAATCCGCCTTGTCGCCCACAGCCTCGCGCAACAGACGCACGAAACGCTCCGAACGCTCCAACGACGCACGCGAGAGCTGGCGCGGATCAAAAACCGTGTAGGGACCTACGGGATCGAACTTCACGGCGGTAAACCCGCGAGCCACCATCTCGGCAGCGCGCACGCCCGCCAGCTCAGCGTCTTCGTAGACGCAAGCCTTGTCGCTTGCGTGCGGATACAGGTAGGTATAGCTGCGCAGTCGTTCGAAGACGGCACCGCCCAGGAGGTCGTAGACAGGTCGATCCAGCCCTTTGCCGATGATGTCCCAACAGGCCATCTCCAAGGCGCTGAGGCAGCCCATGACCGTCAGATCGGGACGTTGCGTGTAGCCGCTGCTGTAGACCTTGCGGAAAAAGGTTTCGATCTTGAAAACTTCCTCGCCCACAAGGTAGCGTGCGCACAGATCCTCGACGATGGGAGGCAGCAGGTGCGGGGAGATGCCTGCGCCATAGACTTCGCCGAAGCCCGTGACGCCGCAGGCGGTCGTCAGTTTCACGAAGACGAAATAGCGACCTCCGAACGAAGGATTCGGATTGCCGACAACATAAGTTTTGACCTCGACGACGCGCATGGCACCCACTCTTGCAGAATTCTTGAGGCGAGGCAAGGGGATGACGAAGGGGATGACGAAGGGGATGACGAAGGGGATGAAGAAGAGGAGCGAAAATAATACTAAAATTTGCTTAAATTCGATAAAATTACACTTTATTTTAGAAAAACTTTATAGTACAATATGTAAGGAGGACAAACCATCATGAGCAAAAACATGAGCGAAAACATCGTAACCCTAGCCGCCTCGCCAAGCGAAGGTGAAGAAGGGAAACGCAACAGAAAAGCCCGAATCTTGAGCGCATTGTTGTCTGCGGGTGCACTCGGAGTGTTTCTCGAAGGCTGCGGCGGCAAAAAAATCGGCAACAACAATAGCAACAACAATAGCAACAACGGCGGCGATAGCGGTAGCAACAACGGCGGCGATAGCGGTAGCAACAACGGCAACAACGGCGGCGGCACGCCTTCTCCCGCCCTGGTTCAAGTGACAGGCATCGCACCGCATCTTGCCCTAGCAAGCGCCGAGGCATTTACAGGCGACGAAGAGGCAAACACAATAAGCTACGAGAACGCAGACGAAGGCGTGACGGTAGACTTGCAAGTACCTGCCAACAACAGAGGGCGTTTTGCGCAAAAAGACACTTACGCCAACATCGAAAACATCGTTGGCTCGTCCCATGCCGACACCCTGATAGGAAACAGCCAAGACAACCGCTTGGAGGGCGGCACGGGTGCGGACACCTATGCGTTTCGCACACTCGACGGCACAGATACCGTTGTCGACGACGGCGGCAAGATCGTCTTCTTGCAAGGGACGAACAACGACTATACGGACGCAACCTACACTTTCACCCGTGCCGACGGGGGACAAAGCGAATCTGTCACGCTCACGGTGAAGGATAGCGACGACAACACGCTCAATGTCATAGAATTGACGAATTATCCTTCGTCGGGCTACGGCTTTTATACGCGTATCGGCGACATCGACACCGAAATTCCTGCAAGCTTGCTTGTCGTGCCGGCGAGAGTGACGGGCGACGGTAGCGAGAACAATCCGTATTTGGCAACCGATATTCCCGACAGCTTCGCGGGTTCAGGCATCTACGACTGGGTGAGCTACGCAGGCTCGAACGAAGGCGTCGCCATCGACCTTGGCAGCAACCCTGCCGATGTCTCTGACGGGTGGGCTGCGGGAGATACGCTTAGAGGTATCAACAACTTGATCGGCTCAGACGCCGCCGACACCTTGAGCGGCAACGGCAACAGAAACACACTGCGCGGCGGAGGAGGCGACGACATCCTCGACGGTAGAGGGTACGACAACACCTTGGAAGGCGGGGGAGGACAAGACGACTACATCTTCGACTCTGGCGGTGGAGACAGGATTCGCTACGATCCCGACGGCGGCAGAATCCTTTGCCGCGGCGAAAGCATCGGCAGTTCGTTAGCTCTTCGCCGCGATTCCGCCGGCGATGTGATAGTATCGTTCGGCAGTACAGCAATCACCATCGCAGACGGCGGGGAGGAGGATGCCTACCAGCACGGGAGCTACTCCGTCCATTACGGAACAAGCGACACTTTCTCCAGAAACATTTATCTTGGATACAACGATTTAGGAGACACCCTTACAGGCACTAGCAATTCAGACTTTATGGTGGCTTTGAGCGGCGACGACACGCTGGACAGCGGGAGCGGCAACGACTTCCTGTATAGCGGGAGCGGCAACGACCTGCTGGATGGCGGAAGAGGCAACGATCGACTGGCAGGCGGAAGTGGAGGGGATACATATCGTTTTGACGCAGGCGACGGAACTGATGTTGCTTACGATACGGACATCACGACAAACAACAAGGTGATCTTCCGCGCGCCGTCGGGGGTTTCTTACACGAACGACAACTTCCTTTTCGCCAGAGGCAATCAGGAAGGGGGAGCGTTTGCAGAATCGGCAACAGGCAGCGATCTGCAAATCACCACCAGAACAGGAAGTGGAGGCAACTTTGTCGTAAGGAACCTTGTCTTCATCGAAGGCTATTTTGGAAAACCTGACTCTGCCTACACGATCTACCATACGAGCTACAATTCCGCCTCCGACGGCACGGTCGTCTCGACACAACCTGCCGAATCATCGTAGATCTCCCTCTTCCGTGCACTACGAGGAAGAACTGCCCGCCACACAAGGTAGACTTTCCGGTAGACTTTCCGGTAGAATCGCCTCTTGTTTTGTGCTAGGAGTGTGAATATCCTTAGTGAATTGCGACTGCCATAATCTTAGCTAGAGGAACGAGCCATGACGAGCCAAAATTTTGATGCTTCCATCACAACCCTCAAAGCCTTGCCGAGCGAAGGCGGTCGCAATCGCAAAGCCCAGCTTTTGAGTACCTTGTTGTCGGCGAGTGCGCTCGGCGTGTTTCTCGAAGGTTGCGGAGGAATCGACAGCGCGAACAACGGGTCTACCCTTGTCCCGCAGGAAGATAGCGTGGCATCGTCAGATAGTCGTAACGACTTTTTCAACAACAACAGACCTGCCCTTGTTCCGCAGGCAGATGACGGGGCATTGGCAAGCACCGACACCCCTCCCGACACCCCTCCCGACACCCCTCCCGACACCCCTCCCGACACCCCTTCCGACACCCCTCCCGACGACCCTTCCGACAGCCCTCCCGACACCCCTTCCGACAGCAGCACGGACGACTCTCCTATCGATGGCTATGTGGATCCAGACAGCTACATCGTAGGCAGTGGAGCGACGGTTACGATTAGTTTTGATCCTGACGGCGGCATGCTCCTTTACCGCGATGCCGGCAACGATGAGACGATCGAGTTTACCCTTTATGCGGGCAACGATGTCAAAGTCACCGTCGGAGATGCGAGCGTCTACATAGGGAGTAGTTCCGCCTTGCAAAATGGATTGTACAGCGTCCATGTGGGGACGAACGACGATTTTTTTGGCTATTTGTATATCGGCACCACTTCTTCAGAAACCCTTACGGCGGATGCTCGCGGCACGGGTCGTTTGGTAGGCTTTTCGGGCGACGACAAGCTGATAGGCAATTTCGCCTCCGACGGGATCAACGGCGGAGCAGGAAATGACGAGCTCTTCGGATACGGAGAGAGCGATATTCTCAGGGGGGGGGACGGTATCGACATCCTGCAGGGAGGCATCGGCGACGACGAACTTCTCGGCGAGGGGGAAGGCGACTTCTACCTGTTCGACGCAGGCGACGGCAACGACCTCATTCGAGGAGAAGGCGACGGACTGGGCAACAAGTTGCTCTTCGAACCTCTGTCGGGGGGCACTTACGCGGACGCGAACTTTGCCTTCAACAAAGGCTTTCTGACAGGGGGAACAAGTTTGACAGAGCACGACAGCGGCACCGATCTGGAGATCGTCGTCTCTCTGGGAGGTGTCGAACAGAATCGTGTCATCGTCCAAAGCTATTTTTCGCAAGCAGACGATGCCTACACGATCTACCGTAATTCCTTGTCAGAAAATATGATCGTCTCGACGCAGCCCGCCGAAACATCGTAAGATTTCCTCCTCCCCCTCCGAGCTCTACGGAGAGGACGCTCACCGTACGCTCACCGCACACTTCCCGCACACACAAGGAGGAAATCCATGCCCGCAACACTCGAAGACTATGTCGCAGAAGCCCGTTCCACGGGACGCGTCGCAAACCTGCCCACCCAAAGCCATATCGCTGGAAAAAGCATCCCCACCAACAGCGACAAGCACACGGACGCGATAGAAATCTTCGACCCAGGACGCGGCGAAGTCTTCGCACAAGTCTGCTCGGCAGGAGAGGAGGAAGTCGAACAAGCCGTCGCTGCTGCGCGAAACGCTTTTCGAAATTCTTCCCGAAGTTCTTCCCGAAGTTCTTGGGGAGATAGCGCCCCCGCAGAGCGTGCAACAATCCTCTTCCGAGCGGCAAACCTGCTCGAACAGGAAGCCGCGCGATTCGCCGTCGTCGAATGCTTGGACGCAGGAAAAACACTCGCACAAGCACAAGGCGATATCGCTTCCTGTATCAATACGCTCCGCTTCTACGCGGGCGCGACAGACAAAGTATTCGGCAATACCGTCCCGCTCGGCAAGGACTACATCGCCTTCACCATGCTCGAGCCCGTCGGAGTATCGCTCCACATCACGCCGTGGAACTATCCGCTCGTAACGCTGCTACGCGGCGTTGCACCCGCGCTGGCTGCAGGATGCTGCGTCATCTGCAAACCCGCAGAACAAACGCCCCTCTCCGCGCTCATGCTCGCAGACCTGCTCACGCGCGCGGGACTCCCTCACGGAGCCTGCAATGTCGTCGTCGGCACGGGCGAAGGCGCTGGTGCCATGCTCGCGCGACACGCAGGCATCGACCACATCACCTTCACAGGATCGGTCGAGACGGGCAAGCTCGTCCTGCACGCCGCCGCCGAGAGCGTCACCCACACCACCATGGAGTTGGGAGGAAAATCTCCCGTCGTCGTGCTGGCAGACTGCGATCAAGCCGCCGCGCTGGAGGGCGCTCTTTACGCCATCTTCGAAAACGCAGGACAGATCTGCTCGGCGGGCTCGAGACTGGTCATCGAAAAGAGCATTCACGAACCCTTTCTCGAAAGACTCGTCGAGCGCGCGAAAAGCCTCTCCTTCGGACACGGGCTGCGCAACCCTCACATCGGCGCGATCGCCACGCGCGAGCAACGCGACAAGATCGAGCGCTACATCAAGGATGCGCAAAACCGAGGACTTGTGCCTTGTGTGGGCGGCAACGCTGCGACAGACCCTGAGACGCGAAAAGGATGGTTCTTCGAGCCAACCGTTCTCGACAAGCTGGACGCGCGAGACCCCATCGTACAAGAGGAGATCTTTGGTCCTGTGCTGGCGGTGCAGGTGGCGGAAGATGCACAAGAAGCCTTTGCGCTCGCCGACGACACGCGCTACGGGCTCTACGCCGGCATCTACACGCAGAACATCGACCGCGCGCTCGGACTGGCTCGCGATCTTCAGGTCGGACAGGTGACGATCAACGAGTATTTCGCGGGCGGAATCGCCTTGCCTTTCGGCGGCAACAGGCTCTCCGGTTTCGGACGCGAGAAGGGGCTCGAAGGACTTGCAAATTACTGCTCGGTCAAGAGCGTCGCTGCCAAAATCTCTTGACAAAGGGAATCGCTGTTGCTATCGTTGCCTCTGTCTTGAACATCGCCACCGCTCTGGTGCAACAGAGACGGGGGGACGGGCGGCGATTCTTCCATCACTCAATCACGCAGAGGAACAAAAGGACAATGGCAGAAAAGAGCGTCAGCTTGAAACCCGGCGAGATACTGATTCGTCAGGGCGATAAAAGCCCTGAGAAGGCCTACATGGTCTTGAACGGGCAGCTGGAGATTTACACCGAAGCCGATGGCAAGAAGCAGCATATCGCCTATGTGGGGCCGCGGCAGATCGTAGGGGAGCTCGCTTTGATCGACCGCTCGCCGCGCACGGCAAACGCTGTGGCGACCGTTCCGACCGAGTGCGACAGTATGGATCGTCCTACTTTCGACGCTTGTTTGAAGCAGTCGAATCCTTTTGTCGTCGCTCTGTTGCGCGTCCTCAGCGGACGCTACCGCGCCTTGATGAAAAAGATCGAGCAACAATAACCAACAACAATAACCAAGCGTACAACAGCCAAGCGTACAATAACCAAGCGTCTCGAAGCGGAGTTGAAAGCGCAACGAGGAAGGAGCGACGAGGAGGATACAGAAAGGGCAGACGAAGGAGCGACGAGGAGGATATAGAAGGGGCAGACCGAGGAGTAGCGCGACGAGGAGGATACAGAAGGGGCAGACGAAGGAGCGACGAGGAGGATACAGAAGGGGCAGACGAAGGAGCGACGAGGAGGATACAGAAGGGGCCCCGTCAAGGGGTGTGTGTCCGCTCCTTCAAGGAAGGTCTGGCGAAATCAGGCGAAGTGGTCGTATCCCTTGTGCTGTGGAGGCGGGGTTTCTTCGTTGTTTGCGTCGAGGTATCGGATTGTGCCGTTGTTGTTGAGTCTTCCGATGGCTGTGAGGGGGAGTGGGGCTGTTTTTTGTCGCAGGATCGTTATGTTTTCGGGAGGGGCGGTGATGAGGAGCTCGAAGTCTTCGCCGCCGGAGAGAGCGAGGGAGAGAGCTTGTTTGTGGGGAAGGGTTTTCAGAAGCGTTTGAGCGATGGGGATGGAGGGGATATACAGGTCTGCTCCGAGTTGTGCTGCGGTACAGAGTTTTGTGAGGTCGGCAGCCAGTCCGTCGGAGATATCCATGATGGCGTTAACGTAGGGGGCGATGAGCAGGGCTTCTTTCCATCGCGCGGTGGGGTTGTTGTATCGCTGTGCGGCTTTTTGTTGTTCGGATGTTTGTTGTTCGGGTGGAATTTCTTGTAGCACTTTGAGCCCGAGCGCTGCTTCGCCGAGTTCTCCTGTTGTCAGGATGATATCGTTATTTTTTGCGTTGGCTCTTTTGGGGTCGATATTTTTTGCAGAGCAACCGATGATGGTGGCGGAGATGCAGATATTGTGTGGCGTTGTTGTAAGGTCTCCTCCGAGCCAGAGGAGGTTGTTTTGTTTGCATCCTTGGGCGAAGTGGTAAGAGAATTCTTTGATAAAGTTTTCGGCGATTCTTTTAGGGATTGTGAGGGACAGGAAGATAGCGAGGGGTTTGGCGGCTTGAGCTGCGAGGTCGGAGAGGTTTGCTGCGAGAATTTTGTGAGCGTAGGTTTGGGGGGTTGAGGAGGGGAGTGTATGGATATGTTCGACGATGGTATCGGTTGAGATTGCGTAGGCGGAGTTTGGGGGAGGCGGGGGGAGCGTTGCGGTATCGTCGAGGAGTTTTTTGGCGAGGGGGGAGGTTGTGTGTGGAGCGATGTATTTTGCGATGAGGGAGGATTCTGAGGACATGGCGGTGGGATGAGTGATGTTTTTTTTAAGCGTTTAAATAATACCTTCGACGGCAACAATACTTGCGATGGAGAGGATTACTTCTTAGCTTCATGATCAGCAGCTTCATGATCAGCAGCTTCATGATCAGCAGCTTCATGATCAGCCAATTCCAACCAAACATGCAAGATATCTTTAGGATCGTTGGGAATATTTTTTACGGATGTCCAGTATTCACGGAATCAATTTTTATCCAAAATGAATCTCATTACCGATATTTTTGCGATAGGTGTTGCAAGCAGAAGAATCAATATCGTTTGCCCATATGATATCGAAAGGAAGAGGGTCGTAAGTTTTGTTCAGAAATTCAAATCCTCCCTTAAATCCCAAATCCAACCCCCCGCAACCTGAAAACAGCGAGACAACAGAGAACTTTCTTGGCAGCTTGCCAGCAACGCCTTCCGCCGATGCTTGCTCGCCTGCAAAATGCGGAAAAGCAGACCGTTTGGCAGAAATTTGAGGCATCATCGTTTCTCTTTACTTTGTGAATCACTTGCGCCGCATGTTGTCTTTTTTTTGCGATTCTGTCAACCCCTTGTATCGATTTTTCCATGGTTCTGCGCTCTTCCTGAACCCGTTCCTTTTGCCTCTCATACAAGCGGAAACAGAGCCCAAATGCAATTCTAACTAATCCTCCCCTCTCTCCTCCTCCCTTCTCTCATTCTCATTCTTATTCTTATTCTCTTTCTTATGTTCCTCCTCCTTCTCTCCTACGATGCCTCCCCGCAAAACTTCCCCCAACTCGGCCCGCGACGCTCCATCCAAAACACCATTAACCAACCCGATCACTCCCGCATCATCATAAAACAAACTCGCCATCCCACAATACTCCCCAGCCAACTTCCCTAATCCACCCCTGCTGTCGCCCCCTGCCAAACCCTTCCCCGCACCCTCCATACTCGCCAATACCATCTCCGACATACCCAACCACATAATCAACCGCAACAACAAATCAACATTCTCCCAACGACGACCCACAATCCGCCCCGATAACCATCCTTGCAAAACTCTCCGATGCGTCCGCGCACAAGACAACAACTTCGCTAAAAAGACTCTGTCACTCCGCATCCTCCGCTTCGCCCCAGCATTACCTCCCCCAGCGCCTTCATCCTCCTCCCCATCTTCTTCCCCCTCGCCCAGATAAGGATCTGTCTGATACAAAGTCTCCCCCTTGAACTGCTGACCATACAAAATCTGCAACGCAGCCAAGCGAGTAGCCCTCCGCACCAACAACTCCTCCTCCGCACGAGACAACCCAGACATCTTATCTCCCCCTTCTCAAAGCCCTTGGCGCAACGACATCAACCCACAACAAGCCCGCAACGCCTGCCCCCCGCAATCGCTTCCGCCCTCGATATCCGCCCTTGCCCAAGCCTGCTCCACCCTATCGCAAGCCAACACTCCAACGCCCAAAGGAACAGAATAACGCAACGATACTTCCTGCAATCCCCGATAACACTGCTCGCTGACAAGCGAAAAATGCTCGGTCTCCCCGCGCACAACACAACCCAACGCGACAAATCCCACCTCCCCTCTCTCTATCGAAGTTTTTTCCGAACCTGCAGCCCTCGCCAACAACAACGACATCGCCAACGGCAACTCTAAAGCTCCTCCAACAACGAGATCTTCCTCCGCGCGCTCCAGCGAGACAGAAGCATACGACGAAACCGCCCGCTCCACTCCACAGCGCAACATCCGCACAACATCCGCATAGTAAGGGGCGCGCACAACAACAACCCTCCCCTTCACAGAAAGAGAACCGCTTCCACGATCGACATGATCGACGTTATCAACATTGTCGCCGTCGCTTGCTTGACTGCGCTTGGTCATGGTTTGTTTTCCAGCGTTTCGAGTCTGTGCGCGACATAGCGTGCCAAAATATCGATCTCCAAGTTGACGCGCTCGCCTTCGCCGAGAGAGGCTAGGGTTGTATGCTCTGCGGTGTAGGGAATGATTGCAACGGAAAAGGTCGGGTCGTCGCAAGCCGAGATTGTCAGCGAGACGCCGTCCAAAGCGATCGATCCTCTCACGGCGCAACAGGCGCGCAGTTGCCGTGCAGTCTTGTCTTCTGATAGAGGAAACAGGAAGTCGAGACCGATTTCGTTCTCGCGCTCGATACGCCGTGCTATGCTCACGCAGGCGTCGACATGTCCTGTGACGAGATGCCCGTCCAAGGGATCGCCGAGTCGGAGAGAGCTCTCCAAGTTCACGCCTCGTCCGACAGACCACTGAGAAAGGTAAGAAAATGTCGTGCGTTCGCGTGTTGTAGAACCTGCCTGTACGACGAAGCGCGATTTGCCGTGCGGAGATTGTTCGTATTGTACGACGGTGAGACAGATGCCGTTGCAAGCGATCGACGCACCTGGGGTGCAACGCGAGGGAGGGAGGGAGGTTTCTATGGTGATGCGCCAATCTTCGTGATTTGTCTGTATTGCGGCGACTTCCCCTTGATGGGTGATGATACCGCTAAACATTGTTGTGTTGGGGTCGGAAGGTTTTTATTTCGTCTTGATCGAGGGTTAGGGTTTCTTCGAGCTGGAAGTCGAATCGTTTGGGATTGTTGCTAGCGAGCATGGAGAGTCCTTGTGCGCCTAAGGTATGAGGAGCGGAGAAAAGGATCATGCGGTCTGCAAGGTTTTCGCTGAGGAGTTCGTGGGCGAGTTTTGCTCCGCCTTCGCAGAGGATGGAAGCGATTCCTTCTGCTGCGAGTGTATGCATGGCCTCGATGAGGGAGAGTCTTACGCCGCCGCCCTGTCGGGAGAGTGCGGGGACGGGGATGAGGCGGACTCCGCTATTTTTGAGCGCTGTTCCTTTGTCGGAGGCAGCCTCTGCTGCGCGGGTGAGGATCCAGAGGGGTGCGTGGTCGACGGTTTGGACGAGGTTGCTTTCTAGGGGGATCGTGAGTCCTCCGTCGAGGATAATTCTTATGGATGCGAAGGGGTGGCGTTCTTGTGTTTCTTCTGGAGATATTAAGATTTCGTCGAGCAGGAGTTTCGGATTGTCTAGGCGCATAGTTTGCGCGCCGATGAGGATAGCATCGGATTGTCTAAGAAGGTTGTTTCGGTAGATTCGCGCTTTAGCTCCGCTGATGTGGGTTTGTCGTTGGCGGTAGGGTTGCGAGGTTTCGGAGATTTTTCCGTCTAGGCTTATGGCAAGTTTGAGCGTGATGTGGGGAAGTGTTCTATGGCATCGTTTCAGGTAAGGCTCCAGTTGTTGGGATGCTTCTTGCGGGCAGACATTTTCGGTGACGATGATGTTGTTTTTTTCTAAGATTTTTTTGCAAGCTCCGTTTGTTCTTGGGTCTGGGTCTTGGATTGGGTAGCAGGTACGGGCGATTTTTGCAGAGACGATAGCTTGGCAGCACGGGGGAGTGTTGTGGATATTTTTGTGGGTACAGGGTTCTAGGGTTGAGTAGAGCGTTGCGCCTTTCGCTTTGTTTCCTGCGATGGCGAGAGCTTTTGTTTCGGCGTGGGGTCTTCCTGAGGGGGCTGTTGCGGCGAAAGCGATGATTTCGTGAGAGTGAGCGATGATGCAACCTACGGGCGGATTGGGGAAGGTGGAACCTTGAGCGGAGCGGGCGAGGGAGAGGGCTGCGCGCATCATTTTTGTATCTAGAACATTGTGAGCATGGTGAGCGTTTTTCTCTTCGTACTGTTCCTGGTGCTGTTCTCGGTGCTGTTCCTGATGCTGTTTTTGGAGAGGTCTGGACATGGGGAGGATTGTAGCAGGGAATGGCGATGGGGAGCGCGTTTTTGTGGGGGCATTGTGTGCAGTCCGATTGGGCTCGTGCTTGTGCTTTTTAGGGAGCCACGCACTTTCGATTGCGAAACAAGCTTGGCATTTTGATCGACAGCGACAAGAAAGGCACAATCTCTACATCAGGGGCTCTACATCAGGGGCTCTACATCAGGGGTTTTAGGTATGCAAGCCCCTTAAATATCTATGTTGTTTGTAGGTCGGCAAACAAAACAAACGCAGAACTCTATATCTACATCTACGCCGCGAGCTACGCCGCGCGCCTGCGCTCTACGCTCTCCACCCCGTGCAATTCCCGCAATCCCTGCTCCAACGCCGCGTCCAATCGATAGTGCTGTCCCAACAAAACCCGCAAAATCCGCGACTCCTCCCGAATGCACAACTCGATCTCCCCCCTGCCCCGCTCTGCACACTTGTCCAGAAACGCCGCCAAAGCCTCAGGATTCCACCCCCCACTCTCCCGCCTCACATGAAGCAACAACCGCTCGATACCTCCCTCACCCGACTCCCCAGACGGTGACACAGGCGCAGGTGCAGACGCAAGAACAGGGACAGGCGCGAGCGAAGGGATAGGCGCGGGCGAAGGGATAGGCGCGGATGAAGGATCGGGCGAAGATGTTCCCATCGCTTGGCTCTGCAACCGCCGCCGCAAAGGCTCGTCGAAAGACCTCAGTTTCACAACGCGAAGCTGCAAACGATCTCGCTCAGGCACACGCACACAATCCAACTCCAACGCCAGCAACGCGCCCTCCTCGCGCAAGACTGCATGCTTTGCGGCTTGCGTCGAAAACAAGGTTGCCTCGAACGACCCGTTCGGATCCGACAAGGAAAGCACAACTAGACGCTTGCTACTGCTCTTCAACTTTTTCTCGCGCACCTCCTCCAGACGAGCCGCGATGCGAACACGCTCGCCGTCTCCCGCTCCTTCGAGGTCGCTCGAAGTTAGAAATCCCGCCTTCTCGCACAACGCCCTGTGTTCCGTCAAGGGATGACGGCTCAAATAAAAGCCTATCGCCTCGCGTTCCTCGCGCATCAAGCGCACCGCCTCCCAAGCCGCTGCTTGAGGAAGCTTGCGCGGCGCGAAACCCGTTTCTGACGCTTCTTGCGATGCCTCTTTTGCTACCCCCTGCTGCGAGGTGTCTGCAAACAACGACTCCTGTCCCTCCTCCTCGCGGCTTTGCATCACATACAGCAAGAGGTCGATCGCCTCGAAGCTCTGTGCGCGATTCTCGTTGAGCGTATCGAAAGCACCGCTGCGTACCAGCGATTCGAGCGACCGCCGCGCGAGGCTTTGTCCTGCCATGCGTTCTGCAAAGTCGAAGAGGTCTCGGAATTCTCCGCCGCGCGTGCGCTCGCCGACCACCTCTTCCATGACCTTAGCGCCTACATGCTTGAGCGCGCCGAGCCCGTAGCGAATGGCATCCTTCCCCTCGTGTTGTTCCAGTGCGAACTCGACGCGCGAACGATTCACATCCGGCGGCAAAAGAGCGATGCCCACTCCCAGCAAACAAGGCACATACTGCGCGAGACGATCGGTGTTCTCTGCATCGAAGACCATCATCGAGACGAAAAAGGCGGCGGAATGATGAACGCGCAACCACGCCGTCTGATAGGCGATCATCGCATAGGCGGCGGCGTGCGACTTGTTGAAGCCGTAGCCTGCAAAGGCGTAGATCTGTTCAAAGATCTTGCTGGCGACGCGCTGCTCCATACCGCTTTTGGCACAACCCTCGAAGAATCTTTTTCGCTGCCCGCGCATCTCGACCGAGTCCTTCTTGCCCATCGCGCGTCTGAGACGGTCGGACGCTCCCAGCGAGAAGCCCGCCAGCACCTGCGCCATGCAGATCACCTGCTCCTGATAGACGGGAATGCCGTAGGTCTCGCGCAGAATCGGCTCCAGCTTCTCGTGCAGATAGACGATCGGTTCTCGCGCATGCTTGCGCGCGACATAGCTGGGAATATGCTCCATCGGCCCTGGGCGGTAGAGCGCGACCGCCGCGATGATGTCCTCGAAGCGATCCGGACGCATGCGCCGCAACACCTCGCGGATGCCCGCCGATTCGAACTGGAAGACTCCGAAAGTCTCGGCGCGCGAGAAAAGATCGAACACTGCAGGCGAATCCAACGCCAACCCCTCCATGTCCAGCTCTGTTCCACGCTCTTTCAGCAGTCCTTCGCAGTGCGCGATCACGCTGAGCGTCTTCAGCCCTAGAAAATCGAATTTAATCAGCCCCGCCTGTTCGACATACTTCATGGTGAACTGCGTCGATCGGAACCCTGTCTCCTTGTCTCGGTAGAGGGGGACGAGGTGTGCGAGCGCGCGGTCGCCGATGACGATGCCTGCCGCGTGCGTGGAGGCGTGGCGGTAGAGCCCTTCGAGCTTCTGCGCCAGGTCGAGCAGCTTGGCTATCTGAGGATCCTCGGCTTCTTCACGCGCGAGCGCGCTGCCCTTCTCTTCGAGCGATTTCTTGAGCGATTGCAACGCAGGGATCGTCTTACAGAGTCGGTCGACGCGGGGGTAGGAGATGCCGAGCGCGCGTCCGACATCGCGCACCGCCGCGCGCGCTTGCAAAGTTCCGAGCGTGATGATTTGTCCGACCTTCTCCTCTCCGTAGCGTTGTCGCACATACGCGATGACCTGTTCGCGTCGTTCCTGACAGAAGTCGATATCGAAGTCGGGCATGGACAAGCGTTCGGGATTGAGGAATCGTTCGAAGAGCAGCCCCCATCGCACGGGATCGAGCGCGGTGATGGCGAGCGCCCATGCGACCAGCGACCCTGCCCCCGACCCCCTTCCCGGTCCTACGGGAATCCCTTGTTGTTTTGCCCAGCGGATGAAATCGGCGACGATCAGGAAATAGCCCTGCAATCCTTTCTCGACGATCACCTCCAGCTCGGTTTTGAGTCGCTCCTCGTAGAGGCGGCGTGCACCGTCGTGCGACGCCAGAGCGAGCCGTTCGGAAAACAGTCTTTCGAGTCCTTCGTGAGATTGCCTTCGAAGGAGGGCTGCTTCGTCTTCTCCATCCTCTGCAAAGCGAGGCAGGATCGTTGCGCGTGCCTCGAAAATGACGCTACAACGTTCGGCGATGTGAAGCGTGTTCTCGCAGGCTTCGGGCAGGTCTTGAAACAGCGCGCGCATGCGTTCGGGCGGGGCGAGGTCTTGGCGCGGCGACGAGCGGCGGCGAGAGCCCAAGGAGACGGGAACGCCTTCTGCGATGGCGAGCAGCACGTCTTGCGCTTCAAACATGGAAGGGTTTTCGAACATGCAATTGTTGCTTGCAACAGGCGGCAGGTTTTGCTCGACGCACAGGGCGAGCAGCCCTTTCTCGATGCGGCGCTCGCGGCTGAATGCCGATGTGTTGTTCTTGTCTGCGAAGCGGTTGAGTTCGATGTAGAAACGTTCGACGAAGAGCGCGCTCAGGCGGCGGCAGAGTATGCGCGCTTCGTCGAAGCGTTCCTCGCCGAGCAACACTCCTAGCGGACCCTGCAAGCCGCCGCTGAGGGTGAGAATGCCTTCGTGATAGCGTTCTAGGTGTTCGAAGGTCAGATGGGGGAGATCGCAGAGGACCTTGTCTACTTCTGGGTCTACTTCTGGGTCTGCTTCTGGGTTTGCTTCTGGGTTTGCTTTTAGGTCTGCTTTTGGAGTTTCTGTGTCGTCGTCGCTCTGGATTTGGTCGGCGCGGTAGAGTGCGCTGGCTATTCGCATGAGGTTTTCGTAGCCTTGTTCTGTCATCGCCAGCAGGACGATGGGGGCGAGGCGCGGGCGTGGGGTTGTTCGTGTGTTGCCGGTTTCGAAGCGGAGGTTGGCTTCGAGTCCGAGCAGGGGTTTGATTCCTGTTTGTGCGAGGGCGGCGCTCATTTCCGGGATACCGAAGAGTCCGTGGCTGTCGGTGATTCCTATGGCGGAGGAGTGATGGCGGTGGCAATAGGAGACGAGGTCTTGAGCGCGCAGCGTTCCTTCCAGCATGGAGTAGCTTGTGTGGGTACGGAGATGGACGAAGGAGGCGGACATCGTTCCTTTCTAGCACAGGGGGCGAGGTGCTGTCTGCAACAGCGCTTTTCTGACCGCACCGACTCTTGTGTCTTTCTCTTGTATCCTTCTCTTGTGTCTTCTAGGTTTTGCCGAAATGGAACGATGGGTCGTGCGTGCAAATCTTGCTATGGTCTTCGAGGAGGAGCGTTGGCTCGTGCGCCGTGTCCTAGTCCGCCACCTTGCCTCGGGTTGCAAGCCTTTCAAGAATCCGTTGCCCCCGCAACCTTCCTCCGTCACAGAACAGGTACAGCCTCTGCCAATTTAATACCGCTTTGTTTCGGCAAAGCCTAGAGGATACAAGAGGCTGCGCGCATAACCCTTTGGGTTTAACCCTTCGGGTTTGTAACCCTTCGGGTTTGTAACCCTTCGGGTTTCGCTCGCGCGCAGAAAAGCGCACTGCGTGCGCTTCGCTGACGCGAGGTCTTTTGCGAGGGATTACTCCCTCGCGCTCCCCGCGCGCAAGCGCGCGTTCGTTTTGCACCCGTCAAGACAAAAAGCGCGTGTCTGTTGCGTGAGTGCCATAGCTCACGGCTTGCCGTGTGCGTCAATAATGCTGTACGGACACGCACAAAAGCACAAGCCCCCAATGATACACTCAAGCCCTCCCAACCCCTCCTCCCCCAAACCCCCCTCCACCAGGCGTCTCCATCACAAAAGTATCCCCGACCCCCATCTCCGTCTGCGCATTTCCCCCCAACTCCTCGCACACCCCGTTCGCACGCAAGACAACATTCCTGCCGCACAACCCCGAACCCCCGCCCTCCAACCCGTAAGGCGCCTCTCGACGCTTCGAGGTCAACAAGCTCAAGGTCGAAGGCTCCAAAAATACCAACCTCCGAACAACCCCGTCGCCTCCGCGCCTCTCCCCCGCTCCCCCTGATCCGCGACGCAAACAAAAGCTCTCCAACAAGACAGGAAAACGAGCCTCCAAAACCTCCAAATCCGTCATGCGCGTGTTCGTCATATGACTGTGAACCCCGCTCGCCCCGTCATGGTCGCGCCCTGCACCCGTTCCGCCGCAAATCGTCTCGTAGTTCTGATAACGCGCGTTGCCGTAAATGACATTGTTCATCGTGCCTTGCGAAGAAGCCATCACCCCCAAAGCCCCGTACAGAGCATCGACGATCCCCTGCGACACCTCCGTGTTGCCCGCAACCACCGCCGCAGGATGGCGCGGCGACAACATCGATCCCTCAGGAATTTTGATCCGCAAAGGACGCAGACAGCCGTCGTTCAAAGCAATGTCCTCGTCCAACAATGTGCGAAAGACATACAACACCGCCGCCCGAACGATGGCGGAAGGAGCGTTGTAGTTTCCTGCATCTTGTACGGAAGTTCCCTCGAAATCGATGCGCGCCTCCCCCTTCTTCCTGTCGAGCGCGATGCTGACGACGATCTGCGCACCGTTGTCTAGTCGATAACAAAATTTTCCGCAACCCTTCAGACGCATCGAAGCGAGACGCCTTCGAACGCACGCCTCGCCGTAGTCCTGCACATAGCCCGCGTAGCGTCTCAAATGCTTAAGCGAGAAAGCGTCGATCGCCTCTGCAAGCGCGTGCGCACCGCGCGTTGTCGCCGCCACCTGAGCGCGCAAGTCTGCCAAGTTCGTCTCCACCGAACGACAAGGATGGGGACCGCTCGACAAGATGTTGCGAATCTTTTTGTCCAAAAAGCGCTCGCCTGAGACCAACAACAGATTGTCGAGCAACACTCCCTCATCGTCGATATGGCGCGAGCGCGGCGGCGCAGAGCCGGGGACAAGCCCGCCGATATCGGCGTGATGTCCGCGCGCCGCCAGATAAAAGACGACGCTCCGTTTCGCAGCCTTGTCAAAAAACGGACGCACCACCGTGATGTCCGGCAGATGCGTACCCCCCTCGTAAGGAGAGTTCAACACATACACATCCCCCTCCCCCATCTGCCCCGCATGCTTTCGGGCGACCGCTTTGATCGAATCGCTCATCGAGCCCAAATGCACCGGAATATGCGGCGCGTTTGCAACAAGGTTGCCGTGCGCGTCGAACAAAGCGCATGAAAAATCAAGCCTCTCCTTGATATTGACCGAGTGCGCCGTGTTTTGCAGCGTCAAGCCCATTTGGTCTGCAATCGAGCGAAACAAGTTTCCCGTGATCTCCAGCAACACAGGATCGCCACGCGAGTCTTCTCTTTCCGTCGCATGCTTTTTGTCAAACGTACGTACTTCGGCATGCGTACGCTTTGCGCTCGAAGAGCGTACGCGTGTGGCGACAAGGTTGCCCTCTCCATCCAGGCGCGCAACCCACGAGGGCTCCAAGACGATCGTCGAAGAGGGCTCGGTGATGAGCGCAGGTCCCGCGATCCGTGCGCCGCCCCTCAACCGAGCGCGCTCGTACAAGGGACAACAACGCCACGCCCCTTCGACATAGAGCGAAATTCTCTCCTGCGCGCTCGGCGTGTGCGCAGACAAGCCACCAGAGGAGGAGCGCCGCCGCCCCTGCCGCTTTTCTGCAACCGCCTCAAGCGAAACGGAATCGATCACCAGTCGCTCGCCACGCGCAGCGCGAAAGCCGAAGGCGCGATGATAGGCTTGCCCGTAGGCACGGCGCATTGCAAAGGCGGAGCCTGCCAAGACCTCAAGGGTGCTGTCGCTACCCTCTGCGCGCAAGCGTACCTTGCGCACGACAGAAACAACCTCTCCGCCCAGCATCTGGAGAGCGACTTGCGCACGCGCCGCCTGCTCCAAAGGCGCATACGCCGCGGCGACCACCGCTTCCGCATTTTCGCCAAACTCTGCCGAGACCGTAGCCTCGCGCAGCGCACGCAACGCAGCCTCTCCCATGCCGTAGGCGGAGAGCAATCCTGCCAAAGGATGAAACAGAATCCGCTTCATTCCCAACCGATCGGCGACCGCGCAAGAATGCTGTCCGCTCGCGCCGCCAAAACTCTGCAGCGTGTAGCGTGCAACCTCGTAGCCCCGTTCTACGGAAATCTCTCTGATCGCATGCGCCATATTGTCGTTGGCGATGGCAACGAAGCCCGCCGCCACCTCCTCCGCCGAGAGGAAATCCCTCGCCCTTTTCGCCTCTCCGCTTTTCGCCTCTCCGCTTTTCGCCCCTCCACTTTTCGCCCCCCCCATCGACACCTCGCGGGCGAGTGCGCGAAACTTGCGCGCGACCACGGTGCCGTCGAGCCTGTCGCTGCCGCTGCTGCCGAACAGACGAGGAAAGTGCGAAGCTTGAATTCTTCCCAGCAGCAGATTGCAATCGGTCAGCGTCAGAGGACCGCCGCAGCCGTAGCAAGCGGGACCGGGCTTTGCCCCCGCCGACAAGGGACCTACGCGCAGCTTGAGTCCGTCGAAACACAGCACAGATCCTCCCCCCGCGGCGACCGTGCGGATGTTCAGCATCGGCGTGCGCAGCCTCACGCCTTCGATCTCGGTCTCGAAGCGGCGCTCGAAGCTGCCGTCGTAGTGCGAGACATCGCTGGAAGTTCCCCCCATGTCGAAGCCGATGAGACGCAACTTCGAGGTGCCAAACGCGCGCCGTGCCGTTGCAACCATCCCGATAACGCCGCCTGCGGGACCTGATAGCACCGCGTCCTTGCCGCGACAATGCTGTTTTGCCACCAGTCCTCCGTTCGACTGCATGAAAAAAAGTTTTGTCCCGCAGAGCCGCGCACCCAAACGCTCGACATAGCCGCGCACGACGGGCGAAAGATAGGCGTCCAACACCGTCGTATCCGCACGAGAGACCACCTTGATCAAGGGGGAGACTTCCGAACTCAGAGAAATTTGCTCGTAGCCCAAGTCACGCGCGAGCGCGCCGATCCGCTGCTCCTCTTGCGGAAACGCGCAGGCGTGCGGCAGAGCGACGGCGACAGATCGCAACCCTGCGCGAAAAGCCCGTTCCAACATCGTACGCGCCTGCGTCTCGTCGAGCGCTTGCAAGCAGACACCGCGCGCGTCGCGCCTCGTCTTGAGTTCGATCACCCGATCGTAGAGCGGCTTGGCACGACGAATGTTTCGCGCAAAAATATCAGGACGCGTCTGATAACCGATCAGCAAAAGATCGCGGAAGCCTTCTGCCACGACGAACAGCGTAGGCTCCCCCTTGCGTTCGAGCAGCGCGTTCGTTGCAACGGTCGTTCCCATCTTCACGACGGCAACAGAGTTTTGCGACGGGGACAAGCTCAGCAGCCGCGCGATGCCCTCCAGCGCCGCGTCTTCGTAGTGCTTGGAGACGGAGAGCAGCTTCAGCATCAGCATGTCGGCAAACCGCGAAACGCCGCGCGGCAGAGGCAGCGTCAGACGGCTCTCTCGCGGCGGACGAGCGACGACGTCGGTGAAGGTTCCGCCGCGATCGATGAAGAACTGCCAGCCCGATTCCGTATTCGATTCCATGATAGACTCGCCTCGTGTCCTCGTAGCTCAGTCGGATAGAGCACAGGATTCCTAATCCTGGGGTCGTGGGTTCGAATCCCGCCGAGGACGTTTGGTCGTAGCGCAGCTTCCTAGAAAGTTCAAACGATCCCGAGCTGCTTCTTGCGCGCATCCGACCAAGCGACGACGAGCCTGTCGACGGTCAAGCCCATAAAGGCGATGCATAAGCCCACAACCAGCCCTTTCCCCGCGTCGTTGAAGGTGAGCGCACGAAAGATCTCCTGTCCCAAGTCTGTGGTGCCGATGAACGCGGCGATCGTCACCATAAAGAGCGCGAACATGATCGTCTGATTGACGCCGAGCATGATTTCGGGCAAAGCGAGCGGCATGCGCACTTTCCACAACACTTGTCGCGGGGTCGCACCGCAGATGAGCGCTGCCTCGACGGTCTCTTGGGCAACGCCGCGCAGCCCGAAGATGGTGTAGCGCACGATCGGAATCGAGGCGTAGATGACGACCGCCATGATGGCGGCGACATCCCCGACGCGAAACAGCATGATGACAGGAATAAGGTAGATGAAGGAGGGAAAGGTCTGAAGGCTGTCGCAGACCAGCATGACCGCGCGCGTGCGTCGTTGTGAGAGCGAAGCCCAAATTCCGATCGGCAAGCCGAGCAGCGCACAACACAGCAGGGAAACGAACACCATATAGGCGGTGATCGTCGAACGCGCCCAATAGCCCGAAAGCACGATGAACATGATGAAGCCCGAGACCGTCGCCGCCAGCCGCCATCCGCCCAATCGATAGCCCAAAGCGGCTGCGACGAAAAGATAAAACGGCCACGGCAACCACTGAAAGGTGCTACGCACAGGAATCAACACATAGAGCAACAATCCCTCGCGGAAGAAGCTGAGCGCATCGAACCAGTGGACGGTGATGTAGACGACAAAGCTGTCCCACAGCGGAGCTGTCGTGACAGTCCAGCTTTTCGGGAAGGTCTGTCCTGCAGGATGCAGCCACGCGCCTGCCAGCGACAGCAGCAAGACGGCGACGGCAACGCTAGAGTGAGGAAACCGTTGCCACAAGGCACCTACAGCCTTACGCTCGCGCGGCTTCTTCTCGCTGAGCGCGATGCTCAAGCGGTCCAAGGTGACGGCGACGAAAACGATGGCGACCCCGATCTCGAGCGCCTGCCCCAGTCGCAACGATTGCAAACGAAAGAGCAAGTCCTGCCCCAGTCCCTTCGCGCCGATGAAGGAGGAGATGACGACCATCGCCAAGCATTGCATGACAACCTGATTCACGCCCAGCAGCAAGGCTTGCAACGCCGACGGCAGTTCGACGCGCCACAACATCTGTCGCGCGTTGCATCCTGCCATGAGTCCCGCCTCGCGCACCTCGTTGGAGACGCTGCGCAAGCCTACGAGCGTGAGACGCGCCATCGGCGGAAAGGCGAACAGGATCGTTGCGATCACGCCTGCCTTGTGCGAGACGCCGATGAAGATGGCGACAGGAATCAGGTAGGAGAAATGTGGCAGGGATTGCAAGACATTGAGAAAGGGCCAGACGACCTTCTCGACGCGCTTCGAGCGAGCGGCGGCGATGCCGATTCCCAGTCCCACGCTCGCCGCGATCGGAGCGGCGACCAAGACGACCGAGAGCGTCACCAACGAGAGCTTCCATTTTCCGAACAGCGCCATGTAGAAGATGCAGCTCGAGGCGAGCAGGGCGAGCCGCCACCCTTTCAGCCACCATCCGAAGACGAAGGCGAGCCCGACAAGAGCCGTCCAAGGCAAGGGCGGCAGACGCAACGATTCGAAACCTGATACCAGCACCCCCTCCACAAGTCCCAGCGGCAAGTCCACCGCAGAGGCGACCAACCTCGTCGCATCGCGGAAGGTGATGCCGAACAGCAAAGGGGTTTTGCGTAAAAACTCGACGACGGCGTTGATGATCTCGATGAAGGGCAAGCCCATCTCGCGCGGCCAGACGCGCGTCCAAGCGGGCAGCAGCTGTACGATGCCCACGATGCCGCACGCGCAGATCAACAAGAAAAGCCAAAACACACCGCCTCGTTCCAGCCTTCCTCGCAGCTCTTGCTTCGGCAGCTCTTGCTTCGGATTTTGCTCCAAGTCTTGTTTTTTGCGGTCTCGCTTTTCGCGCGACACGACAGAACCACGCCTCTCGGCAAGGTTTGTCATGCAAACATCACTTTCAACAGAGCCTCGCGCGAAAGGCTGCCGACCACACGACCCTGAGCGTCGACGACGGCGCAAGGTTTTTCGCAAGACAAGACGCGCTCAGCGACGCTAGCCAGCGACGCATCCTGCGACACGCCCGCAGATTCGCCCCCCCCCTGCCCTGCCTTGCCACCGCGCTCCATGACGCTGCGTACCGAGACGACCTTCTCGCGTGCAATGTCGCGCGTGAACTCGCGCACATAGGCTGTTTTGGGCGACAAGACGATCTCTTCGGGTGTTCCCGTTTGGACGATGCGCCCTTCGTTCATCAACACGATTCGATCGGCGAGTCTTATCGCTTCGTCGAAGTCGTGGGTGACGAACAGGATCGATTTTTTCAAGCGGCTCTGAAGACTGAGAAACTCGTCCTGCATTTCGCGGCGAATCAGCGGATCGAGCGCGGAGAAGGGTTCGTCCAAAAACCACAGCTCGGGCTGGACAACGAGCGAACGAGCGATACCGACGCGCTGCTGCTGTCCGCCGGAGAGCGAACGCGGGTAGTAGTCCTCGCGTTCCGCCAAGCCGACCAAGCCGATCGTCTCGCGTGCGCGGGCGGAGCGCTCTTCGCGCGCGACCCCTTGCATCTCCAGGGGAAAGGCGACATTTTCCAGCACTGTGCGATGCGGCAACAGGGCAAAGTTTTGGAAGACCATTCCCATGCGGTGCCTGCGAATAGCGATCGTCTCCGAAGGGCTGGCTTGAAGAAAATCCTTCCCTTCGAACACGACCGTTCCATGCGACGGCTCGACCAGCCGCGAGAGGCAACGAATCAGCGTCGACTTTCCAGACCCCGAAAGTCCCATCACAACGAGAATCTCGCCGCGATGAAGATCCAACGATGCGTCGCACACCGCAGCTTCTCCTCCTGTTGTGCGCAAGGCAGCGAGGTCCGAGGTTTTGAATGAAAAATTCGACAGCCTTCGTCCGCCGCCGTAGACCTTCCACAGCCCTCGGCAAGACAGCAAAGGACGCGAGGAAGGACGCGAGGAAGGACGCGAGGAAGGACGCAAAGACTTCTCCGACGAGCGTTCGTTCACCGCACCCCTCCTCCTCTGTGCTTGTTGTGCTTGTTGTGCTTGTTTTTTTGCAAAAGATTCTCCCCGCGCCGCCTTCAAGAATTGTCTCGAAGGCAACGCGAGGAGGAAAATCTCATGACAGGAAGAAGCCTACTTCCAATTTTGCCACTTGTCGTTGTCTGCCATCCACTTGTCAGCGGCGGCTTCGGGCTCGAGCCCGTCGACATCGGCAAGTTTCGCCATCACGGCGATGTCCAAGTTGGTGAAGTCGATCTGCTTGATGATGTCGAAAGCATCCGGATTTTCTTCCTGAAACTTCTTCGACATGCCGATCTTCAGATAGCCACCCTTAGGATTGCCGCAATCGTGGGTTTTTTCCTTGTTGATGCCCCACGAGGGATCCTTTTGACAGGCTTCGTCGTATTCGGGAAATTCGATGAACTTGCCTTCGTAGATCGCCTCGATGAAGTTGGGTGTCCAGTTGAACAGGACGATCGGCTCTTTGCGCTCGGAAGCCGACTTCAGCTCCGCCCACAACGCCGATGCCGAGCCTGCATTCACAACCTTGAAGTTCACGCCCAAGCCTTCTACGCGCTCGTTGTCGTGCTTCAGCCAGTCCACAGGACCTGCCAAGAAGCGACCCTTGGGTTTCGTCTCGGCGGTTGCAAACTTTTCGGCGCAGGCATTCAGCGCCTCCCAGTCGGGCAGTCCGGGGCAATGTTCTTCCACATAGCTCGGATACCACCACTCTTCGCGCGTCTTGGCGGAGTGCGTTGCCGCATCGACGACGCAACCCTCATCGACGACCTTCTCGAAGGCTACTCCGAACGCTCCCTGCCACACTTCGTGCACGACATCGATATCTCCCTCGCACATCGAGGTGTAGACGACCTGACTGTCGGAGGGAACATATTCGACCTTGAAGTCTTGGCTTTCCAAGATCTTGCCGACGATCTGTGCGCCGACGATTTGGCTCGACCAATTGTGGACGGGAATCCGAATCGGTGCCGCTTCCGAGCGGTCCATCATCATCTTCTCTTCGCCACAGCCACTGAGGCCGAGGGCGACGAACGAAAGGGCGACGACGACCGCGACACACCCTAAGGGTTTCTTGAATACTTCCATTTTCTGTCTCCTTTGCTGACGGTTGCAACGAAGAGCCATCCCCCATATAGACCCTCCCTTGTCGAGCGCTTACAACTCTAAGGAGCAAAAAGCCAAAAAGCCAAAAAGCAAAAAGCCAAAAAGCAAAGAGCAAAAAGCAACTCTCTGAAACACATTCTAACCAATTGGCGAAAGAAGGCAAGGAAAAATTTTTCTTTTTTGCTCCTTCAAAACGCTTGTTCTAATGCTTATTCTCTTTGCGCTTATTCTCTTTGCGCTTATTCTCTTGCGCTTATTCTCTTGCGCAAGCAACGGCACTTTGCTACGATGGGCAGAGGCGCAGAGCGGTTGCGAGCAGAGATGCGGCGAAGATACGACACAGAGACAACGAGAAAACCAGCAAGAAGACGATGGCACTGGCAGAAACCCTTCCCACCCCGCTAACGCTCCCGCGAACCAAAACCTCCGCGATATCCGCCCAAGGAGGCAACGCAGAAGACAACGCGCAGCCAAGCCTCCTGCAGCCAAGCCTCCGGCAGCCAAGCCTCCGGCAGCCAAGCCTCCGGCTGCCAAGCCTCCTGCTGCCAACCGTGCGCGGCGGCGTGCGCGTGCCGGGGCTGCCGCAGTTTCCTCTCGGTGTCGAGCGCTATGTCGTCAAGGGCGGCGGCAATCTCGCCATCGATGTCTTGCCCGACGACGTTCTCACCTTCGTCAACGAAGAGGGCTTGCAACCCGCAAACCTCGCCGCCTTCGCGCTCGAAATCTCCAACGGCAACAAAAAAAACAACCACGCCCAAAAAAGCGACGCAGGACTGATCGGAGCAGCAACCCTGCCCGAAGGCGAGAGCGTCGCAACCTTTCTCCGCCCCTCCGACGCACGCGCACCACGCGACAAGAGGCAAGAAAATCTGCGAGAGAATCTGCGCGAAAAGCTCAAAGCGCGCGGTTGCGACCTGCACACGAAGACACGCGAAGTCTTCTCGTCATACGGACGCGCAGGCGAGCAGAAAACCTTCACCGTGCGCCATCCCGCCCTGCTGCTGCTGTGCGCGCAAGGCAGAGACTTGACACCACACGAAAGCACTTCCCCCTCTTCTGTTCTGCTTTATGTGAAACGCGCTTCTGACCGCGCTTCTGACGAGGACGGGCAAAAAGCGCCTTTCCGCCTGCCTCCCCCGCTTGCGGACCCGCAGCAAGACTTCACCATCATGCCCGGCGAAGCGAGAGCCTACGTCGTCAAGAAAGGACAGCTCGTACAAATTCTCGATGTGCGAGGCAGAGAATGTTCGGATTTCCAAGCCTTCGACCTGCGCGCGCTCGAGCAAAAACGATTGCGCGATATCGACCCCACAACGACGCGCTCGCTGACAGGCAGCCTCTACCCAAACCCCGGGCTTTTCGCCAAATACTTCTCAGTAGACCACAAAGCGCTGGTGGAAATCGTGCAAGATACCGTCGGTCGTCACGACTCCTTCAACCTGGCTTGCACCGCGCGCTACTACGAGGACGCGGGTTACCCAGGGCATGTCAATTGCTCGGACAACCTGAACATTCAAGCCGAGCCATACGAGATCGACGCGCGCGCGGGCTGGCCTGCGATCAACTTCTTCTTCAACACCATGCTGGATGCCGACCACTGCCTCCTCTCCGACGAACCCTGGAGCAGACCGGGCGACTATGTCTTGTTGCGTGCCCTCGAAGACCTCGTGTGCTTCTCGACCGCTTGCCCTTGCGACATCGACGCCGCCAACGGATGGAAGCCTACCGAAGTGCAGGTGCGCGTCTATGACAACACCCTTGACGACACTCTCGACCATAACACCCCCTTTGCCCAAGGAACAGGAGTCCGTATGACCACCCAAAGCGATGTCGAGCTGACGAAGCAGACCGCCTTCCACGATCGCTTCGCGCAAAGAACGCGAAACTTCACGAACTACAACGGCTACTGGCTTGCCGACGATTTCACAGGGCTGGGTGCTATCAGCGAGTACTGGGCTTGCCGCGAGAAGGTGATCGTAACCGATCTCTCGCCGTTGCGAAAGTACGAGATATTAGGACCTGACGCAGAAAACCTGATGCAGTGGTGTGCGACGCGCAACATGAAAAGGCTTGGCACGGGGCAGGTCGTCTATACCGCGATGTGCTACGAGCATGGCGGCATGATCGACGACGGCACGGTGCTGCGGCTGGGCGAGCATAATTTTCGATGGATCGGAGGGTGCGACGATTCGGGGCTATGGCTGAAAGAGCAGGCGCGAAAGCGCAACCTCGATGTTTGGATCAAGAACACGACCGATCAGTTGCACAACATTGCCGTGCAAGGGCCGAAGAGTCGGGAGGTTTTGAAGCCCTTGTTTTGGACAGCACCGCAGCAGCCGACCATCGAGGAGTTGGGGTGGTTTCGTTTTTCTGTTGCCCGCCTGAGCGATTTCCACGGAGCGCCTGTGGTTGTTTCGCGCACGGGCTATACGGGAGAATTGGGCTATGAGATTTTCTGCCATCCGAAAGATGCGGGAGCTGTTTTCGATGCGGTTTGGCAGGAGGGCGAGAAGCATGGGATGTCTCCGTTGGGGCTTTCGGCGCTCGATCTGGTGAGGATCGAGGCGGGGTTGGTTTTCGCGGGCAGCGAGTTTTGCGATCGCACCGATCCGTTTGAAGCTGGAATTGGCTTCACCGTTCCTTTGAAGAGCAAGCAGGACGATTTTTGCGGGAGGGCTGCGCTGGAGCGTCGCAAGGCTTCTCCGCAGCGAAAGTTGGTCGGCTTGGAAACCGAGAGCGCCTTAGTTCCCAGCGGGGGTGATTGTGTCAGGGAGGGACGCGCGCAGATAGGAGAGATCACTTCGGCGATGCGTTCGCCCATTTTGGGAAAGACGATCGCCCTAGCGCGGCTGGAGGTGGATTATGCTGTCGAAGGGAGGGAGGTTGAGATTGGGCAGTTGGACGGGCATCAGAAACGGATTCCTGCTCGTGTCGTGCCATTTCCGTTTTACGACCCCAAGAAGGAGAGAGTTCGAGCTTAAGGAGATTGGGATGATGGGATGGGCGGAGGGACAAAAAAAAGGAGAAGGGGCAGAGGGAACGCAGTCGGCGGAGGCGGGGGAGGCGGGGGAGGCTTTGGGTTGCGGAGAAGATTTAAAAGATTTTGAAAATTTAAAAAATTTTGAAGATTTAAAAAATTTCATGGCGTGGCAATGTCGGGTTCGTCAAGAGGCGATGCGCGGAGGCGGCGGGCGACCGAGCGAGGGGATGGTAGCTCGTATATTAGAGCCTGAGGGTTGGCGGGGATTGGAGGTTATTTTTTTGATGCATCGGCAGGATGCGGATGAGTATGTTTCGCAGTTTCGGTTTATCGTTCAGGGTTGTTTTGATCCACGAGAGCGGCGGGAGCGGGGGTTGAAGGTTTTGTCTAGCACTTACTATCAGAACAGTCCGATGTTTCGTGATGTTGTGACGATGGTCTTTCCTAACAATTCTGAGGTTGCGGGGAGATTATGTGAGGCGGGGAAAATTAGATTTTTGTGTCGTGGCGGGGGGCATGGGTTTGAGGTGACGGGACGAGTCGAGGAGTTAGGGGATGGGGATGAATTGCGGGAGGGGAGTTTGTGGCACAATCGTTTGTTTTCGCGGTTGTTTGCCGAGGGAGAGCGGGTTGTTTTGGCGGTATGGATTGAGGGGGTTGTGAGAAAAGAATAAAAGTAGCGGATGTAAAGAAAGAAGCGTATTTTTTTATGGATTGCGTCTGGCGATAATGTGGACGCAAAAAATAGAATTCGTTTAACAAAGAGAACGCGAACGAAACTATCAGGGTTGCGGATATGAGCGAGGAGCGCGAGAACGGTCTATCTATCGATACAAAGTCCGTTTGTTTAACTTACCAAAGGCAATCAGGTAGCGACTTCCTCTATTTTTTTTATTATTTCGGACAAATCAGCCCTTACCCATTCGTGTCTGTTGGGAAATGTATTGTGAATAATTGTTTCAGTCTCTCTAAATTTATGTGTATGTTTTTTGTACTCTATTTTGTAATTTCTGCCAGGGTCAGAAGTCTGATAAGCGCTTAGTCTTAGTTGCCAATTTTTAGCAATGCCCACCTTGTATTCGCCTTTGTAATTCTTATGAGATATGATATAGACATATTTCTTTAGTAAGTAGCCTTCTCCTGTATCCGTTCTTTTGGGTGGCGTTGTTGTGTAGTTGGCTTTGCCTCTAAAAAGGTCTTCGGAGACTTCTTTCTCTATTCTTTCATTCACAAGTTCAAATGCCTTACAAGAAACATCAACACCTATCCATTTACGCTCAAGCCTCTCGGCTGCCACACAAGTCGTGGCACAGCCGCAGAAAGGATCAAGTACAAGGTCGCCCTTGTTACTACTGGATTGAACTACCCTCTCTAACAGAGCTAACGGTTTCTGCGTAGGATATCCTAAGCTCTCGTCCTTTTCTTTAGCTTTGGGGAACCATCCTTTCTGTCCGTACAATTGCTTTATATCCGTCCATGTACTAGACAATGGAACCCCCTTGCTCTCATCCAAATACTGCTTAATGATTTTATCTTTAATTTTTCTAGTTCGATACTTCCTACCATCCTCATCTTCGTGACAAAACCATTCGATCATATATTCACTGCTGTATGGTGTGTATTGACGGTTATATACATGAGTACCATAATTTACAGCGTACGAAAGCAAGGTGTCATGAGTTTTTACTGGTTTTCTACCACCAGCACGTCCGCCGGACGGCGTTCCATAATTCCATATAATTTCATTGATAAAATTTTTCTCACCAAAAATACAATCCAAGAGAATTTTAATATAGTGAGACATAGTTTGATCGCAGTGAAAATACAAACTGCCGTATTTTTTTAATACTCTTTGGCATTC
>JABACB010000160.1 GCA_014237925.1 Alphaproteobacteria bacterium
CTCGACGAAGCTCCGCGTTGTCACTTGGAACATCAACTCTGTTCGCCTGCGCCTCCCCCTCCTCGAACGCGTCACGACTCTTCTCCGACCCCATATCTTCTGCCTCCAAGAAACGAAGGTCGAAGATTCCCTCTTCCCCCATCAACCCCTCCGCGAGTTAGGTTTTCCCTACCAATGCATCCGTGGCGAAAAATCCTACAACGGCGTTGCCATCCTCTCCCAATACCCGATCGCTTCCTCCTCGCGTATTCCCTTCTGCAACAACAACGACGCCAGACATCTTTCTGCACAAATCACCCTCCCCAACAGCACGCTCTTCCTCCACAACCTCTATGTGCCTGCGGGAGGATACAAACCCGACACCGAAAAAAACTCCAAGTTTGCCCACAAGCTCAACTTCGTCGAAGAAATGAGCCGACACTTCCAAAACGAAGAACAACAACCCGCCATCCTGCTCGGAGACCTCAACATCGCACCGCTCCCCGACGATGTCTGGAGCCACGAAACGATGCAAAATGTCGTCTCCCACACCCCCCAAGAAATCGAACGACTCAACAACGCACAAAAGGCTCAGGCATGGCACGATGTCCTCAGACAACAAACCCCCCCGCCGCAAAAAGTCTACACTTGGTGGAGCTATCGACACCCCCAGTGGAAAGAAAAAAACTACGGCAGAAGGCTAGACCATATCTGGGCAAGCAACGCGCTCGCTAAAAATCTGTGCTCAACGACAATCTTGCAAGAAGCACGAGGATGGCAAAGCCCCTCCGACCATGTCCCCGTCATGGCAGAATTCCTGCTGCCATGAACGCAACGCCAGAAAAGGAAGGACAGGAATTGTGGCAGAAAGTCGTCCGCAATGTGCGCGCAAACCTACGCCGAAACAAAACACAAGAACCCAAAGCAGCGAAAAAAGCAGCGAAAAAAATAGAACCCAAAGCAGAGGAAAAACCAAAAAAAGAAAAC
>JABACB010000161.1 GCA_014237925.1 Alphaproteobacteria bacterium
TTATCGGTAGTTTTAATTTTACGCTTTGTAAAAAAATCTAGAATTGCCATTTAGCAAGGTATTTGAGTTACATCTACACCTTTGTCTACAGTCTCGTATTCGAATTTTTCTATTTCGCCCGACAGAACATGATTTCCCATGGCAAGAGACCAAAAAATATCGCCATGTGAATTTTTATAATTACCTTCCAATTTAACCACTTTGCTTTTTGTTATTACGGAAGATATTGAGTGCAAATCGTTGAGTAAAAAATCATTTTCATTGTAGATTTTAGAAATTTTAATACTTTTCTGTTGAAAGGATGCTTTTAATTCACTAGCTATATTATGTTTTGAAGCATTTGTAAAGACAAAACCTTCTACTCTATCTTCTCCATATTTTTTTGAGTAAAATTCATATTCAGGTTCGCCCATCCCTGTTTTGTCTAAAATCAAACAAGCGTTAGGGTATCTTGAAAAAACCTTTTCTACTAGAAAATGTTGTTGCTCAAACTCTATATTTTCGCTTGTTTGTAGATCTAAAAGTTGTATTTCTTCTTTATTTTTTTCTAAAATAGCCATTGCAAACAAATGTCCCGATCTGGCAATATCTAGAGAAATACAAACTTTGCCATCTTGATAATGCGGGTAATAATCAACAATACAAGAATTTATTAAATCCAAACTTAACCAAGCGGTAGCGCCATCAATAAACTGACACATAAACTCTTGGGAAAAACTTGTTTGAGATTGCATTAGTAACTTTAATTTTGCTATGTCTCTTTTGAGCCCTGCTTCTCGCGGTCACCAATCTACAAAATTCGTCTTCAATACACAACACCTCCTAAGTGAACCTTGCTGTCTACTGCGTCACCAATCTACAAAATTCGTCTTCAATACACAACAAACATTGAGAGGGGCCACTATTAAAACTTGTCACCAATCTACAAAATTCGTCTTCAATACACAACACCGCTAATCATC
>JABACB010000162.1 GCA_014237925.1 Alphaproteobacteria bacterium
TGGTCCAAGGGTAACAAGACATCGTCTCCTTCCGTGCCTTGCACAACCCCTTCCTCGTCTTCAACAGTAGAGGAGAAAGAAATTATGGTAAGCAACCTGTCGTTCGCGCCGTAGTGTAGGCTGTAGCGACCGTCCGCATAAGAGCTCAATTTAATCGTCACGCCTTCGCCATCGACCGATCTGATCAAGACATTGAAGTCGTCATCGCGACGGATAGTGAAAAAGCCTCGTTCTGCATCCTTAAAGTAGATCTTGTTGACCACGCCTGCCGCGTCGTCTCTGTCGTCTTGGATTGTGTTTGCGCCGTGCCCGTTTCTGATGATGTAGGTGTCTGCGCCCGCGCCGCCCTTGAGGATGTCGTTGCCCGCTCCGCCGACAAGCGTGTCTGCGCCCGCGCCGCCGTCGAGGGTGTCGATGCCCGCCCCGCCGTAGAGCACATCGTCTCCCAGTCCGCCGTAGAGCTTGTTGGCTAGCTCGTTGCCCGTGAGCCTGTCACCGCGACCCGAGCCGATGATGTTCTCGATGGTGTCCTCCGCTCCTCCAGCGATGCTGTCGCCCGCGGCATGCCCGCCTGAGAAGGTGTTGGCGAAGAGGTTGATACTAACCCCAGCCCCAGAGTTTTCGTAAGAGAGCGTATCGCTATCGCCGCCGCCGTAGAAAATGTCTCCCTCTGCACCGCCTTCTAGAATGTCATTACCCGCGCCCCCGTAGAGTGTGTCGATGCCCGCACCGCCATCCAAAATGTCGTTGTCCGCCTCGCCGTAGAGCGTGTCTGTGCCCTCGCCGCCGTCGAGTTTGTCTCCGTCCGCCCCCCCGTAGAGCGTGTCGTCTTCGGCGCCCCCTTGAAGCGTGTCTGCGCCCGCCAAGCCCAAGATCAAGTCTGCATCTGTCGTGCCTGTGAGCGTAGTCGCGTCCTTGTCGTCGCCGTCCGTGCCGAGCGTCAGCTTGCCCAAAGTCGTTA
>JABACB010000163.1 GCA_014237925.1 Alphaproteobacteria bacterium
GTCAGCATCGGTGATGGTGTCTTTGTTTGTCACGCTGCTCGCTTGATAGCGATAGTGGTAGGTGTCGTCTCCCGTGCCGCCAGCCAGATCGTCGTCTCCGTCGCCGCCGTCGAGGATGTCGTTTCCGTCGCCGCCAACCAGATCGTCCTTACCTGCGCCGCCGTCGAGGGTGTCGTCTCCCGTACCGCCGTCCAAAAGTATGTCGTCTCCGTCGCCGCCGTAGAGTTTGTCGTCGCCCTCACCGCCCGTTAGCCTGTCTGCTTCCCCTCTGCCTTCGAGGGTGTTGTCCTTGTCGTCGCCCGTCAGCCTGTCTACGCCTTCGCCGCCAATGATGTTTTCGATTCCGACAAGCGTATCCCTGTCGGCGTCTCCGCCTCTTCCCTTGATATCGTCATTCGCATCTCTGCTGGAGAGATCGACGGTGATTCCGTTGGAAGATTCTTCGTAGTTTGCAGTGTCGCCCTTGCCGCCGTTTTCGAGATTGTCGGTTCCTCCATCCAGCGTTTCTATGCCCTCGCCTCCCGCAAGGATGTCGTCTCCTGCGCCGCCGTAGAGTTTGTCTTCGCCGACGCCTCCTTCCAGGGTGTCGTCTCCTGTGCCTCCGTGGAGGATGTCGTCTCCTGCGCCGCCCTCCAGCGTGTCGTCTCCGCCGCGTCCTTCGAGGATGTTGGGTTTGTCGTCGCCAACGAGGGTGTCGCCGAAATCTTGAGATCCTATGAGGTTGGCAATGTTTGTGAAGGTGTCTCCTGCTGCTGCCCCCTCTCCTTGCTCGACGCCGTTCGGCAATGTTGTCGACAATCTGGCTACGACCGCCTCAGGCGCATCTTCGTACGAAACCGTATCGACCGCATTGTTGTCGATGAGAACCCCCCTGTGGTGGTCGGGAAGATTGGGCGTGTCTATAATAGTAGTGCCGACTCGGGAGAAGTCGCTCGCCAATGCCGCGCTGGACACCTTG
>JABACB010000164.1 GCA_014237925.1 Alphaproteobacteria bacterium
CGTCTCTACAAATCTCCAGATCACCTTCGATGACGGTACCAGCTCTTCGATAGTCCAGATCCAAGATTTCGATTCGGCAGGAACATTCGCCTTTGAGGATGGCGCAGGAAACTCCCTCCCTATCCTGTTGGGAACGACGGGCGACGATTCGGCATTGACGACGAGCAGCGCTACAGGTGCTGTCTTGGTCGGTCTCGGCGGCATAGACATGATCACAGGGGGGGCGGGAGCAGACATCCTTGACGGCGGCGCGGGGGCAGACACCCTTACAGGAGGTGCAGAAGACGATATACTCAGAGGCGGCGCAGACGAGGATACCTATGTCTTCGCAGGAACGAGCGGATCAGACACCATCGAAGGCGAGACGGGCAACAACATCCTGCGCTTCGAAGACGCCAATGCAGACCCAGGCTGGCAGCGATTTTTCACCTTCGATCGACTCTTCGATTTGGGGATAAGCGACGAGCTGACGATCACCTTCAACGACGGTAGCAGCTCTTCGAGCGTCACGATCAAGGACTTCAGCACATCGGGAACATGGGAACTTCAGTACGGAGCAGCAGGAGCGACAGGCACGTTCGGTATCGTATGGGGGACAGAAACAGGCGAAACGTTGACGGGGACAGCAGGAGATTACCTGCTGGGCTTCGGCGGAGATGACACCTTCGAAGGCTCAACAGGCGCAGACGCCTTCGACGGCGGCAGCGACGATATCGCTCTCGGCGGACAGGGCGATACCGTCACCTACGCAGGCAGCACCGATGCGGTTCAGGTCGACCTCTCCGATGACAAGCTCGAACAAGGCGGAGACGCAGCGGGCGACTTTCTTCGCAACATCGAAAACATCATCGGCGGTTCAGGTGACGACACGCTGACGGGCGACGACAACGACAACACCTTCACCGGCAACGCGGGCGACGACATGCTTGCGGGTGGCGCGGGCAACGACATCTAC
>JABACB010000165.1 GCA_014237925.1 Alphaproteobacteria bacterium
AGATTATTTTTTCTCGCAAAAAATCTTACTCACGAAGCAGAGTCCCTGCGAATGTTTTCGTCAAGAATCAAGTGAGGGTATTCCAATACGCATTTGTATCATCCACTCTCACCAGCCCTGCGCCTTCATCGTATTGAACATTGATCGTAAACGCCGGGCTGCCCGTTCCTGCGTCGTAGGCATTTTTGACGGTGATTTTGTCATCGATACCGTCGTTCGCATCCTTGTCCAGAGTGATTTCAAGGTCCAAACCAACCTTTGCAAAGTTGAGATTGGCGGCGGAGAAATCTTCTGCGCCGTAGGTCTGCTCTGCTGCTGCTCCTGGAGAGGTTACAAAATTCAGAGTCAAGGAATCTCCCGCCACATCGTAGAGGGTGTCCGTACCATCCCCGACATTGAAGACATAGGTGTCCGCGCCCGCACCGCCCTGCAGGATATCTGCCCCGCCGCCGCCGTCGAGCGTGTCCGCGCCATCCAAGCCCACCAGCAAATCTGCTCCATCGATGCCCGTCAGTGCCGAATCATCGCTATTAGTGCCGAGCGTCAATTTGTTCCCCAACGGCGTGTCGCTAGCGCCGTAGTACAGTTCATAGCGACCATCCGCATAATCCTCAATCGTCACAGAATCGCTGCCGACCGTGAAGACGGCATCATCGTTGGCATCGCGCGAGAAGACGATATTGTCGATCCCTGCCGCGTTCCTAAAGTAGAGCTTGTTGCCGTCGTCCGTATCGCCTTGGATGGTGTCCGCACCGTCTCCGCTTTCGAAGATGTAGGTGTCTACGCCCGCACCGCCCCGTAGGGTGTCTGCCCCGCCGCCGCCTTGGAGCGTGTCTGCACCAGCCAAGCCTATCAGCAAATCTTCCTCATCGGTGCCCGTCAGCGACGCATCGCTGTCATCCGTGCCGAGAGTCAATTTCCCCAATGGCGTGTCGTCAGCGCCGT
>JABACB010000166.1 GCA_014237925.1 Alphaproteobacteria bacterium
GAAGACAAATTTTGTAGATTGGTGACTATAGTTTCATCTGTTATGCCTTTTGCAGCGTTGTGTATTGAAGACAAATTTTGTAGATTGGTGACCTCTGTCCAAAAGAAAGTATTGAGCCCAAAGTTGTGTATTGAAGACAAATTTTGTAGATTGGTGACAAATATCTTTTAGATAATGCCACTGTAGGCGTTGTGTATTGAAGACAAATTTTGTAGATTGGTGACTTTGTATTGCGTGTTATAACAGGTGCCTATGTTGTGTATTGAAGACAAATTTTGTAGATTGGTGACATAGATGCTCAAGGCAATCCAGTGGAATCTGTTGTGTATTGAAGACAAATTTTGTAGATTGGTGACAGTATAGGAATGCCTAACCAGTATGCCCACGTTGTGTATTGAAGACAAATTTTGTAGATTGGTGACAGAAGAGAAAGGAGTTCGCATAAACGATGTGTTGTGTATTGAAGACAAATTTTGTAGATTGGTGACAATCGCCTAACAATCTTCTTGCATTATACTGTTGTGTATTGAAGACAAATTTTGTAGATTGGTGACATACTTATAGCCGCATAGCCTACGCTTATGGTTGTGTATTGAAGACAAATTTTGTAGATTGGTGACTGTGCGTTCTTTTTCACCTCCAAAATACATGTTGTGTATTGAAGACAAATTTTGTAGATTGGTGACTCTTTCTTGCACGTTTACTATATGGCAAGAGTTGTGTATTGAAGACAAATTTTGTAGATTGGTGACTGCCAAAATGGAGGGTATTATGAAAACTATGTTGTGTATTGAAGACAAATTTTGTAGATTGGTGACTGAAATCGTCCACTTCCGCAACACTTCAGCGTTGTGTATTGAAGACAAATTTTGTAGATTGGTGACAATAGCTACAAATAACTTTATGCAACCGCAGTTGTGTATTGAATACGAATTTTGTAGATTG
>JABACB010000167.1 GCA_014237925.1 Alphaproteobacteria bacterium
ATGAACCAAATGAACGAAAACAATGTCACAACTAAGAACATGAACAATTTTCTCGAACAACTCCGCGATATTCGCCCAACCTCTGCGAATGGCAAGGTCTCTGCGAAGGATATGATCGCAGCCGAAGACAAAACATACGCGGCAAGCGGTAACAAAGCATGGCCCCGTCGCACATGGGGACTCGATCTTAACAAAAACTCCTACACGCAGAACCAAGTCGACCAGCTCATCGAGACGATGAAGTCCAAAATCTCCACCGTCAACTCCAACCAGCAACAAGAGCAAATCAAGCTCGAAAAGTACAACAACGTGCGAAACGAATCCATGCAGATGGTCTCCACCATCATGAAGTCGCAGTCGCAAATGTTGATGGGCATCATCAACAACATGGGAGCATAACGGCCATGAGCAATACCGCGACAGAAGAAAAACCAACGACGAAGATCGATCCGTCCAGCGAGACCTTCCTCGACGACATCGCTCAGATCTTCTGCGACGGCGGTGGCGTGGGGCTGGACGAAATGTTGGGAATCGGCAAAGAACAGCAAGAACAACTCTACGCATTCGCATCCATGCTCTACGAAAGCGGGCAGCACGAACAAGCATGCGATGTCTTCGCATACCCCTGCCGCGTGCAGCCCACCGAAGTTCGCTTTCTCAAGGCGCTCGGCATGGCGCGACAAATGGCGAAGCAATACGACGGGGCTGTCCAAGCTTACGGCGTCGCCGTGTTGCACGACATCGAAGACGCAGAACTCTCCATTCACGCCGCAGAATGCCTGTTGCACACAGGCGAGATCGGACGCGCGCGCGCCGCCGTGAAAAGCGCCCTCTTGCAAACACAATCGCGTCCGATCGGCGACGACTTGCAGCGCAAGCTACAGACGTTGGAAAACGCCCTGACAGCTTACGATGCCCAAAAGAAAAGTCC
>JABACB010000168.1 GCA_014237925.1 Alphaproteobacteria bacterium
TGTGGTGGAGCATGGGCTGTTCGTGCGCGAAGCGAGCCTGTGTCTGCTAGCGCATCCAACCTCGGAACGCATCGCGGTCAGAGAGCTGCGCCACCCCGCCCCATCTCACCCTGCCCCATCTCACCCTGCCCTTTCCTAAGCAAAGTGTTGCGTAAAGGGCGGGCTGGCTTGGCTGTCTAAGAGGTTGCGAGCGCGAGCAAGAGAAGAACGAGAACGACCGCCGCTCCTGAGAGCGCCATACCGCGCTTGAAGGTGTTCCAGAGTCGCACTCTGTCTTCGGGTGATCGGACGAAATCGGGTGTCATGCTCGTTATCGCAAGAAGGAGATGAGCCTTTGGCTGTCGCTGCCCGCGCCGATGAGGGATGCGTTTTGGAGCTGGCTCTGCCTTGCGAGCGCCTCCGGACTTAGCGAGAGCACATCACGTTCGACTCGCGGCGTTGTGTCCTGTTGAGAAGCTTGCTCTGCTGCCTGATTTTGCGAGCGCACCTGT
The DNA here is from genome assembly GCA_014237925.1 of Alphaproteobacteria bacterium. Lineage (GTDB taxonomy): Bacteria > Pseudomonadota > Alphaproteobacteria > JABAAW01 > JABAAW01 > JABAAW01. The sequence goes on from JABACB010000168.1 coordinate 492, forward strand.
TCTCGCACGGCGTTGAGGGTATCACCGATTCCCTGTCCGCCGCTGTTGTCAATCGAAGCCATGGTTTTCCCTCTGCCTCCCCTGCCATTTTGAGAAGGAGGCATTGAGCGTCCTTTTCATGGAGGGCTTTTTTGTGGTGGTGTTCATGTTCTTGTCCCTTTTGGTTCCTTTCTGGTTTTTTTCTCCAGCTTCTCCGGATGCTTGGACACTAGGGTTACTTTTCTGCGGAGTCAAGTTTTTTTTATTTTTTGCCTCTTCCCTCTTCCCTGCGATGCTTTCTATGGGATTGAGCGAGATGGGGCGGAAGATGGGGCGGGATTAGCGGAAAGGTTGCCAATCGGGATGTTTTTGTCTAGGCTCTGGTTCGGATTGAGACTTGGTCTTGTTTTTTGTTTTTAGCCGCAGTAGCTCAGTGGTAGAGCACACCCT
>JABACB010000169.1 GCA_014237925.1 Alphaproteobacteria bacterium
AGTGGCGTGTCGGCAGCGCCGTAGTGCAGGGTGTAGAGATCATTCGCGTAATTCTCGATCGTCACAGAGCTGCCAGCGACCGTGATAACCACATTGCCCTCTGCATTGCGCGTGATGTCGAAGCTGTCGAACCCTTCGGCATTCTTAAAGTAGAGTTTGCCGCCGTCGTCGTCGTTTCGGATGGTGTCTGCGCCATGCCGTCCCTCAAAGACATAGATGTCTGCGCCCGCACCGCCGTAGAGATCGTCGTTGCCCGCGCCGCCCGTGAGCGTGTCTGCGCCCGCACCGCCGTAGAGATTGTCGTTGCCCGCATAGCCGTAGAGATCGTCGTCTCCTCCTCCTCCCCTGAAGGTATCTCCAACCCTCGAGCCTATCATCAAGTCTTTGACATTTCCGGCAGTTGCGTCGATCTCGCTGCCTGTCCTCGCCGCCACGCTAAGCCTTCCTAGTTCTGTTTTCTCATTACCCGTTCCATAGGAAAGGGTGAATCGACCATGGTCATAGGTATTGTCCAAAATCTTCACGGAATCGCCATCGAACGCGATTGTCAGGTCGCCGTTGGTCTCGCGTCTGAAGTTAAAATCGTTGAAACTTGTTGCGTCTTGAAAGTTCAACTCGCCGCCGTCGTTATCGTTTTGGATGGTGTCCTTGCCATGCCCTCCTGCAAAGACATAGGTGTCGTCACCCAAACCACCTTCGAGGAAGTCGTTGCCCGCACCGCCCGTGAGCGTGTCGTCGCCCGCGCGTCCGCCGAGGGTATTGACATTATCATCACCCGACAGCGTGTCTGCGAAGTTCGAACCGATAAGGTTTTCGATGCCAACAAGAGTATCTCCATCGGCATCGTCGCCAAAACCCCTGCCCGTATTCAAGCTGACCGTGACACCTTTGGTAGTATCCGCGTCGGCATTCGAAGAGCTTGCGTAGCT
>JABACB010000016.1:0-10940 GCA_014237925.1 Alphaproteobacteria bacterium
AATGATCTCCATGATCATAGAATATTTCTGAGCAAGGACCACAAGGGCCCGTTTCACCCATCGACCAAAAGTTATCTGATGTAGCTATTCTTATTATTCTATCATTTTTTAGGCCTGTTACTTTTTTCCATAAATTAAAAGCTTCATCATCTTCATGAAAAACCGTTACATAGAGACGATTTTTATCTATACTAAAATTTTTAGTTATTAAATCCCAGGCATATTTAATTGCCTGTTCTTTAAAATAATCGCCAAACGAAAAATTTCCCAGCATTTCAAAAAATGTATGATGCCGCTTCGTATAACCCACATTCTCCAAGTCGTTGTGCTTCCCTCCCGCACGCAAACATTTTTGTGCCGAAACCGCCCGCTTGTACTCTCGCTTCTCCAACCCCGTAAACACATTCTTAAATTGCACCATCCCCGAATTCGTAAACATCAAGCTGGGATCCCCCTCAGGAACCAACGACGAAGACGCAACCCGCTCATGCCCCCGTTCCTCAAAAAACGAAAGAAACTTCTCCCGCAACGCATCCGCATTCATGGTGACACTCATGGCAAAACCTCAACCCCTCCAAAAAGTAGGAGCAAAGATCATCAAAATAGCAAAGAACTCCAGCCTCCCCAACAACATCCCCGCCACCATCATCAACTTCGCCGAATCCGGCAACACAGAAAAATTGCCGCTAGGACCAATCACAGGACCCAACCCAGGTCCCACATTCGCCAACGCCGTAGCCGAGCCAGAAATCGCCGTCAAAAAATCTAACCCCGTAAACCCCAGACACACCGACAAAAATCCGAAAAACAAAAACAAAATGAAAAAATAACCCATCACCGCATGCCCGATCGTCTGCGGAACAGCGCGCCTGTTGTACATCGTCGTAAACACTCGTCTGGGCTGCAACATCTGCCGCATCTGCAATAACGCTGTCTTGAACAAAACGATGATTCGAAAAATTTTGATTCCACAACTCGTAGAACCCGCGCACCCCCCCACAAACATCACAAACAGACAGAACGAAACCGCCCACGCACCCCAGCTGCTGTAATCTTCGGAAGCATACCCTGTGCCTGTCATCAACGAAGTCATGTTAAAAACGCTCGATCGAAAAGCAGAGCCGACGCCCAAGTGCGGCTCTGATGCAAGCGGGAAAAATGCCACGCTGACGATCAACAACAAAATCGGTAGAAACCACCGAACCTGCTCGTCCGATAAAAAACGCATCCCCCGTCCCAGCAAAATCTGCAAGTACAACACCAACGGCAAAGAACCCAAGATCATGAACACAACCGCCACGGCTTCGAGTCGCGCGTCGTCAAAAAAACCGAACGACTCGTCGTGTGTGGAAAATCCGCCTGTTGCGACTGTCGTCATGGCGTGATTCACCGCGTCGAACAACGACATGTCAAACAGCCAGTACAGAAATCCACAACAGAAAGTCAGCCCTGCATAAATGACGATGATCCACGCAACCAACTGACCCAGCCGCGCAACGGCTTTCTCGCCCTGCCCCGCAAGCTCCACGCGGAACAGCTGCATGCCGCCTACGCGCAACAACGGAAACAGCAGCACCGTCGTCATGATGATTCCGATTCCTCCCATCCACTGCAACAACGAACGCCACAACAACAAGCCTGCAGGAAGCGTATCCAGCCCTGTCAGCACCGTGGATCCCGTTGTCGTCAGCCCCGACATGGATTCGAACAGAGCGTCGATGTAAGAGAAATTCTCGATGGCAAAGACGAACGGCAAGCCGCCGAAAGAACCCACCACAACCCATGCGCCGATCATGATCAAAAACGAATCGCGGTAGGAAACGCGCGTTCGAACATCTGCAAGCGACCGCATGGACGCCAAAAACACCGTCCCTCCCAAAACGCAGGCGATGCTGGACGCCAGCAGAAAAGCTCCGAAGGACTCGTCGGACGCCAAGAAATCGACCGCCGCAGGCACCAACATCGCCAAAGACAAGGTCAGCAGAACAATCCCTTGCGCCGCCATCACCGATTGCAAGCCCGACATCCAAACCCCTTCGAAGAACGCAACGCCAAAAAGCTAGCGTGCGAAAAAACTAGTTGTTCTCGACGCGATAGCGGTCGTGACAGGATTTGCACTGCTTCGCCAAACCCTTGAAGGCGGAGCCCAGCTCCTTGGCAGAGGCGGGGCGCGCAGCAAGGTCGGCGAAAGCTCTTGCGTCTTTGGCAAAGGCATCCATCTTCTTGCGGAACTTTGCCTGCTCTGTCCAAACGCGCTCGTGCGCCGTCGTTTTCTCGATCAAGCCGCGCGTGCGGAAGACGAAAGCTTCGCCTGCACGCTCTGATGCAAGCGCAAGAATCTGCGCCTGCAAGGCAAGCGATTCCTTGTCGGCAACCTCCCCCTTCAACAACAGCGAGAAAGCCTGCAACGACGCCTTCGTCTCCTGCATCAAGGCTTTGCGAAACTTCACGGCAGCATCTGCATCCTGAGCGTGCGCCGCGTTTGCAACAAACCCCTCGACGACAAAGCATACAAAGCAACCGCAAATAAGCGCACAAACCCCGAAGCCTCTTTGCCGTTTTCTCGACAAATTCCTCGGCGAATCCTCTGTGGAAAAGCCTTTTTGCGGGCTTTCTTGCGCGTGTGGTCGTTTTGCCGCAAGCAATGTGTTCGATGCCATCGTTCGATCCTCCTGACGTTTCTCCCTCGCTCCCCGTTCGCAACGCATAGTAGCGAAAGCCCGCAACGCAGACAAGGCAAGAGAAATACTCGAAAGAAACGCTGAAGGCAGAGAACTCTCGTCGAGCCCGTCGTCGCCTCGTTGCCGTCGGATTGACAGGCTTGCACTCCTCTTTTTTCTGGGCTACCCTCGCGCTATGGACGCGAGCGACAACGACGAGACGGCGGCGCAGTTCGCCCGTGCGCTCTTCTCGCGCGCGTGTGCGCACAAGGAGATGGCGAAGACGCTTCAAGCCGCCGAGCGGCTGGCGCAGGTCTATCACGACAGCTCCGACTTTCGACGCTTCGCAGCCCATCCGCGCTTCGATCAAGAAAGTGCGCGACGCGTGCTGAACGCGCTCGACGAGAAGCTGCAATTCACCACCGTTCTGCGCAAGCACCTCGCCTTGCTTGCGCGAACGCGCAACCTCGCGCTCTTTCCCAAGGTGTTCGCGCTGCTGCAAGCACGCGTTGCCGAAGAGCAGGGCGAGGTGAAGGCGCATGTTGTGAGCGCGAGCGCGCTCTCTGCTGCGGAGAAGCGATCGGTCGAAGACGCTCTCGCGGAAAGGCTGTCTACAGCCGATCGCAAGGAAGGTCGCAAGGAAGGTCATTTGTCGCTTTCTTTTTCCGAAGACGATGCCTTGTTGAGCGGTCTTGTGATTACGATGCGTTCGCGCATGATCGATCTTTCGCTGCGCGCGGAGCTGAGACGATTGCGACGGAATCTTTCGCAGGAAAATCACCAGGAGAATCGGCAGGAAAATCGCCAGAAGAATCACCATGAGAATCGCCAGGAGAATCATCTAGAGGAGCAAGTGGCATGACGGTGAGTGCCTCTGATATCTCTGCGCTGCTGAAGCAGAACATCGCCGACTTCGATTCGGTCGCGGAAGTGTCCGAGATTGGGCATGTCGTCTCTATCGGCGACGGGGTTGCGCGTGTCTACGGGTTGGATCTGGTGCGTGCAGGCGAGATGGTCGAGTTCGAATCGGGCGTTCGCGGCATGGCGCTCAACTTGGAGCTCAACACCGTAGGCGTGGTGCTGTTCGGCGACGACCGCAGCGTCAAGGAAGGAGAGACGGTCAAGCGCACGGGCAGCATCGTCGATCTTCCGGTAGGCAAAGCCTTGCTGGGACGCGTTGTCGATGCGCTCGGCAATCCGATCGACGGCAAAGGTGCTATCTCGACGCCTCATCGCGGGCGCATCGATGTGAAGGCGCCGGGCATCATTCCGCGGCAATCGGTCTGCGAGCCTGTCCAAACAGGAATCAAAGCGCTCGACACGCTGGTGCCGATCGGACGCGGACAACGCGAGCTCATCATCGGCGACAGGCAGACGGGAAAGAGCGCGCTCGCCATCGACACGGTCATCAACCAGAGGGAAGCGAACAAGAGCGACGACGAATCGAAAAAGCTTTATTGCATCTATGTGGTGATCGGACAGAAACGCTCGACGGTGGCGCAACTCGCGCGCACTTTCGAGGAGTACGGTGCCATGGACTACACGACGATCGTCGCAGCGACCGCCTCGGACCCTGCGCCTTTGCAGTTCCTCTCGCCCTACAGCGGTTGCGCGATCGGCGAGTACTACCGCGACCATGGCATGCATGCGCTGATCGTCTACGACGACTTGTCGAAGCAGGCGAACGCCTATCGTCAAATGTCGCTCTTGATGCGTCGTCCGCCCGGGCGCGAAGCCTATCCTGGCGATGTGTTTTATTTGCACTCGCGCTTGCTGGAGCGCGCGGCGAAGCTGAGCGACGAGTACAAGGGGGGCTCTCTGACCGCCTTGCCGATCATCGAGACGCAGGCGAGCGATGTCTCGGCGTACATTCCTACGAATGTGATTTCGATCACGGACGGACAGATCTTTTTGCAAACGGATTTGTTCTACAAGGGCATTCGCCCTGCGATCAATGTCGGCATCTCGGTCAGTCGCGTGGGCTCTGCTGCGCAGTCGAAGGCGATGAAAACTGTCGCGGGATCGATCAAGCTGGAGCTTGCGCAGTATCGAGAGATGGAAGCTTTCTCGCAATTCGCCTCCGATCTCGATCCGACAACGCAAAAACTCTTGGCGCGCGGCGCGCGCCTCACCGAGCTGCTGAAACAGAAACAATACGCTCCGATGCCGATGGAAGAACAGGTTGTCTCCGTGTTCGCAGGCGTCAAGGGACACTTGGACGCGCTCGCCGTCGAGCGCATCACGGCGTTCGAAGAGGCCATGTTGCAGCGCATGCGCAACACGCAAGCAGGACCGCTGAAGGACATTCGCCAAAGCGGCAAGCTGAGCGAGGAGAACGCGACGAAGCTGGACGCTGCTTTGGAGCGATTCGTCAAAGAATTCGAAAAGTCGCCATAAGCGCAACTGACAAAGAAATTCTTGGAGATTCTTGAAGATTTTTGGGGGGAGCTTGGAGGTTCTTGGAGACGTTTGCAAAGAAGAGAGCCTTAAAAAAGAGCTGGAACAAAAGAGACAACACAAAAGAGACAACACAAAAGAGACAACAAAGGAGACGAGGGAGACTTCTATGGCTTCTCTGAAGGACTTGCGGCGTTCGATCGAGACGACGAAGAGCACGCGGCGTATCACTTCGGCGATGAAGATGATGTCGGCTGCAAAGCTGCGTCGTGCGCAAACGCGCGCGGAGGAAGCAAAACCCTACGCACGGCGTTCGGTCGACTTGGCGCGGAGCCTCAGCGGACGCTTGTTGTCGCCCGCGCCGCCCCTTTTCGTCGGACGCAACGAAGCAAAGCAGACGACAACCCTATGCCTTGCCATCGCATCCGCTCGCGGATTGTGCGGCGGCTACAACGCCAATGTCGCCAAGCGCGTCGTCGCCTTGGCGGACAAGGCGACCAAAAACGAGAATGTCTGCGCGATTCTTATCGGACGCAAAGCGCGTCCCGCCTTGCAGCGCGCCTTGGGCGACCGATTGCTGTCTACGCACGAGGATGTGAACCGCCCCGTGCCGCACAAAGCCTTCGCGCAAGCCATTGCAACCGAGCTGATCGGCATGTTTGAACAAGTTCGTTTCGACCGATGCCTGTTGGTCTACAACCACTTCCGCTCGGCTTTGGTGCAACAGGTTGTCGTGCGTACGCTGGTTCCGATCGGCACGCACGACAGCGATGCCGTGGAAACAGAAGAACAGGGGGCGGAGAGCGTTCAGAATACCACCCCAAGCACCACCCCAAGCATCACCCCAAGCATCACCCCAAGCATCACCCCAAGTGTTGCCAAAAATGTTACTCAGGATATTGCCTTTGAGCCTGAGCGCGATCTGTTGTTGCAAGAGATGGCACCGCAAATTGTGGCTGCGCAAATCTTCGAGGCGATGCTGGACGCGTTCGCCGCCGAACAGGCGGCGCGCATGACGGCGATGGACAACGCGACGCGCAATGCAGGCGAATTGATTGATGAGCTTTCTTTGCGCTACAATCGTCTGCGACAAGCGTCGATCACGACCGAGTTGATCGAGATCATCTCAGGCTCGGAGGCGCTGAGCGCTTGACGCGCGCTTGCCTTGACCCAACCTTTTCACCTCTCCTTTTTCCCTTTTCTCCTCTCCTTTCTTCCCTTTTCTCCTCTTTTCCCCCCATTTTGTTATGCCTCGCTCTGCTTCTCCTTCTCCTCGCGCCGCAACCCCTTCGGGTCCGTCGGCAAAAAACAAGGCACTCGCGCGCAAGAGTAGCACCGGCAAAATTGTGCGCGTGCTGGGCGCGGTCATCGATGTTTCTTTCGAAGGGGAGCCGCCCGCGATTCTCAACGCGCTGGAGACGAAGAACCAAGACAAGCGGCTGGTGTTGGAGGTAGCCCAGCACTTGGGCGACAATGTCGTGCGCTGCATCGCGCTGGACGCAACCGAGGGCTTGACGCGCGGGCAGTCTGTCGAAGACAGCGGCGGTGCGCTGTCCGTTCCCGTCGGCAAGGAGGTTCTGGGACGCATTCTTAATGTCACGGGCGAGCCGATCGACGAGCGCGGTGCCGTGAAGACGAGCGAGACTTGGCCGATTCACCGCGATGCCCCCGAGTTGGTGCAACAAGATACGAAGACGCAGCTTTTGGCGACGGGCATCAAGGTGATCGACTTGCTAACCCCCTATCCGCGCGGCGGCAAGATCGGACTTTTCGGCGGCGCGGGCGTCGGCAAGACGGTTCTCATCATGGAGCTGATCAACAACATCGCCAAAGGACACGGTGGCTATTCGGTCTTCGCCGGCGTGGGCGAGCGCACGCGCGAGGGCAACGATCTCTACCACGAGATGATCGAATCGGGTGTCATCGATCTTAAGGGCGACAAGTCGAAGTGCGCGCTCGTCTACGGGCAGATGAACGAACCGCCCGGAGCACGCGCGCGCGTCGCGCTGACGGGCTTGACGCAAGCCGAGTACTTCCGCGACCGCGAGGGGCAGGATGTGTTGTTTTTTATCGACAACATCTTTCGGTTCACGCAAGCGGGCTCGGAGGTCTCGGCGTTGCTGGGACGCATCCCTTCGGCGGTTGGCTACCAGCCCACGCTAGGCACCGACATGGGCAGCATGCAGGAGCGCATCACCTCGACGAAGGATGGCTCGATCACCTCGGTGCAAGCCGTCTATGTGCCCGCCGACGATCTGACCGATCCTGCGCCTGCGACGACCTTCTCGCACTTGGACGCGACGACGGTGCTATCGCGGCAAATCGCCGAGCTGGGCATTTATCCCGCCGTCGATCCTCTCGATTCGACCTCGCGCATCTTGGACGCGCGCGTCATCGGAGAGCAGCACTATCGCATCGCGCGCGAGACACAAAAGATCTTGCAGACCTACAAATCGTTGCAAGAGATCATCGCCATTCTCGGCATGGACGAGCTTTCGGAAGAAGACAAGCAGGTGGTGGCGCGCGCACGAAGGATCCAACGTTTCCTCTCGCAACCCTTCCACACCGCCGAGGTGTTTACGGGCTTCAAGGGAAAGTATGTCGAGCTCAAGGACACGCTGGAGGGCTTCGAGGGAATCATCGAAGGACGCTACGACAGCCTGCCGGAAGCCGCCTTCTATATGGTCGGGACCATCGAAGAAGTGGAGGCGAAGGCACGCGAGCTCGAAGGGGAAAGCATCGCAGCGTAAGGACGCTTCCAAGGCGCGCATGTCAGAACAACACGAAACCCTCTCGCTGGAAATTCTGACGCCGGAAAAGCCTTTCTTGGTCAAGCAGACGACGATGGTGGTCGTGCCTAGCCAAGACGGCGATTGCGGTGTCTTGGCGGGCATGGCGCCCTTGCTCTGTGCCTTGAGAGCGGGGGTCGTGTGCTTGTTCGACGAAGGACTCGAAGCCGTCGAGCGCTACTTCGTCCCCGGCGGCAGCGCTTGGATAACGCGAGAAAGAGCCGTCCTGCTGGTGCCGGAGATCGTGGAGCTCGCGCTCATCGACCTGCATGCAACAAAGGAAGAGCTCCGCAAACTCGAGGCGCAAGAACAAAGAGGGGACACACGCGAGGAGACAACCATCTCTCGGCTGGAAGTGTTGCGGCGAAAGCACGAAGCGATCACCAACATCCCCTACGCTTGACGGACGCTTTTCTTAACGAATGTTTGCAAGCGCGTCGACTACGGCTTGATGCAAACGAGGCTTCATCGATTGCAAACGCCGTTGGACATGCGCGCTCAGCTGCCGCCGCAAGCGAAGCCATCGTCGCGGCGGGGTTGCCAAGAAGCACTGGTGGATGTGGTTGAAAAAGATAAACGCGCTGCCGATGGTGAAAATTTGAACGAAGGCTCGTCCTTTGTTCTCTTGTCGCCGTTCGTGCGTGTCGTCGCTTTTCGGCGCGAAGAAAGCCTTCAGTCCCTTGTGAAGCGCTTGTAAGTCGGCGATCGATTCGACCTCTTGCAGTGTTGCGAACAGACTCTCCAAGTGCTGCGCGCAAGGGTCGATCTGCTTTCGCGCTTGTTCCAAACAAGCGTGCATGTTTGTGTCTGCGAGCGAGAGGCGGGGGCAGGCGTTGCGCCAGCTTTCGGTGTTGTGGGGTATGCTGTCGGAGTTGTCCAGAGGTTCGATGAGGCTCGGCAACATCGGCACGAAGCCTCTGATGAACGCGCCGTCGCTGCAGTTGTAGAAACGGTTCGATGCGGCGCGTGCACGCGCTCTGACCTCCAGCATCTGTTTTGTTGCGAGAAACACCTCTTGAGAACGCACATAGCCGCCGAAGTTTCCTCTGAAGACGAGACGGCTGCGTTGCTGGCGTTCGTCTTCGTGCTTTTTGAAGGCTTCGTCGAGAAAATGCACCGCGTCCTTCGCGTGATGCAGGCGACCTTGCTTGTAGCCGCAATCGACCCCCAGCACATAGAAGGTGGAAAAACCCATGGCTTGCGCGCAGGAAAGCGCCGTGTTCGCCACGCTCGGCGCAGCCTCGGGGAGGGGTTCGATGTCGCTTGCGCAGCTGAACGGCACGAGGGGGCGCGAGAACAACACACGCTTCGAAAACGAGGCGACAACATCCGATTGCACCGTGACGGCGGCGAGCAGGGTGATGGTATCCAAAGTGTAGCCCGCCTCTCGTATGGCTACGAGGTGGTGGGCGGGAGGGAAAATGTTTTCGATCTCGCAGTGGTAGTGCGGAACGATGCCGTTTTTCAAAAGGGTGTAGAGCGTCGAGCCGCAAGAAAAGACGACGCGTCCGCGACACAAGCGCGGCAAGTACGGCAAGGCATCGTCGAGCGAGGGTCCGTTGGCAAGGATCAACACTTCCTCTTTCTGTCGCGCTCGCAAGCGAGGTTGGAGAAAGGTGCTGGATGCGCTCAAAGCAAGGTTGTGCATGCTGTTTTCCAGCATGCGCAGTTGATCTTCAAAAAACCCTCTGTTGCGGAGCGCACTTTGAAGAATATCCTGCATGCGCGGCTCCAAGCGGCGCAAGGCTGCCCCCATCGTCGCGTGGCGGTAGAAGAAGAACCCGTCGGCGAAAAAATGCAACTCTTCCAAAAGAATATAGGTGAAAACCCGTTCCAACTCCTCCACCTCTTCCTCGACGACGAAGAACACGCGCCCTTGGCGTTCTGCGCATAGGCGGCTCCAGCGCGTGAAGTCTTGCGAGCGAGCGGCGAAGAACACATTCTCTCTGCGCGTCTCGAGGATGCAGACGTTGCAAGGCTTCAAACGTTGCAACAAAGGAGCGATGTGGTATCCCAGCCCTAAGCCCAAGACGACCAGCAACGAACGCTCCCGCCGCGGCGCACCCTCTCGTCCCTCTCGTCCCTTTCGTCCCTTTCGTCGCTTGTGCGCACGCGCGTCCTTCAAAAAGGCGGCTTTCAGATCACGCACCAGCATCCAGTCTTCGCGCGCCCGCGCCTTGCAAGAAGAGAACTGCGCTTCGAGCTTGTTTTTTTCGGCGATAAAAAATCTTTTGGCGGCGAAATACCTTGCAACCTCCTGCTTGGCATGCAGGGGAGCGTTCGGTTCGTAGAGGCGCGTTCCGCCCGTCTCCAAGTTGACGATGCGTCCTTGCCGTCTCAGCGGCTTGTCAAACCGTCCTTCCGCCATCGCATCGAGAAGACGAAAAAGAGGCGGATGGCTCTCGGCAAGCCATGCCATGTTGCGCGTGAAAAAACTTTCCTCTTGGGTTGTTGCTGGGCTGAGCTCTTGAATGATTTTTTGGGTTGTCTTTCGGATCATCGTTTCACCCTCCCGCTCGGCGGTTGATAACGACCCCTTCTCCCCAAGGTGACGACACCCTCGAACAAGGCTTCGACGACCGCCAAAGCTTTCTGCGTTACAAGCTTCGAATTTTTGGACAACCTTGCACGGCGTAGCAATCTTCGGCGAACACGCTGTCGATGAGATTTGTTCGAACAAAAAGCGTGCAGGCGCGAGAATAGCTCTTCCTCATTCTTGCAAGCGCACATGTCCTCCAGTCCCATTTGGGCTACGACGGACAATCCCAGTCTTTCGGGGATGTTTTCCCCTCCTAGTGTCAGGACGGGTACGGCATGGCGCAAACTCTGCCACACCGTGTAGGCGGAACGGGGATAGGCGATATCCAGCAGCAGATCGGTCTGCTGCAAGAAGAGCGTCAGAGACGAACGCTCCGGCAAAACTCGAAGCCTGTGATGTTCCGCGCTCGGCAGAGCGTCTTCGAGAGCTGCCAGCAAGGCGGCGGCAGCCTTCTCGCCGCCCAAGGTCTCGCTATCGACGATCAGCTCGAAGTGAGGCACTTCCGCCATGCAGCGTACGACAAGGTCTCGCGCGACGCTGTCGAAAGAAGCGTAC
>JABACB010000016.1:10975-17206 GCA_014237925.1 Alphaproteobacteria bacterium
TAGCGCGGCTACGGGTTGTACATCGAACAGATCTTCGACTTGCAAGAAGCCGAAGCGAGGACGCAACACAGGGCAAGGGGTCGTGTCGTCGAGCAGCTTGTAGCTTTCGCTTGTTCCTGAAGACTTCGGAGGAAAGATGAAGGGATCGCTCAAGACCGCGTCGTAGCCCCAGCGATGCGCCTCGTACGGGTCTGCAAAGGCGACGACTTGCAGGCAAGCGGGTTTCAAGCGTGCAACGGCGGGACGGCGGTAGATGTTGCGAAGGTCGATGTCGAGAAGAACGTCGATCTCGTCCTCGCGCACGATACGCGCAAAGGTGGCGTCGTCGATGGCGTGCGTCAGGAAGTGGTCTTTGGAGAGCGCCATGAAACGTTCGGTCAAAGAATCGTGGTGTGGCGAATCGATATAGAGAAAGAATTCGATGTTGCTCTTGTCGAACATTTCAAAGAGAAGGGCGATGCGCTCGACGAGTCCTCCGCGGAGCAAGTCTGCGGAGACGATCCCGATTCTGAGACGGTCTTCGACGATCGCTTTCGTACCCTTGCGGCGAGGGACGGGCGGCAGCCCTTCTGCAACGGATTTGCGCAAGGAGCGCAGGCGCGGCGAAAAGGGAGGGCGCGAGAAAAACAACAGCTTGGCGACGGCGACGCGACATTCTTTGCGACATTCTTTGTCGGTGTTGTCGGCATGCACGACGGGCTCGAACCACGACAAGCTTTCTTCGCTGCGCCCCAAGTCTGCAAAGACTTTACCTGTCAGCAGTTGGTCTTCCAAGCTCAGCGCTTCGTGCGCCGCAAAAATTTGTAAGAGCGCGGCGGCGGCGAAGGGGCGTCTCGCTTCAAGGTAGCAATCGATGGCAGCGCGCCGCCAAGGGTGGCTCTGCGGGAAGGCGAGCAGCGCGTCTTCTGCGATGCTCGCCGCCTTCAAGAAGTCGCCGCTGCGGCGATGCTTTTCTACGAGCGAAAGCACGATCTGTTCGTCGGTTGCAAACAGAAGACGGTCCTTGGCGCGCAACGAAGGTGTCAAGAGGTCGCCCCACCCCCTCTCGTGCGCGATTTCTCGTGTCGTCGCACCGATCTTGTTGCAAAACAGGACCTCCTGATAAAAGCCCAAGGCGCTGTTCGCCATGGCAAGTCCGTAGAGGCATTCGCGCGAGGCAGGCTCGTAGCGCACAGCCTGTTCCATCGCCTGCAAGGCACGCCCTGCGTAGCCCTCTTGCAGGAAGAAGAGTCCGGTCAGGAAGAATCCGACCCCTTTCTCGGCAGGTGATTCGTGCTGCGCACGCGCGATTTCTTCGAGCGCACGCGAGCGCTCTCCTCTCTTCAAATAATTGTGAAAACGAGCGACACGCTCGGCGAGGGCGAATGCAACAGGCATAAAACATCAAGAAAGGTAGCAAAAACCTTGTTTTGTGGGGATACAAGCAAAAAAAACGCCAATTCGAGCGCAAATTTTCTGCCTTGAGTCGATCAACGGCAGAGCGATTTTTTGACAATTACCACTTGACAAAAGAGTGAAACGCAATACAATGATATGCAGAGTACTAACCGACACTCCTTCGCCATTGGCAGAAAGCTCACGCGAGGGAACGTTGTTGTCACCGCTGGAACAAGCTGTTTTATGTTTGAAATCATCTTTCGCGGTGTAAGGGGTAGCATACCTGTCTGTTCTCCGGACTTCATGGAATTCGGCGGGAACACCTCTTGCGTCGAGGTGTGGTGCGGCGAGCATCTCATCGTGTTGGACGCAGGCACAGGCATCCGCCTTGCAAGCGAGCGCATGACGCGACGCGACATTAAGAACGCCTACATCCTTTTCTCGCATGTGCATTGGGATCATGTGCAGGGCTTTCCCTTTTTTCCCGCCGCTTTCGACGAACGGGTCACGCTGCATATCAAAGCCGGCGGTCTGAAGAAGTACGGCGGCATCGAGAAAGTGCTGGCCGAAGAAATGAAAGCTCCCTATTTTCCGATTCCCATCTCTGCGCTGGTGTCACGAAAGACCTTCACCGATTTCCAACCTGGAGATTCGTTTACGCTCAACTCCGACATTGGCGTGCAGACGACGCCGCTCAACCATCCGAACGGCGCGACCGCCTATCGGATCAATTACGCGGGATACGCGCTTTGCTATGTCACCGACACAGAGCATCAACCGCAGCAGCCCGACGAGAACATTCTCGCGCTTATCGAGAACAGCGATTTGGTCATCTACGATGCCACCTACACGGACGAGGAATACAAGACGCATGTCGGATGGGGTCACTCCAGCTGGCAGGAAGGCGTGCGGCTCTGCCGCCAAGCGGGCGCGAAAAGGCTCGCGCTGTTCCATCACGATGTTGCGCACAACGACGCGACGATGAAGACGATCGAAGCGGCAGCGAAGAAAGAATGGACACAAGCCTTCGCTGCACGCGAAGGCTTGACCGTCAAACTCGACTGAGGACTCCTCCCATGAATTCAACCCTCCCCCCCCCCTCCTTCGCCGCACAACCTCAGCAACAACGCGGCGCGTTGCTCGGTGCGTTGCTGTGTTTCTTGACAATGCTCGTGTTGTCGGCATCGATAGCCTCGCCTGCTTTCGGACAAACGGCTGCGCCGGGTAGTCTGAGCTACAACTGGCGCGCCGCGTTGAAAGGCGCGCTCGATGCGGACGAGCATGTCCATGCGCAAGAACAAAAGCTTCTCTATGCGCGTAGATCGCGCAGCGCCGCGCTCTCTTCGGCTGCCTTGCCGCACATCAATCTGAGTGGCGAAGGCGGTGCCGCCTTCGCCACTGTCAGCAACCCGAATGCCTCCTCCAATGTCTTGAAGCCCTATGCGGATGTCTCGCTGGAGATACGCCAAAAGCTCGCCGACGGCGGCGAACGCAAGGCGGGCTTGCGCGACCATCGAATCGGAGTGCAAATGGCACGCACGAGCTTGCGCAAAGCCGAGCAAGACCTGATCGCCCAAGCCCTGCAAAGCTATGTCGATTTGCGTTATCGCGCTTTGTTGTTCCGCACACAAGAAAGGCGCTCGTCCATTTTGACGCAAAGCACGGAGCTCGTCGAACAAAACGAGAGTCCCACTCTTTTGGACGCTTGGCGCCTGCGACAGGCGGCGCAAGAAGGAGAGAGTCTTTTGCTGGAAAGACGCAAGGCGTTGGACTCGAGCAGAGGAGCGTTCGTGTCGACTTTCCGCTTTGTGCCTGACATCACCTCGATGACACGCGTCGATCTTCCGCTCGATCTGATTCCGCGCACCTTCGAAGAAAGCCTCCAAGTTGCCCGTCGCAGCAATCCCGTCTACCACATCGAGACGCAACGTTCGCAACTGGCGACCAACGCGCTTCTGAGAGAGCGTTCGAAAAGTATTCCGAAGCTGTCGATGGTGGCGGAAGGACGCTACCGCTACAACCCCGTGCCGGAAACTTTTCACGACAGCTCCGGCGAAGAGCTGTTGGCCTATGCGGGCCTGCGTGTGGACTGGAGCCTTGCCGATGCCTTCCGTCTGAAAAGCTTGGTCGGCATGGCGCGCGCCGAAGCGGGGGTTGCGGAAGGCGAACGAGGAAGATTTGCCCAAGACCATCGCCAAGTTGTCGCCGAGGCGTGGAACGATCTCGTCTCGCTCAGCGCACAATACAACGCGCACAGAAGCTTCGGGGTCGAGAACGCGCGCATGCTAGAAAGCTTGCGCAATGCCTCGGAGGAGGAGGATTTGAACCCGATACGCATCGCCGAGCTGGAAGTGCAGTTTCTCCAAACGCAGCTGCAGTTTCTCGATGTCGAACGAAGGCTGACCCTCGCCTACATCACATTGTTGGGCGAGATGGGACTGCTCGACCGTGCCACGCTCAATATCTAACCCTCAACATTTCGCTCTAGCGTGAAGCCATGAGGTGCAATGTTGCAGCATTGCGTGGAGTGCCGTGAAGTCCAAGTTGCGCATCGTGCTTGCCTATTCGGGCGGACTGGATACCTCGATCATTCTCAAGTGGCTGCAAGAGAACTTCGACGCCGAGGTTGTCTGCTACATCGCCGACATCGGACAAGACGAGGATCTTGCGCACGCGGAACGCAAGGCGTACGCGTTGGGTGCATGCCAAGTCTGCATCGAGGACTTGCGCGACAGCTTCGTCGAAGACTATGTCGCCCCGATGTTTCGTGCGAACGCGCTGTACGAGAGTGCCTATCTTTTGGGAACAGCGATCGCGCGTCCGTTGATCGCCAAGCGACAAATCGAGCTCGCGCGCGAGCTTGACGCCGATGCCGTAGCCCACGGAGCGACGGGCAAAGGAAACGATCAGGTGCGTTTCGAGTTGACCTATCGTGCGCTTGCGCCCGATTTGCGCGTCATCGCGCCGTGGCGACTTTGGGACTTCCAAGGACGCGAAGCCCTTCTCGACTGGGCGTCACGCCGACAAATCTCCGTTCCTAAGGACAAGCGCGGCGAAGCGCCCTTCTCGGTCGATGCCAATTTGTTGCACATCTCGGCGGAGGGAAAGGTTTTGGAAGACCCGTCGCAGGAAGCGCCCGAATTCGTCTATGCACGAACGCGTGCACCGCAAGACGCGCCTGACACGCCGCGCACGCTCGACATCGATTTTTGCAACGGTGCCCCCTGCGCCATCGACGCCAGCGAAGGCTCGACAAGGTCGTGCTTGGAACGGCTGAACGCCATCGGCGGCGAGCATGCTATCGGCAGGCTCGATCTCGTCGAAAATCGACAGGTCGGAATGAAGTCGCGCGGCATCTACGAGACGCCCGGCGGAACGCTGTGGCTCTTTGCCAAACGGACGCTCGAGTCGCTAACGCTCGACCGCGAGCTCGTGCGCGTGCGCGATTCGCTCATCCCGCAGTATGCAGCCCTTCTCTACAACGGGCTGTGGTTCTCGCCTGAGCGCGAGGCGTTGCAAAAACTTTTCGACCACGATCAGCAGTTCGTCGAAGGAAGAGTCAGCTTGCGTCTCTACAAGGGCTCGACGACCCTTTTGGGTCGCAAGAGCCCTTACAGCCTCTATTCGCCAGAGCATGCAACCTTCGAGGCGGACTCCGTCTTCGACCAAAGGGACGCGGAAGGCTTCATCAAGATCAACGCGCTGCGTTTGAAGATTGCAAACCGCCGCAAGATTCCTCAGCGCAAGGATTCTCACGAGTCTCCGCAGAAGCCGCCTTCTCGGTCGCTCAAAGCGTCGCCGTCCTAGCGGCTCGTCGCCCCCTGCCCGGGCAAATAGACCGTCGCACGATCACGATCGTAGGCGGGCTCCTGCCACACCTTAGAAGGAACATGATCCAACGCGCTCAAGGGTGCGGCAGAAGCGCATCCTGCAACCGACAACAAGCACAAGGCACGGAAGCAGATTGCGACATGTTTGAAAAGACTTTCAGGCACGAAACGGAGCCTAATTGTTTGTCTTATTTCGCCCCGACCATCTTCTCCCAATCGAAGTAGCGAGGGCGATAGCTGATGCCCTTGACGGAAAAGTGCAGTCGCTCTTGGTTGCTGCCCTTGTCGAACTCGAACAGCTGAGCTTCTCCGTCGACGCCCGTTCTGTTTCGGAAGTCGTTGATATATTTTCCGAAGACATCTTTCAGAATGCCGCAGTAGCACAAAAGGTATCTTCCGTTGTGAAACTCATAGCCTCCCGTGATCTTGGAAAAGACATTTTCGGGAGCATAGGTCGCAACGCTCGCCACCTTTTTGTTGTCAAGGTCAAGCCGCGCCTCGACGATGCGCGAACGCGTGGCAGACGCAGGCACATAGCCGCCGTCGCCGTCGTTCAGCAACACGGCGTTGTCGAAGAAGCGCAAACGATCGCCCTCCAGTCTCACATCGTGCTGTCCGCGATGATAGCGATAGCCCTTCGGCGCCGCCAAAAGAGGCAGCGACGCACGATCGGGCCACCCTTCGGGATCAGAAAAAAGCCACGCCAGCTCGCCCGTCTTGTAATCGAGCCCAAAAATCGCGCTCTGGTTGCGACCGGAGAGAACGATCGACGATCCCGCAGCATCGTAGTAGATGGCATTCAAGTGCATCCAGTCGCGCTTCTTGTACGGAAGAATTCCTTGGTCTTCGAGCATGGGGCGGTTCATGTTTTCGGCGAACACCTTTTTCAAATCGATCTCGCGCAACAGCTCGCCGCTTTCCAGATCGATTTCCAGGATCGTGTCTTCCTCCGAGAAAATCTTCGGTTGTTTCGGAAGCGGCACAGCACCCTTTTGGATGGGGTCGGCGATCAAAAGCAACGTAC
>JABACB010000016.1:18797-29438 GCA_014237925.1 Alphaproteobacteria bacterium
ACCCGTCTCGTAGTCGAGCGCAAACACCGCGCTCTGATTGCGGCCTGAGAGGATGACCGTCTCGCTCGCAGCGTCGTAGGCGATCGAGTTCAGATGCATCCAGTCGCTCTTGCTATTGGCTTGTAAGGCATGGTCTTCGATCTTCGGACCTGCGGCAATATCGAAAACATCGCCTAAGGATTCTTTCACATCGATCTCGCGGATCGTCTTGCCGCTATCCAAATCAATTTCGACGACGACGTCCCTGTCCGACAAATAATTCTCTGCGATGGTGATTTCGCCTTGCGCGTAGCTTGTGAGTGCGTCGTCTTTTGCCTTCGGATTTGCCAATACAAGCATCGTGCCCTTGTCCGTGAGCGTGTAGTCGTGATGAACAAAGTAATTTTTACGATCGCGAGAAGCTTTTTTCCCATCGAAAACCACTTCTTTGTTGCCGAAGATGTCTGTGGCAAAAATCCTGTCGCCTGCGTCTCTGATAAAAACCCTTTCGCCTTCGACATTGGCGAGCATTAGCCATTTCGATGTCTTGTCTCGCCCTCGATACAACCAGCGCACATCGCCGAAATCGTCGATCACACCATAGTACAGTCTGTAAGGGCGCAGTTTCTGAGGCGTATCGAAAGAAATGTTGGGTGTCACACCCCATAAGAGCGACGCAGAGACGAAATCGTTCTGCGCAGGCTTTTTTTTCACTAGAATTCGGCTTTGCACGCCTTCCGTGTCTTCTATCCTTGCAGCAAGCTTGTGTTGTGCAACTGTGTTGCCGTCTGCATCGACGATCTGGATATCGAAGCTGTTGTCGCCGAAGGCGAGCCCGACGACAGGAACGAAGCCCTCGGCGGAGACGGCACGCTCATAGACGAGAGGAAAACGCTCGTCGTTGTTGACGACGCGTGCCGTGTGCGAAGGGGCAACATTCAGCCACACGCGCACCAGCAGAGGAAAAAGCGCGTCCTCTCCCACCTCGACATAAGGCGAGGACATACTACCCGCTTGGCGAGCCGCGTTGCGAACAGCCCTCTTCCTTGCCGCTTCTCTTTCGTCGAGCGCAAGTTGTTTCGTCTCGTTTCTCGAATCGATAACCTTGTGGAGAGGTTGGACAACACGATGTTGCGCAACACCGCCATAGATGGAGCGCACGGCAGAGCTTGCCAGCGAGAGCGCGAAAAACAAGAAGACCCCCAAAAAAACAAGGGCTACGGCACGAAAGGTAGCACCGCGCGAAATGAATCGCTTCATCCGCGACAACAATTTGACTTTAAGCGACATCGTGATTGCCTCTACTTCGCCTCGACCATCTCTTTCCAGTCGAAGTAGCGCGGGCGAAAGCCAAGACCCTTACGGATAGAAACATGCAACAGCTCGCTACCATCATTCCCAAACTCGAAGAGTTCTACCTCGACGACAGGGCCCTTGTCGTTTCTAGAATCGGTGACATAGCCGCCGAAGGCATCCTTCATGATACCGCAATAACACACAAGATACTTGCCGTTGCGAACATCAATGCCGCTGGTGATTTTGGCAAAAATCGATTTCGGAGCGTAAGTTTTCACTTCGGTGATTTTCTTGTTCGCCAGATCCAAGGTAGCCTCGACGATGCGCGAGGGCGTGGTTTCAGGATCGGTATAGCTGCCGTCCTTCCTTTTGACCAGCACCGCATTGTCGAAAAAGCGCAAGCGATTGCCGTCCAGCTGCGCATCGTGCTGTCCTTTGTGAAACACATAGCCTTCGGGAACCTCCAAAAAACGCGCCTGCTGCTGCTTTGTCAGTCCTTCAGGATCGGCAAACATCCAAACCAGCGCACCCGTCTCGTAGTCGAGCGCAAACACCGCGCTCTGATTGCGACCAGAAAGAACGATCGTCTTACTCGCAGCGTCGTAGGCGATCGAGTTCAGATGCATCCAGTCTTTCTTCCAATCTGATATCAGAGCGTAATCTTCGATCTTCGGACCTGCGGCAACATCGAAGATATCGCCTAAGGATTCTTTCACATCGATCTCGCGGATCATCTTGCCGCTGTTCGAGTCAACCTCGACGATCGTGTTGTCGTATGACAACCACTCTCTTTTTTTCGAAATCGGATTCGCCAACATCAGCATCGTCCCCTTGTCGGTGAAGGTGTAATCGTGGTGAATGTAGTAGTCGCCGCGGTTGTGAGAAGCTTTTTTTCCGTCGAAAACCACCTCTTTGTTGCCGAAGATATCCGTTGCAAAAAGCCTGTGAGCACCGTATGTCAGGAAAATTCTCCTGTCGAAGAGAACTCCGAAGACGACCCACGGCGACGAAATGCCCTTGCGTTGATGCAACCACCGAACGTCGCCGAAATCGTCGATCACGCCGTAATACCTCGTCTTGCCGCTGTCTTGAAGCGCGCTCAGACCTCCCCCCCAAGCGATCGCTGCGGAGACGAAATCGTTGCGTGCAGCTTTCTTGCGGACTTCGATCCCTCCTTGAATATCGTCTGTGTCTTCGATCAACGCTGTCAAAGAGTGTTGCGCGACCTTTTCGCCGTTGGCATCGCGTATGTCGATATCGAAGCTGTTGTCGCCGAAGGTCAGTCCGACGACAGGGACGAAGCCCTCGGCGGAGACGGCGCGTTCATAGACGAGCGGAAAACGTTCGTCGTTGTTGGCGACGCGTGCCGTGTGCGAAGGATCGACATTCAGCCATACGCGCACCAGCAGAGGAAAAAACATGTCTTCTCCCACCTCGACATAGGGCGAAGCAAGGCTACCCGCTTGGCGAGCCGCGTTGCGAACAGCGTCCTTTTTCGCAGCGTCTCTCTCGGCAAGCGCGCGTTGTTTCGTCTCGCTTCTCGCCTTGATCACCTTGTGGAAGGGCTGGACAAAATGATCGCGTGCGACGCCCGCATAAAAGGAGCGCACGGCAGAATTCGCCAACGAAAGCGCGAAAAACGCCAAAGCTCCTGATAAAACAAAGCAAACAGCGCGAAAGACAACACCACGCGAGGCGAACAAACTCCGTAGGCGTGACGAAAAAGCAGCTTTGAACGACATGGTCTTTATTTTTCGTTTTCTCTTTCTTCGAGTCCGTGCGAGCGTGAAAAGCAGCGTTCTTTTCGTTTTTGTGACGCTTACCTTTGACACAAAGCCTTGTGGTACGAAGTCTGTGGCACAGGAGTCTGTGACACAGCGTTCTGCGTTGTTTCAACAACTTTTTTTCTAGCAAATGTCGTCCCCATTGTAAAATAGGGAGTATGACGCGTCGACTCAACCTTTTGACAGATGTAACGGGCATCGGTGTCGGGCATGCCGACGACGAGGCTCGCGGGAGCGGGGTCACGGCGATCTGTTGCGCCGCGCCGATGCTCGCCGCAGCCCATTGCTGCGGCGGTGCGCCCGCGACACGCGAGACCGACCTTCTGTATGAAGACGGACTGGTCGAGCGCATCGATGCCGTGCTGTTGTGCGGCGGCTCGGCGTTCGGACTGGCTGCCGCCGATGGCGCGCTCGAAGCGCTGGAGAAACACAACCGAGGCTTTGCAACGCGCACAGGACGCGTGCCGATCGTTCCCGCAGCCGCCCTCTTCGACCTCTTCGAGACAACCTCCAAACGCGCCGACTACAGAAGACTGGGAAGGCACGCGCTCGAACGCGCGCACGCGAACTTCGCTCAAAACTTCGCGCTCGGAAATGTAGGCGCAGGACGCGGCGCACGCGCAGGAGAATTCAAGGGCGGCGTCGGCAGCGCTTCTGCAACATTCTCCTGCAACCTCGCAGGCGACTCCACCACGAGCGATGCCACCGCAACCAATGCCGCCGTGACCGTAGGCGCGCTCGCCGTCGTCAACGCCTTCGGCTCGCCCGCCTACGCCGACCTCAGCGCCTTGAGAGCATGGTGGCTGGAGCAAGACGACGAGTTCGGAGGGCTCGCTCCCGCCCAAGACACAAAGGACACATCCCCCGCCGAAAGGATGGCAGGCGCATCTTCCTCCCATCGCTCCGCGCTACTCGCAGACAAAAAAGCCGTACGCGAGCATACAACCTTGTGTCTGATTGCCTTCGATTGTGCGCTTTCCAAAAGTGCGCTCAAGCGCATCGCTAAAGCCAGCACAAGCGCGCTCGCCATCGCGCTTCATCCCAGCCAGACCCTTTTCGACGGAGACATCGTCTTCGCCCTTTCCACCGCCTCTTCGAGCGAATCTTCCCATGAATTTTACAGCCCAGCCCTCTCGCCCGCCTTCCTCCAAGCCTGCGAACAACACGCCTGCGAGACGCTGGCGCGTGCCATCGCCAAGGGCGTATGGTATGGCGAAAGCACGCCGTGCGCACAAAGCTTCTGCGATGCGCGGCGCGAGCGCGACGCACAGATTTTGCACAGAAAAAGCCCCCGCAAAAAAAGCTCTTGAGAGACTCACCTTCCGATGCACCTTCGCTTTCCTAAAATTTTTCTCTTCTTCTGTGTCGCTGCTTTTTGCATCGATGCCATCGTCGGAGCGCACGCACAAGAACGGCAAGAACAAGAGGCGACAAGCCTTCGAGAACAACACTTGCGCCTCGGTGTCGCTTTGGAGCCGCCGCACCTCGATCCTACGGCAGGGGCTGCCGCTGCCATCGACGAGGTTGTCTACGGCAATGTCTTCGAAGGATTGACGCGCATCGACGAACAGGGTCGCCTGCAACCTGCGCTCGCCGAAAGCTGGACGCGCTCCGAAGATGCAACAACCTTCACCTTTCGCTTGCACGAAGGCGTGCGCTTCCACGACGGCAAGCCGCTGACGGCACGCGAGGTCGCCTTTTCTCTCGAACGCACGACCGCGCCCGAAAGCCGCAACGCGCAGCAACGTCTGTTTCGCAACATCCGCGCGATCGAAGAGCTTGACCGCCGTCGAGTGCGCGTTCGTCTGCATAAGGCTGACCCGCAGTTTCCTCGCAACCTCGCCTGGGGCGATGCCGTCATCGTTCATCCCGCAAGTGCTGCCGAAAACCGCAACGATCCAACAGGCACAGGACCCTTTCGGCTGAGTGCCTGGCGACGCGGCGCGGACCTGCTGCTCGTGCGCAACGACGACTACTGGGGAAAAAAGCCGACTCTCGAAAGCGTGCGCTTCCGTTTCCTACCCGAGCCTCTGGCAGCGCAAGCCGCCCTTTTCGCGGGAGACATCGACGCCTTCCCCAACTTTCCCGCGCCCGAACTTTTGAAAGCTCTTGAGAAAGACCCTCGCTTCGAAGTCGAGAGCGGCACGACCGAAGGAGAGACGCTGCTCGCCATGAACCTCAGGAAGCCCTTCTTCCAAGATTTGCGCGTGCGCCTTGCCCTTGCGTACGCCATCGACCGCCGCGCGCTGATCGCAGGGGCGATGTTCGACACGGCGCAAGCGATCGGCAGCCACTACCCGCCGCACGCCCCCGACTATCTCGATCTCGCCGAGCGCAGGGCGTACGACCCGCAGCGCGCGAGACGGCTCTTGCAAAAGAGCGGCTGGACAAAAAACCTTCCTGCCCTGACGCTCAAGCTTCCCCCCCCCTCCTATGCGCGTCGTAGCGGCGAGATCGTTGCACAACAGCTCGAAGCCATCGGCGTTCGCGTAAAGATTCGACCCGTCGCTTGGGCGCAGTGGCTATCGGAAGTCTTCCGCAACTACGACTTCGACCTCACGATCATCGCCCACACAGAGCCAGACGACATGGAGATTTACGCGCGCGACGAATACTACTTCGGTTACGAAAGTCCTTCCTTTCGTCTGTTGATGGACAAGCTTCACGCGACGCCGTCGGCGAAAGAGCGCCGCAAGCTTGTTCGCAAAGCGCAACGGCATCTCAGCGACGACCTTCCCGCCGTCTTTCTTTTTCAGCTGCCAAAAAACATGGTGCGCGTCAAATCCCTCGTAGGATTGTGGAAGAACAGTCCCATCCAAGCCAACGATATCACCGATGCGCGCTTCCTTCCGTGATGTCGAAGACTCTCCTTCGACGCTGCTGAATCTGCTCGGCGCAGGCATAGCAAGAACGGGCAAGCTGATTCTGCTGCGTCTTCTGCCGACGCTGCTGTTTCTGTGGCTTTTTTCGCTACTGCTCTTCGCACTATTCGTGTGGCTGCCCGGCGATGTTGCAGAGGCAACCTTCGGAACACAAGGCGACGCGCAAGCCTTGCAAACCCTGCGGTCAGCGCTCGCGCTCGACAAACCCTTCCTGCATCGCTACGCCGCTTGGCTCGCCGCCTTCGTCAGAGGCGATTGGGGAGAGAGCGCGCTCTACGGCGTGCCTGTGCGCACGCTCGTTGCAGAAAGGCTTCCGCTCTCGCTCACCCTTTCGCTCGCAAGCTACCTGTTTGCAACGGCGAGCGGAATCGGCTTGGGAATCCTGCTTGCCGCGCGCAAACGCACGGCAGGGCTCGTCGACTTTTCTCTCAACATCCTGCTCGCGCTTCCCTCCTTCCTGCTCGGCATCGTGCTGATTCTGCTCTTCGCCGTGCGCTGGCCGTTGCTGCCGAGCGGCGGCATCGCCGAGCAAGCCCTATGGAGTGCCCAAGCGCGACACATCCTTCTGCCCGTGCTTGCGCTTGCACTAGCGCAGACGGCGATTCTCGCGCGCTTTGCCGACGCTTCTCTCAGAGAAACGCTGACAAGCCCCTTCATTGCGACCGCGCGTGCGAAAGGACTTTCCACCCAGCGCGTGTTGTTCTGCCACGCGCTTCCTGTAGTTGCAGCTCCCCTTCTCGCCCTCAGCGGATTGCAAGCGGCCTTCCTCGTCTCGGGTACCGTCGTGATCGAAAGCGTCTTCGCCTTGCCAGGGCTCGGCTCCCTGTTTCTCAACGCCGCGCACGCAAGGGATCTGCCGCTCGCGCTCGCGCTCGCGCTGCTCTTTGCCACCGCAACATTGCTCGCGACAACCCTTGCCGAGACGCTTGCAGCCCTGGTCGACAAACGCCGAACAGAAAGCGAAAAGATCTGATCTCTCTGAACGGATGCGCAACACCTCTACCGCCGACGACAACTCCCCCGCCTACAGGCTTGGGCTCGTGCTGTTCGCGCTGTTCGTACTACTGGTCTTCTTCTGCGTTGTTTTTACACCGCCGCCTGCCATCGTCATCGAGGAACGTTTTCTCCGCCCCTCCCTTGCTCACTGGCTCGGCACCGACCACTACGGCAGAGACACGCTGCGCATGGTCTTGCGCGGCGGGTTTGTGTCGCTTGCAACAGCTCTTTCGGCCGTAGCACTCGCGCTGCTGTGCGCGCTGCCGCTTGGGTTCGCAAGCGCGCGCACCGAGAACGCCTTGCTCCGCAGCATTTCTCTGAACGCCGCCGATCTGCTCTTCGCCTTCCCCGCCCTCCTGACCGCGCTGCTCATCGCGACGCTCTACAAGCCGGGATGGCTCGCCGTGCTGTGCGCCATCACCCTTTTCAACATTCCCGTCTTTTGGAAACTCAGCCGCGCGATCGCTCGAAGCCTCTACCTTTCCCCCTTCATCTCCGCGGCGCGCGCGCTCGGGGCAAGCGAACGGCGTATCCTCTACAAGCACATTCTGCCGAACACGCTCGCTCCCCTACTGCTACACGCCTCCACGCAAGTCTCTCTCGCCATTCTCGCCGAAGCTTCCTTCGCCTACCTCGGGCTCGGTACCCCGCCCCCCGCCGCCAGCTGGGGCAGCATCGTGCGCGAGGCGCAAAACTTCCTCGTCTTCTCCTCGATTCCCCTCGTCGCCACCGCCTGTCTCATGGTCGCAAGCGTCGCCGCCTTTTCAAGCCTCGCGCGACGCTACGCACAAAAGTTGCCCTCAAGACTCGGCTAGAAGACGCAAGCTAGGCAACCCGTTCAAGAAACGGCGCCAGCTCGCCGTAGCCCGTCTGCACCACCTCCAGCGGCAGCTCCAACATAGAGGCTGCACGCTCGGCAAGACGCACGAGCTCCGCATCCTCTCTCTGCGCCAAATAAACTACGCCGCGATAGTTGCCGAACAAAATGTCTTTCAAATGCGGATGTCGGTCCAAACCGTAGCCCTTGTAAATCAGGGTGTGAAAATGACGCGCGAGGTAATCGGTCAAGAAAAACCGCGTCGGATCGCGTTCCATCATGTCCGTAAAATTCTCCTGCCCCGCGAAGAACGCATAACAATGAGGACCTGCAATACGCTCAACACCTTCCTCGTTCAACACGGCATCCAGCATACCGCCCGTGCCGCAGTCGCCGTAGAGAACATAAATCTTGTCGTAGCGAGGCTTGGCAGCGCGAATTTTCTCTCGCACGCGCGCAGGAATCAGCGCGGGGCGGTTGTGGAGAATCGCCGGCAGACAAGTCACATGCAGGTTTTCCAAGCCCTTCTGCTTGCGAATCGCAAGGATCTCGTGCGCGAGCGCACCACAAGCAATGAGCAACACCTCGAGCGGTTTCTTCGGCGGCACCTCAGATTGCGCTAGAACCTGCGCTCGCTTTGATGTTGTGCTTGCGCTTCATGAAGTCTTTCGCGGTCTCGACGGCGACGGCAGCGTCGCGGCAGTAGCTGTCTGCACCGACGGCTTTGCTGAACTCCTCGTTGAGCGGTGCGCCGCCGACGAGTACGATGTAGTTGTCGCGCAGGTTTTTTTCTTTGAGCGTGTCGATGACGACCTTCATGTAAGGCATGGTGGTCGTCAGAAGCGCCGACATGCCGAGGATGTCGGGCTTGTGCTCTTCGAGCGCCTCCAGATAAGTTTCTACGGAGACATTGACGCCGAGATCGATGATTTCGAACCCTGCGCCTTCGAGCATCATCGAGACGAGATTTTTTCCGATATCGTGGATGTCGCCCTTGACCGTTCCGATGACGATCTTTCCCAAGCTCGGCGCGCCCGTCTCTGCGAGGAGCGGTCGCAACAGCTTCATTCCCGCCTTCATCGCGCCTGCAGACATGAGAACTTCGGGAACGAAGAGGATTCCGTCTCTGAAGTCGATTCCGACGATTCGCATGCCTTCGATGAGCGACTTCGTGAGAATATCGTAGGGTAGCCACTTCCTCTCGAGCAGGATGTTCGTTCCTTCTACGACGGGTTCTTGCAGCCCGTCGTAGAGGTCGTCCCACATTTGCTCGACGAGATCTTGATCCGAGAGCGCGCGGAGGTCGATGTCCTCGTCTTGACCTTGGTCTTGGTCTTGACCTTGGTCCTGATTTTGGCTGTTGTCTTTGTCTTCGGTCATGGCGATAGGGGGGAGGGGGGGGAAGCGAGCAGAATGCGCTTCGCTATGTTTTCGTTTGTTTTCGTTTGTTTTCGTTTCAGCCCTTTCGTTTGGCATTATGCTAGTTTTGCGCGAGCGTCAAGCATAAAATTCGTGCTTTTGAGATGTCGGGAGTTTAAGTGTCGTGGATGTTCGAGGCAGAGTTGCGTTGGTGACGGGAGCGGGGGCTCGGATTGGTCGCGCGATGGCGTTGTACTTGGCAAAAGAGCGGGGGATGCGTGTTGCGGTACATTGTCGAGAATCTTTGGGGGGAGCAGAGGAGGTTGTTGCGGCGGTGCGCTCGAACGGGGGAGATGCGCGTGTTTTTCGGGCGGATTTGTCGAAGCGCGAGGATTCTGAGGGGTTAGTTTCTCGTGTTTCGGAGGATTTTGGCGATGTTGTCTCTGTGTTGGTCAACAACGCGTCGGTTTTTGAGCGTGACGAGTGGGATTCGGTTTCTGATGCGTCGTGGTCTCGTCATCTTTCGGTGAATTTGGAGGCTGCGTATGCTCTCTCTCGCGGTTTGGGGGAGGGGTTGCGTGTGGGATGCGAATCGGGCGGCGGGGGCGATGTGGAGGGAGCAGTAGAGGGAGTGATTGTGAACATGCTAGACCAGCGTGTTTTTCGGTTGACGGCGCACTATGTGAGTTATTCGGTCAGCAAGTTTGGGTTGTTTGGGTTGACGCAGATTTTGGCGCAGGCGATGTCTCCGAGAGTTCGGGTTGTGGGTATAGGATTGGGGCAGGTTTTGGCGGGTACGAGGGGAGGGGAGGAAGAGGGAGGAGAGGAAAAAAGAGAAGATGAGGCTTCGTTTTTACGAAGGGCGAGGTCTTCTCCGATGGGGAGGGCGGTAGGTTTGGGGGATATTTGCGGAGTTTTGGGGATGATATTAGAGAACGACTCGCTGACGGGACAGACGATAGCCCTCGACGGCGGACAACACCTCGGCTAGCCACAAGGCTAGCCGAGGTGGAAGCCTTTGAGCTTGTCGAGCAAAGGGTGTATTTTCACCCTTCTTCTTCGAAGGTGTACTGGATGTCCAGCCTTTCGCAAAGAGTCTTCGCTTCGCCCAAGATTTTCTTTTTGACCATTTCGTTGAGTTCACCGTTTTTCGTACCGGACGGGATGTCGAGCATAAAGCTCTTATTGTCCAGGTTTTTGGCGTGTTTTTCTAGAAAGTCGAGGGCATTTTTGACTCCCTTTTCTTCTAGCGCTGGCAAACCTGAGAAGTCCTGATGTTTGGACATGGGGCATCTCTCCTCAATGTTTGGTGTTGTGTGGGGTTCTTGTCTACAAGATAAAGATTTATGTGGAAAAGTCAAGAGGGAAGGCAAAAAATTGGAAATTGGGGTTGACGCGAAAGTGTTTTCATGAAGCGCGTTTTCAGCGTCGTTTTGCAGTTTTCGGTAAGATTTTTCGGTAATTTGAGTGTTTTTGGTAAATTTCAGTGTTTTATAGCATTTAGTGCAAATTATTGCGATTCGCCATC
>JABACB010000170.1 GCA_014237925.1 Alphaproteobacteria bacterium
CCTTCACAGGCGAAGCGGGCGCAGACTGGGTCAGCTACGCAGGATCGACGGATACTGGAGGCGTTGATGTCCACCTTCGCACCGACCCTGCCACCGTCTATTTTGCTGCTGCTGGCGACACGCTGACGGGTATCAACAACCTGATCGGCTCGGATCATGATGACCGATTGGTCGGCAACAGCGATGCCAACATCCTGCGCGGCGGCACGGGCAACGACCTCCTAATAGGCGAAACGGGTGCGGACACCCTTGACGGCGGCGCGGGCACCGACGTCCTTGACGGCGGCGCGGGCGCGGACATCCTTGACGGCGGCGCGGGTGAAGACACTGCTTTATATTTATACTCTGGCAAAGGAGTCAGGGTGAGCCTTTTGTTGCAAGGGCAAGCGCAACAAGACTTCGAGGCGAACAGCTACGGCTTTACCGCCAACAACAACGAAGCTGTCGGCGACATCCTCTCCAATATCGAAAATATCCAAGGCTCATACAGCAACGACTGGCTGACCGGCGATGGCAACGACAACCTCCTTAACGGAAATGATGGCGACGACCGTCTAGAGGGCGGTGCGGGCGACGACACGCTTGAGGGCGGTGCGGGCGACGACAGGCTTGAGGGTGGGGATGACATAGACAAACTCTACGGTGGCGCGGGCAGCGACACGCTACTGGGTGGCACTGGCAACGACTTCCTTTACGGCGATGTGATCGACGGTGTGACGCTCGACGAACAAGGAAACCTTGTGGAAGGGGAGGCAGGTGAGGATGAGCTTTACGGCGGCACAGGCGACGACATCCTTGATGGCGGTGCGGACAGAGACTTCCTCTACGGCGGTGCGGGCGGCGACACGCTACGGGGTGGCGATGGCGATGACTTCCTCTACGGCGATGGGTTGAAGCATGAATTTGCAAGTGACGACCCACAAATCG
>JABACB010000171.1 GCA_014237925.1 Alphaproteobacteria bacterium
TCTATTCTTTCTCCCGTGCCGACGAAGGACACGGAGCGGCAGTAACGCTCACGGTGAAGGATAGTAACGACAACACACTCAATGTTCTAGAATTTACAAACTATCATTTAACAAGCAGCTACACCTTCTACACGCGCGATGCCTCTGGCAGCGACACCGAAATTCCTGCAAACTTGATCGATGTGCCGCCGAGACTAATTGAGGGTGGCGAGGGTAACCCGTTCTTGGCAACCTCTACTGCCGACATCTTCACAGCCTCTGATGGCGCAGATTGGGTCAGCTACGAAGGGTCGACTTCGCCTGTCGGTGTTGACCTTAGCACTGGCCCCGCCACTGTTTTTGGTGGTGCTGTTGGTGATACGCTTAGCGGCATCAACCATTTGATCGGTTCGGATTATAGCGACATCTTGATCGGCAACGATAATGCCAACATCCTGCGCGGCGGCGATGGCTACGACGAGCTCTACGGCGGTGCTGGCAACGACGAACTCTACGGCGGCGATAACTACGACGGGTTCTACGGCAAGGACGAGCTCTACGGCGGTGATGGCAACGACAAACTCTATGGCGGCGAAAGCTACGACCTCCTCGACGGCGGCGAGGGCACGGACATCATTGATGGCGGCGCTGGAAGGAATGCGGTGTTGTATGGGAGCTCTGACAAAGGTGTTAGGGTTGACCTTTCTAATACAGGAGCGCAACTTGATTTTGATGGCACGAATGGCTTTACCGCCAACAACAACGAAGCTGTTGGCGACACGCTGAGCAATATCGAAAACCTCGAGGGCT
Organism: Alphaproteobacteria bacterium; assembly: GCA_014237925.1. Taxonomy (GTDB): domain Bacteria; phylum Pseudomonadota; class Alphaproteobacteria; order JABAAW01; family JABAAW01; genus JABAAW01. The sequence goes on from JABACB010000171.1 coordinate 790, forward strand.
CGAATTCCGATGACTGGCTGACGGGGGATGACAAGGATAACGACCTTCAAGGCCGCGGGGGTGACGACCACCTTGAGGGCGGCGAAGGCGACGATGTCCTTGAGGGAGGTTGGAACATCGACACCTATGTGTTCAG
>JABACB010000172.1 GCA_014237925.1 Alphaproteobacteria bacterium
TAGCTTATTACACATATATATCATATAAAACTCGGCTAAAACTTCGTGCATAATACCTTTTAATCCATTTTTAGTATACCATGTATCATCATTTAATGAATGTTTAGTATGAGAAGTTAAATTTACATATTCTTTATATTCATCTTTTTTATATATATTATTCACGTCAAATACGACATGCCCTATTTCATGTAAAAATGTTGAATATTTTGTATAAGCACATGGTTTAGTGTTAATAACTATTTCTATATCGGGTTTATTTTTGTATGAATTTGTTATACCATACCAAGATTTTAACGGTTTAAATCTTAATGTGGTTATTTTTGCTCTTATCACACTTGGTATATTATTCCAAACTTCAGCACATATAGTAAATTCTTTTAGTGTGTTTATTTTGATAACTCGTTTTTGGTGATCAGTTACAAGCTCATCAGCATAATAGCGATCCCAATTTAATACTTTAGAGATATAGACCTTATGCTGATCAACAAACATATCTTTTATGTCAGCGTGGTTAAACCATTTTTTCATAATGTACCCTTGTTTTGGTGGTTATATATAGTTATCTCCCCCGAAATTTGCGGGAAAAATATTATTCAATTAAGCATGGTATAACAGCATAAGATCGGGTATAGAAAACACTCAACCTGTAATTTAGTCACGATTTTATTTTCTGATATAAAAACATTTAATTTTAGCGATCAGTAAATGTTTATATATGATGAAGCGATCAGAAATTTAGCTAGAGCTAACATTCTCTACTATATAAACATTTTCCGGTCATTAATTTTGTGTGATCTATATGTATTAAACCACATATAAATGTTTAAAATCCAATTTTGCGGGAAATTTAACCTAGTACGTAAATAACAATACTTATATAGAGATCAATACGGGGGTATAGTATTGATAAAAACATGC
>JABACB010000173.1 GCA_014237925.1 Alphaproteobacteria bacterium
TGTGTCTGTTTGTGAAGCCGTCAGGTCGAGGCACCAAACAAGAACCCCGCTGAAATTGAAAGCAACATACCTATTGCTGGTTTTAACTTATTGCCCTTTTTGGCATAGATAGCCAGGCAAATAAAAATAACGGTACCAGCGACCAAGTGAGAAAAGTTAGGAATGTCCATTATTCAAAACCACCACATCTATAACAAAACATTTGAAACGGATACATATAGAGAAAATCACGACCACACGTTCTACAAGTATGAACTTTAAAGAGTGAATTCATTACCATATACCCCCCCTAATTGGAGCATTAGAGCCCCTAGAGTCAATTACTTTTGTCTGATTACGTTTAGCGTTGCGATAGTCCTTGTATACATCATGAGCGAATTTTATGCCAGAGTATGAGCCACCGAATATGCCACCAGTTACCCCAGTAGCGAGACCATCTTTAGCGAGAGTTCTGGCCAGACGATTCCCACGCACAAATTTACCAGTTCGATAACCATATTTGAAAACCTTGTATCCAAGACGTGCAGCAGTGATTATGCCAGCGATTCCTACCATAGAGATTTACCACCATATTTTTTGTCCATAAGTGCAATATCATCGCCAGTAGTAAAATACTTTTGCAGATTATCATCAGTTCCAGTACCATGAGTTATGTTAGTAGATAGGAAAGGCAAAGTGATGAGTTGTTTTGCAACATAAACTTTAGAATCATCTATTGATTCAATAGCCATAGAAGTAGAGTAAATAAGCCAAATGGACTCTCTAGGATCCCGTGCAAATTGAAATATATCTTGTGACACAACGTCCTCTTCGGAGGACGTGGATTGAAACGTGATAGTTGAATGACGTTTACTGGAGTCGGCAGGACACAACGTCCTCTTCGGAGGACGTGGATTGAAACAACTGACGCTGACCAT
>JABACB010000174.1 GCA_014237925.1 Alphaproteobacteria bacterium
GACGGCGGCGGCAGCGCAACATGGGTAGCCGTCCAACAACACAGGGATTCGCAAGGCACGCGCTTGAAGGAGCGCGCCTACGATTGCCGCCAGTTCAAAGCCGCCGAGCTCGCACAACACCGACCAGCCCTGTTCGACGGGGGAGGGCAGCAAGGGGTGCTTGTCGTTAAAGCGTCGGACGGCTTGTTCGACGACTTGTTTTTTGTGTTGGAGCTCTTTGCGGTCAAGACTTGTTCCTGAGCTTACCCATTCGTCGGACGTTCCTTCGCCTGACGGGTTGTAGAGCGCGGTGAGCATGGCGGCGGCTGAGGTTGTGTTGCCAATGCCCATTTCTCCGATCACAAGCAAGTTGCAGGGCTGTACAGCATCGACGCCTTGTTGGAATGCCTTGGTGCAATTTTTTTCGGTCATGGCGGGCTGATGGAGAAAGTTTTCTGTTGTGGAAGAAAAATTGACGGGATGAACGGAAAGCGAGGACTTGGCGAGATTGCAGAGTTGATTGACGGCAGCACCGTTGTTGCGGAAGGTTGCGACCATTTGTTCGGTCACGGCGGCGGGGTATGCGGAGATGTTTTCTTTGCAAATGCCGTGTTTGCCGGCGAAGACGAGGGTGTGGACGGTATCGAGTGAGGGGGGTGCCTGTTCTTGCCATGTAGCGAGGTGTGTTGTGATGTGTTCGAGTTTTCCGAGCGCTCCTGCGGGTTTGGCGAGGGATTGTTCGCGGGCGTTTGTTTGGTGGAGCGCGAGTTTTGCAGCAGGCGTTAAAGGGACGGGATGGAGCGCGAGGAGAGGGTGCGAAAGCATAGGTGAGGGAGGCATAGGAGAGAGAGAAAATAAAATTTGAACGTGCGACGGATAGTACACAGAATCGGCAATTTTTACGGGCGCAAAACATAACATCGCGACGTGTTCATGA
>JABACB010000175.1 GCA_014237925.1 Alphaproteobacteria bacterium
TGCTCAAACAGGAGCGCAACAAGACTTCGAGGCGAACAGCTTTGGCTTTAGTGCCAACAACAACGAAGCGGTAGGCGACATCATCAGCAACATCGAAGTTCTTGAGGGCTCGGGCGGCAACGACTGGCTTACGGGCGACAGCGAAGCCACCACCATCGAAGGTGGCGCGGGTCATGACCGCATCGAAGGTGGAGGGAGGGGGGACACGCTGCATGGAGAAGATGGCGACGACAACCTCTATGGTGGAAATGGCGAGGATACGCTAACCGGCGGAGTAGGCAACGACATCCTCGACGGAGGTACGGGGGTTGATATACTAACGGGCGGGGAAGGCACGGACACTCTTATCGGAGGTGTGGGCGTGGGTGGTGATACGCTAACGGGCGGGGAAGGCACGGACACTCTTGTCGGAGGTGTGGGTGCGGACATCTATGCGTTCAACGCAGGCGATGGCACGGATACGATCAACGACGACGGCGGCAAGATCGTCTTCTTGCAAGGGACGGAAAACGACTACGACGGCGCGACCTACGCATTCGCCTATGTCGGTGGCGATGTAAGGCTTACGGTGGCGAAGGGAGGCAATACGCTCAATATCATCGATTTCTCACAATACCCTTCAGGCTTCAGCTTCCACACGCGTAGTGGCAGCACGGACACAGCAATTCTTGATTCCTCGCTTGTTCTGCCCGCAATACATGGTAGCGAGGGTAACCCCTTCTTGGCAACGGCAAATGCCGACACCTTCACGGGTTCTGCAGACGCAGACTGGGTGAGCTACGCAGGCGCGACTTCGGAGGTCACGGTCGACCTTAACGACAACGCTGCCAATTCAGGCGATTGGGCTACGGGAGACACGCTTAGTGGTATCAACAATTTGATGGGCTCAAACTACGCCGACACCTTGAGCG
>JABACB010000176.1 GCA_014237925.1 Alphaproteobacteria bacterium
AATCCCTCATCAAGTAATTGTTGATTAAATTCTTGAAAAGTCTCACTAGATCTGAGGTTTTCATTCATGGCCTCTTGTGAGGCCTGGGTCTGTTTTTTGAGCTCATCTAGCTGCCCATCATTCATGGAACCTTGCACATTTGCCCACTCACCTTGCGAGTTTTGATAATCTAGCGTAAAATTGCCCGTATCATTTGATTCTGCATGGAAGACAGCATCTGTTAATTCGTATCCATCTTCTTGCAGTTCTTGATTTAATTTTTCAAAAGTTTCATCTTTGAGCAACTCTTCTTGAAATTGCTGTTCTGTCTGCTGGGATTGTTCAACATCGTCTTTGAATTTTTCTCGCAAAGCTCCACTATCTTGTGGAAGTTGGTTGTTTTGTAGCTTTGATGACATCTCTTGTGATAATGGATCTCGTGCTTGTGAGTCTTGACCTCCCTGCTGTTGGTTTTGTCCTTGTTGCTGTCCCTGCTGTTGTTGTTGCTGTTGCTGTTGCTGTTGCTGTTGCTGTTGCTGCGATTGTTGCTGCTGTTGTTGTGATTGTGATTGTTGCGAGGAGCTTTGGCTAGGATCATTTTGATTGTTTTGCTGTGAATCATCTGCAACTATATGGACGGTAAAATCATGTATCAATTCATACTCTTGCACATCAGAATACGTCACGTGCAATGTAGTTTGTAGCGTTGTTTCGGTTTGATATGAGCCAAACTGTATCAACAGCTGCTCAATGCCAGGATTGATTGTTACTGGAGAATTACCAACATTGGTATTTACTGTCTGCAGACCTGGTTGTTGTACCGTAATGACTGTCGTGTATTCAATATCCCCAGTAAGTGTATTTGGAAAACTACTATTTACTATAGTCTCAACTGCTACATTTTCACCGACAAGAAAATAA
>JABACB010000177.1 GCA_014237925.1 Alphaproteobacteria bacterium
TTTTCTGTGGTACACCCAGCGAAATTTGTGCCGCTTGGGCTGCAGGCTAGAAGGAGAGAGAACGTTTTGTGAGGTTTTCGCTTTGCTTTTTTCTTCTAGGTCGGCGCAGGCGGGAACCTTCTTCCGCCAAAATGGCGACTTTTGCTTTTTGTCCCGTTTTGCGGAGACTTCGTAAAAATCCTTTGTTTTCAAGGTTTCAAAAACACGCCTGCAATGTTTAGTGTCATTTTTGCAGTTAATTGTGTCAATTTGCAATCTTTAGTGTCACTCTACACATTTGTCTTTTTGCCAGCTTGGCACAAAGGAGGGTGCCGCAAGGAGGGATTGAACCTCCGACCTCACCCTTACCAAGGGTGTGCTCTGCCACTGAGCTACTGCGGCAAAAAAATACAGACGAGAACAGCCTAGACAAAATTGTCTCTACTGGCAACTCCTCCCGCAATATCCCTCTCCTCCCCGCAACATTCCTCTTCTTCCGAAAAAGCAAAAAATCGACAAAAACAAAAAAAAGATTGACTCCGCTACCGACAAGGGCTAGGATCGAAAATCCACAGAAGATGGAGAGGGATGCCAGAAACGGACAAAAAAAGGACGAAAAGGACAAGAAGAACATGGACAAAAATATCACAATGCCGACGGGAGAAAGACGCAAGTCAATCCTCCCCAAAAGGCAGAGCTTCCAGCGGGACTTAGTCCCTAGGAGCAAAACTCCGACAAACAAAACTCCGACGAGGTGGCATCATGGCATCGATTGACAACAGCGGAGGACAAGGCATCGGCGATACGCTCAACGCCGTTCGAGAACAGGCGCGCGCGCAAAGCCCTCAACCAGAGCAGGAAGAGCAAAGAGACGCAACGCCGCGCGTCGAACGCGATGTGCTCTCTCTCAGCCCTGAGGCA
>JABACB010000178.1 GCA_014237925.1 Alphaproteobacteria bacterium
TGACAGGGTTGACACAACGTCCTCTTCGGAGGACGTGGATTGAAACCGGGGTCCCTCAGAATGCATCCGTAAACAAATTTTGACACAACGTCCTCTTCGGAGGACGTGGATTGAAACGCCAAAGAGGGTGTGGCTGCATATCCAACACTAGGGCGGACACAACGTCCTCTTCGGAGGACGTGGATTGAAACGTGCGCGCGCTGTCCTCAACGATCCTAAAGAAAGACACAACGTCCTCTTCGGAGGACGTGGATTGAAACGACCAACCGTTAGTAGGTTGATAACATGAGTGTTAGACACAACGTCCTCTTCGGAGGACGTGGATTGAAACTAAATATGTGATATATTAGATATACCCTGCAATTGACACAACGTCCTCTTCGGAGGACGTGGATTGAAACATCATCTGTCGACAATAATTGTGTTAGGAGCTGCAGACACAACGTCCTCTTCGGAGGACGTGGATTGAAACTGGGTTAAGAGTGTGTAATGGCACCCCGTGTCGACGACACAACGTCCTCTTCGGAGGACGTGGATTGAAACTTGGCACCGTCATCTAATCTCTGTGTTAATACTTGACACAACGTCCTCTTCGGAGGACGTGGATTGAAACAGTATCAGAGCCAATCAAAGTCGGTAATGAAATTAGACACAACGTCCTCTTCGGAGGACGTGGATTGAAACATATGCTAGGTTACAAAAACGCATATCTCACGTTGACACAACGTCCTCTTCGGAGGACGTGGATTGAAACGATTCAAGAGGACCGTAAACAAAAATAGTCTTCAAGACACAACGTCCTCTTCGGAGGACGTGGATTGAAACATTAGAGAGTGTAAAAAGTACAATTGGTCTAGGGCAGACACAACGTCCTCTTCGGAGGACGTGGATTGAAACAA
>JABACB010000179.1 GCA_014237925.1 Alphaproteobacteria bacterium
CCTCCTGGCCGTAGAGCCTGTCGTTGCCCTCGCCACCCTCCAGACGGTCGTTACCAGCCCTTCCATAAAGTCTGTTGTTGTTGTCATCGCCCGTCAGCCAGTCGTCATGCTTTGAACCTTCGATATGTTCTATGTTGGAGAGGATGTCGCCCACGGCTTCGTTTTCGTTGGCGGTAAAGCCGTGCGTCCCGTCAAAGTCTTGTTGCGCCCCTGTATGAGAAAGGTCAACTCTGACCCTCTTGGCAGAGTTTTCATACGATGCGCTGTCACTTCCCTCTCCGCCGTCGAGATTGTCTGCGCCCGCGCCGCCATTAAGCGTGTCTCCCCTGTCGCCGCCGCGCAGGCTGTTAACGCCATCGTTGCCGGTCAAGGTGTCGCTATAGTCCGAGCCGATCAGGTTGTTGATGCCGCTAAGCGTGTCGCCGTCAGCCCAAGCGTTAGAGACTGTGTTCGAGACTGTGGCAGGGTCGGTGCTGAGGTCGATGTCAACACCACCAGTCGATCCTGCGTAGCTGACCCAGTCTGCGCCTTCAGAGCCTGTGAAGGTGTCGGCAGCATCGGTTGCCAAGAAGGGGTTGCTTTCGGTGCCTTCTACTCCGAGTGGCACAACAAGCAAAGAGGCGGGGATTTCGGTCTCGATGCCAGAGGCATCGCGCGTGTAGAAGGTGTAGATGGTTGTTAAAAGATATTTTTTAAACTCCACAACATTGAGCGTGTTGTCGTTACTATCCTTCACCGTGAGTGTTACATCCACTCCGTATCCTTCGTAGGCACGAACGAAAGAGTAGGTCGCGCCCGTATAGTCGTTGCCTGCCCCTTGTATGAAGACGATCTTGCCGCCGTCGTCGATGATGTCTGCGCCTTCGCCTGGGTTGAACGCATAGGTATCCGCACCCTC
>JABACB010000017.1 GCA_014237925.1 Alphaproteobacteria bacterium
CGACCAAAGCGGCGAGCAGGTTTTCTTCGGACTTAAGATCACGCGCACGAAGTCTCACGACCGCCCGCAAGAAAGCCTTCTCATCCCCTTCCTCCTGCTGGAGCGCGAACAGACGCTCGAATACGAAGTGATGCGCACGCTCGTCGAGTTGGAACGGAAAGAAAAACCCCGCATCGCGCTCATAACTTCGCTGGAGCCGCTCGGCGGATACGGCGCGCAAGCAGGCAGAGGCGTGTGGCGCGCCTTCCAAGCCCTCGAAGCCGACTTCGACATCGACACGCTCTTCGTCTCCGAAGATTTTGATCCGCAAAAAACCGACCTCCTCCTCTTCCTCCACCCGCACATCCAAGACGAAGAACTCCTGTACGCGCTCGACCAATACATGCTGCAAGGCGGCAAAGCCTTGCTGTTCCTCGACCCCCTCCACGAAAGCACCTCGCCGCAGCGCCGCTCCAGTCTTAACACCCCGATCCCCCTCGCCTCCAACGAATTTCCTCTGCTCGAACGATGGGGACTCGCCATCTCCCCAGACATCGTCGCAGACGCGCGCTACGCCATGCTCGTCAACGCGGGCTCCGCACAACAGGTCGAACCCGTTCCCCACCTCGCGTGGTTGCAACTGCCCGAAGAGGCAATCGCCGACAGAGAACCCACACGCACCCTCTCCTCGCTCATCCTTGCAAGCGCAGGCGCGATCGAACAAAGCGAAACAAGCTCCGCAGAAGGAACGCAGGCAAAACCTACCCCTCCTAAAGCCAAAGCCAACACGAGAAGAATCGACATCGCTCCGCTCGTGCGCTCCAGCGACGAATCCGAGCTGCTGTCGCGCGACTTCTTCGCCCAAACGCCGCCCGAACTGCTGCAAGCCTACGAAGCCTTCTCTTCGCACAAACAACAAAAACCCCAACGACAAGCCCAGCGACAAACTTTGGGCGTTTTCGTCACAGGTCGCTACCGCTCGCTGTTCGACGCAACGCCACAGGGCATGGAGTTTGACGCAACGCATCTTGAAGCAAGCACGCAAGACTTCCGAGCCGTCGTCGTCGCCGATGCGGATTTTTTGCACGACCGCTTTTGGGTCGAACGCCAGAGCTTTTTGGGCGAAACCCTCTACACGCCCTTCAGCGGCAACGGTGCCTTCCTGCTGAATGCCGTCGAGTGGCTTGTCGGCATCGAGGGATTGTCAGGCTTGCGTTCGCGCGGGGTCGGCAATCGTCCGCTCGTCTACTTGGAGCGCCTGCGACTTAAAGCCGAAGGACGATGGCGACTCGAACAACAAGCGCTCAATGAAAAGCTGCAAGAGATCGAACAGCGCATCGCAGAGCTGCGACAAACGCCGCGCGAGCAAGCAAACGAAGATCAAACGAGCGGAGAAGGAGAGCCGCAAGCGCACGAACAGAGCGAAGCGGAGCAGACCTTCGTCCGACAGCTGGTCGAGACTCGCGGCGCGTTGCGCCAGATTCAACGCGCGCTCAACCGCGAGGTCGGAGCGATGCAAACCTTCGTGCAAGTCTTCCACGCAAGCGCCATGCCGCTTGCGGTCGTCGTCTTCTTCCTCCTGTGCGCTTGGCGCAGAAACCGAACGAAGAAACAAAGCCCTGCCTGAACAGAACGAGAATCGTGGATAGCGCCGTACAAACTTTGCTGGCTTGGAAGCTGTGGATTGTCGCAGGGTGGTTTGCAACGATCCTGCTGTGCGAGCATACGCTGCCGATGCGCCGTGCGCGCCACAAGCGTCTGTTGCGACGCATTCTGCGAAACTTGAGTCTGTTCGGCTTGAACGGGATCGTCTCGCCGTTGCTCGTGCTGTATACGGCGTTCGTTGCCGAATCCTTTTCGCTCGGCTGGCGCAGCGAGGGGTGGCAGACGGGCTTGCTACCCCTAGTCTGCGACCTTGTCCTCATCGATGTCTTCATCTACTGGTGGCATCGTGCAAACCACGCGATTCCCTTCCTATGGCGTTTCCACGAGGTTCATCATCTCGACACAGAGCTCGACAGCACGACGGGCGTGCGCTTTCATCTCGGCGAGGTTGTTCTCTCCGCGCTCGTGCGCTCGATCTTCGTCGTCTTGCTGGACATCCCTCTCGTCTCGGTGCTGATCGCGGAAATCGCGCTGCTGCTGGCATCCCTGCTCCAACACGCCAACCTGCGCCTGCCGAGCGTGTGGGAACGAAGGCTCGGTTATCTGTTCGTAACACCGCAGTGGCACGAGTTCCATCATCGTGCTCGAAGGCAGGACACCGATTCGAACTACGGCAATCTGTTGAGCTTGTGGGACCGTCTTTTCGCTAGCACCAATCCGCAACGCACGCCCGCCTCCGTCGGCATCGGCGTCGAGCGCAAGAGCGACTTGCCCCTTTTGGCGCTCCTGCTTGCCCCCTTTTATCGCAAGAGAAGCGCTCTCCCCTTCAGACGAAAGGATCGAAACACGAATCCTTGAGACGCCAGGAATCGAGACGCCAGGAATCAAGACGCCCAGAATCAAGATGCCAGGAAGCGCAAGCCGCGAGGAAATCTGAAGGCGGAGGCAACCGCGCATCCACCGCGTAGCGACGCGCGTGCGTCAAATCTGCCTCCCCGCTTTCTCCGCTGCCCTCTTCTTCGATCACGAGCCTGAGGGCATGCAGCATGATCCGCCCTGCCTTGTTCTCCATCTTGTTCTCCACCTTGCTCTCCATCTTGTTCGCATGCTGTGTGCGTGTGGCATAAAGCCTCTCGCCCACGATGGGCGTTCCCGCCTCTGCCATGTGGCGGCGCAGTTGGTGCTTGCGACCGCTGATCGGACGCAAGAGAACTAAGGCTCTGTCAAGCTTCTCGTTCTGCGCGAGCAGGAAAAGGTGCGTCGTCGCCTCTTGCTCGCCCTTGAACTTAGAGACAAGGGGGGTGCGGTAGGTGAGTGTGGAGGGGGTTGTTTTTTCAAGGGTCTTTGTGTCGGTCTGTTCCTTTGCGCTGCGTTTGGGAATGCCTTCGAGGATGGCGCAGTAGGTTTTGCGCACCTTGCCTTCGCGGAACAGGCTTGCAAGGTCGGCGGCGGCACGACGGTTTTTGGCAACGAGCAGCAGACCGCTGGTCGCACGATCGATGCGGTGGACAAGGCGCGGCATGCCGAGCGAGGAGTGAACCTCGGCGAGAGCGAGCAGCTGTCGGTCGAGCGCTTGGACAACGCCTCGTCCGCCCTGACAGGCGAGCCCTGCGGGCTTGTCTAGCAGGAAGAAATTTTCTCGCTCTAGCACGATTCGTTGTCGAAGCAGCGACAGCGTCTTTTTATCGAAGGTACGTAATTTCCTATGCGTACGCATCTCTTCAGGGGTATGTACGCTTCTTGCTGTTCCTTGCGGCGGCAGACGCACCAAGTCGTCTTGCGAAAGGCGTGCGTCCGCCTTGACGCGCGCGCCGTTGAGACGCACCTGTCCGCTACGCAGCCACTTATGCACGAGGGTATACGGCGCGAAAGGAAACGCGCGTCTCAGGTAGCGATCAAGCCTTTGTCCCGCCTCGTCGGCGGAGACGCGACGCGGACGCAGCAACGGTCGCGGCGGAGAAAACGGAGGCGGGGACGGGGGCGGATGACAGTCAGGCACGAGACGACAGGTCGACGCAGCAGACGAGCTTGCACCGCGCTTGCCGCGCGGGCTAGCGCGTTCGTCCGATCAGATGCAAGATGTCTTGCAAATCTTGAGGACGAAGAATGCGTGCAGAAATCGACACCACCTGCGCAGCCCCCGTGCTTCTGCCCGTGCGTCCCGTGCGCAAGTCTTCGCGCACGAGTGCAACCGCGCGCCGTCCTTGTTCGAAGGGACGCAGATCGACGATGAAGGCGATTCGCTGCGGCTCTGTTTCCAGCGCAACCTTTTGGCTGCGCGCGAGACCGAAGACGGCGAGGGGCAAGGGCTTGAGCTCGGAGGTGGCGGAGCGTTCCTTGACAACCTCCAGCACCTCTTGTGTGTATGCGCCGTCGTCGAGCCAAATCAGAGGGGTTTCAGGGTTCTTGTCCAAATAACGCCGCAGACGCTTGAGGTTGATCGCTCCCGCGCGCTGCTTGTGCGCAAGCGTGAGCATGGCGGTGCGCTCGCCCAGTCCCGCCGCTACTCCTCGGCAGAGTCGGGCGCGCGCAGGGTCGTCGTTGCGCGTGCGCAAACAAAGCGTCGGCGCACGACCCAACCCCCACCCTTGGCGTGCGCTTTGCGCGAGCGCGTATTTTCCCGCCTTGACACCCGTTGCAAACGCGTCGATGCCGACGATCGCGCGAACAAAGCGGGGTTGCGAGGCGCTGCCCGTGTCCGCGCCGATCAGCACGACCGCAGGAATCGTTCCGAGCTGAGCGCGTGTCTGCAAGGTTTGTTCGATGCGCGCGCGCAAGGCGTAAGGCGCAGCGGCGAGCAAAAGTCCCTGCGGCGGGTTGCGCTCTTTTTTCCATCGCTCTAGCACGCGCGTACTCGCCTCCGCCCCCTGTCCCGCCTGATAGCGCACGCGCAATCTGTTTTTGAACCCTGCATCCACGATTCCGTTGCGCATCACCGGCCATATCCCCTTGAAGCTGGAGCCGCTTGCCCACAGCACATGCGACGAAGGCGCGCCTTGCGCCAGAACAAGGCGCGGCAACAAGACGAGCGCCAAAACGAGCGCAAAGACGAGCATAAGTGCGATCATCGCTCCCCCCGTGGAAATGATGGCGCGTGGCTTCATGATGGCGCGATGATGGCGTGTGGCTTAAAAAATATTGTGCAGAAGATCATGGCAGTTTCATGCTCGCGGGCGATTCCTTCTTTCTGTACGCACCGCTCGACGCGTAAGGAAATCCGAGGTCAACAGATTCTTAACAAGTTGTTGCAGAAAAGGCAAATCTCTCTGTAGAAGTCTCTAGTAAAGACGAATCTTTGGACGACGAAGAGTTTTGATGGAATCTTGTTCTCACCGCCTGCCTCGCTTCAAGGCATCCGAGATCGTCTACAGCGACGCGCAAATCATGACGAATCTCGAGCGCTTTTACGCGCACGACTGGATGCCACGCCTTGACGCTGCGGGAGGCGACATGTATGTGTTCGCCTACGGCTCGTTGCTCTTTCGCCCCGACTTCGACTACGCCGAGCGGCGAACCGCCTGCGTGCGAGGCTTCCGCCGTCGCTTCGGATTGTGGTCGGGTGTCTATCGCGGAACGATGGAGCGGCCTGGGCTGGTGCTGGGACTCGATTACGGCGGTTGTTGCTGGGGAATCGCCTATCGATTGAAAAACTGCTCGCGCACAGGCGAACCCTACAAGACGCTGAAAAAACTCTGGCGACGCGAAATGTTTACAGACGCCTACGAGCCGCGCGCGCTCTGCGTCGTCGCCGAAGGCACACGGCTGCAACCCTGTCTGGGGTTCGTTCTCAACCGAGCGAGCAACCAGTATGCGGGGCATCTCGACGAGCGTACGCGCATCCATGCGATCGAAGGCGCCTTCGGCACGCGCGGCAGCAACCGAGACTATCTGCTCGAAACACAACGCAGCCTCGCGCACGCCGACTTGAGATGCTCGCACATCGACGGCTTGGCAAAAAAACTCCGCGCGACGCCGACCGACAGCTGAGGATCGCGCTCCATGCATTTCTTGGCAACGCAGCAGATAGGCATCGGCGAGACGGGCAGCGCGTGTGACTTGAAACAGGATCCCGCCGATATTCTCGTCCTCAGTGCTGCCGACAGCGAACTCGCCGTGCTTGCGCGCGCCTATGCAGCACTGGCTCAAGAGGGATTCGCCTACACTCTGCGCCTTGCCCACATGCGCGACTTGCACCATCCCGCCTCCGTAGACCTTTACATCGAAAAGACGCTCGCGCGCTCCACCCTTGTCATCGCAAGGCTCTTGGGGGGGCAGAGCTACTTCCCCTACTTCTGCGATCAGGTCGAAGAAACCTGCCGCACAAACAACATCGCCTTAGCATTCTTGGCAGGCGAAGCGCAGGAGGATACTGCCCTCTACCGCCGCTCTTCGATCGACAAAAGCCACGCCCGCGCCCTCTACCTCTGTCTGCTGCACGGCGGGATCGCAAACGCGAAAACATTTCTACGCATCGCAGCAGGGCTGCTCAAAAAAGACGAGCCGCCGCCAAACGCACGCCAAAAAACAGCACCCCAAACACAACACCAAACACAACACCAAGCGCGACAGCAAGCGCGACAGCAAGCGCGACACAAGGCATACGCGCTGCCTGAGGCAGGGCGCTATCTTCATAAAAACCTTCACAAAAACCCATCTCCGCGCAGTTCGCTTGCCAAACCCATCAAGCACAAAGCGATGCTGCTCTTCTACCGTGCGCTCGTACAAGCAGAGGACACCGAACCCGTAGACGCGCTCATCGAGGCTTGCGCTCAAGAAGGCATCGAGCTTGTCGCTCTGTATATCTCAAGCTTGAAATCCGAAGCATCGCTCGATTTCCTGCGTCGTCAAATTGCAGAGCATCGTCCTCGCCTTTTCGTCAACGCGACCGGCTTCGCGCTCGGCGAAGGCAAGGATCCGCTTGCGAGCTGCGATTGTCCCGTCTTGCAAATCGCCCTGGCATCCCAAGAACGCAAGGCGTGGGAAGAAAGCACTCAGGGCTTGTCGCCGACAGATCTCGCCATGCAAGTCGTGCTGACCGAAATGGACGGACGCATCTTCACACGCGCCGTCGCCTTCAAGGAACGCGCGTCGAGCGACGCGCACACGCAGTTTTCTCCTGCTGTGCTGCGTCCTGTCGCCGATCGTTGCGCCTTCGTTGCAAGACAAGCCGCAGGGTGGCTGCGTCTGAACAGCCTTGAGAACGGCGCGAAACGGCTGACGATCTTGCTGCACAACTATCCTGCGCGCGACGGCAGGATTGCAAACGGAGTGGGCTTGGATACACCGCGCACACTACAAACGATCCTTCGCACTCTCAAGCGCGAGGGCTACGATCTGGGAGAGGCGTCGCACGACGACTTGAGGGCGACGACGCTTCTTGCGCGTCTCAAGGCAGGACCGACGAACGCACAGCCGCACAGGGGGGAGAGCGCCGCACGGCTCTGCCTGTCTGGCTACGAGAAGTTTTTTCAGGAGCTGGCTCCTTCGTTGCAGGAAGCGACAAGACGCGTGTGGGGGGAGGCGCGCGACGATCCCTTTGTCCGCCACGCCGATGCTTCCCAGCGCACGAACACAGACGCGAACACAGGCGCGAATATAGGCGCGAATATAGGGGCAAAAAGAAAGAGCTTTTTCGCGCTGCCGACGTTGCTTTTGGGCAAGGTCGCCGTCGCGCTGCAGCCCTCGCGCGGCTACGAGCGCGATGCCGATGCCATCGCGCACGATCCGAACCTGCCGCCGCCGCACGCCTATTTGGCGCAATACTTGTGGTTGAACCGCGTATGGCAAAGCAGCGCGTTGGTGCATGTGGGAAAACACGGCACGGCGGAATGGCTACCCGGCAAAGCGACCGCCTTGTCGCGCGCCTGCGCCTGCGAGGCGGTGCTGGCGGAAGTTCCGCATCTCTATCCCTTCATCGTGAGCGACCCCGGCGAAGGCACGCAGGCGAAACGGCGCGGTTCTGCCGTTGTGATCGATCACTTGTCGCCGCCGATGGCGCGCGCCGAGCTCTACGGCGACAGCGCCGCCTTGGAGCGATTGCTGGACGAATACGCCGAAGCGCGCGTCTTGCATCCGCGCCGCGCCGATCTGCTAGCGCGCGAGATTGCAGAGCTCGGCAAACGCAGCGGCTTGCTGGAAGAGTGCGCGCTCGAAGCGCAAAACCCCGAAGAGAAAGACCCCGAAGGGAAAGACGCGCAAAACCAACAGCAGCAGGACTGGACGCAACCGCACGCAAAGGATGAAGCGACAAGGGACGAAGCGACAAGGGACGAAACGACAAGAGAGGCGCTGTTCGCGCGGTTGGACGGACATCTTTGCGACTTGAAAGAGTTGCAGATCCGCGGAGGACTCCATCGCTTCGGCGAGCAGCAAGACGCAGAAAAGCGCGCCGAATCCCTCTGCGCCTTGTTGCGCCTGCCGCGCGGCGAGAAGGGGGGCGAGGACTCGCTGCTGCGTGCCATCAGCAAAGATTGCAACCTTAAGGATAGCAACGCTGCCTTCGACCCCCTCGATGCATCCCGCTATGCTTCCGTGTGGAAAGAACCTTGTCCGCGAGTTCTCTCTGCTTACGCGACGAAGCAACCGCGTTGCTACGGCGATGTGGTCGCGCTGTTGGAATCTTACGCCTTGGCGCTGATCAAGGGCGAAACATCGCCGCCTGACAAGGGAACAGCGACGCGCGCTGTGTTGGAGAACTTGCGCACCTTCACAGCCCCTCTGTTCGATTCCTGCGCTGCGCACGAGATTTCAGGCTTACTGCGCGGACTATCAGGCAAACGCGTAGCCCCCGGTCCTTCGGGCGCGCCTTCTCGCGCCCGCTTGGATGTGCTGCCTACGGGTAGAAATTTCTATTCTGTCGATGTGCGCGCTGTGCCGTCTTCCAGCGCGTGGCAGCTGGGGTGGCGCTCGGCTGCCTTGTTCGTCGCACGCTATAGCGAGGAGCACGGACGCTATCCGCGCCGCATCGCCTTGAGCGCTTGGGGAACGGCTTGCATGCGCACGGGCGGCGAGGACTTGGCGCAGATGCTCGCCTTGATGGGCGTCCGACCTCTGTGGCAGGAGGGATCGGGAAGGGTCGACGGCTTCGAAATTCTGCCTATGGACGTCTTGGGACGACCGCGTGTCGATGTTGTCTTGCGAGTCTCGGGCTTCTTCCGCGACGCCTTTGCGCGCCTGCTCACGCTGCTCGAGCGTGCCGTGCGCGCGGTCGCCGCCTTGGACGAAGGGGCAGAAGAGAATCCTCTCGCCGCTCTCGTCAAGCGCGAACAGGCGACATGGGGCGACGCCGCCTTCCACCGCATCTTTGGCTCCAAGCCCGGCAGCTACGGCACAGGCTTGAACATCCCTATCGACAGCGGACGATGGCAGAACGAAGCGGAACTCGCTCAGACCTATCTGCAGCACTCGGCTTACGCATACGCAGGCGAAGGCGCAACCCAAGAGCGCGCAGCCCTGGAACGAAGACTGGAAAACTTGGACGCGATCGTCCACAACCAAGACAACCGCGAACACGACCTGCTCGATTCGGACGACTACTACCAGTTCGAAGGCGGGCTGGCGGTGAGCGCGAAAACCCTCTCCAAGAGCGGGAAGGCTCCCGTCGTCTATCACAACGACCACTCGCGTCCTTTCGCGCCGCGCATCATGCGCCTCGAGCAGGAGCTCGCGCGCGTCGTGCGTGCGCGTGCCGCCAATCCGAAGTGGATCGCAGCGATGCGCCAGCACGGATACAAAGGAGCGAGCGAAATCGCCGCAACCCTCGACTATCTGTTCGCCTTCGCCGCAACGACAGGGCTCGTCAAGCAGAAGCATTTCGATGCACTGTTCGATGCCTACCTGCAAGACCAAGAGACGCGCGATTTTCTCGCGCGCACAAACCCCGACGCGCTACGAGAAACCGCCGCACGATTCCAAGAGGCGCGAAAACGAAACCTGTGGACAACTCGACGCAACGATGTGCCACAACTCTTGGAAGAGATCGAAGCAGAAACAAGCGCATAAGCCACGTTTGTCGTCTGTCTGAGGGCAAACACAAGACAAAAAAAATACTTTCACAAGAAAAAAATACAAAAAACCCTTGCCTTTCGGCGCGGCGGACTCTATGTTCTATTCTAGGGGTGGATAGGGGCCTCAGAAATGGGAGCGGCTTAGGAACCCGCTCGATATACTTTTTTGTCGCAACAATCTTTTTCCGCGAAGGAGACACACAGAATGCAAACAATGTCGCAAATAATTTCGATAACCTCAGCCTTGTCCGCGAAAAAATGTCGGGAGCAAGCAAAAGAGCAAACGAAAGAGCAAGCAAAAAAGCAAACAAAGAGATGCCTTACGGCAGGATTGCCCTTCGCTCTAACAGCACTCTTGTCGTCAGTACTCTTGTCGTCAGCTCTCTTGTGCCTCACCGCGAACACGGCTCAAGCACAAGAAAGCGCTCCGCAAAGCGAGACGCTCACTCTAGATTCGACCGTACGCAAAATGCTGAAGCAAAACGGCGAGTTCCTAGCCGAAAAGTTCACGCAGAAAGCCGGCAAGTTCGGAAGAATCTCCGCTATCTCCGAGCTCTTCCCCTCCGTCAGCATACGCGCCAGCAGCGGCTTGATCCATCGCGACTATACGCTGACCACTGTTAACAGCATTGACCCTGAAACAAATGAGCCACGATTAAACGAGGATGGCAGTTCGACCACCACCTCCTCCACCAATAGGGCAGACACGGATATCAATATCACGGTCTCGCAGCCGCTGTATTCGCGTCGTTTCTACAGGGTCGGCGAACGCTTCGCCGATTACAAAAGCGGCAAGCACCGTCTGCACGCGCGTGCGAACGACTTCGTCTTGGAAACCGTGCAAGCCTACTTGGAAGTGCAGACGGCGGGCGAGCAGCAGCAGTATGCCGAAAAGAACCTGGAGGATATCCGCAGGCTGTTCAACCGCGTCAAGGCGCGGGCACGCGTAGACCCCGGTCAGCGCTACCTGCTGAACCGAGCGCAGACAAGGCTTTCCTTGGGCGAAGAAGATTTGTCCAAGGCACGACAGCTGGAAGTGGCACGACGCTCGAAGCTTTCGCGGCTCATCGGACAGGACTTCGGAGAGTTGGAAGCCGTCTCCAAGCTGGAAAGCTTGCCGGAAAGCGTCGAGGATTCGCTCGCGCGCGCACGCGCACAAAACCCCGATCTGCTCGCCGCACGCGCAGAAGTGAAAAGCAGCATCAGCGCCGCCGCAGGCGCATGGGGAGGCTTGATCCCTGAAATCTCGCTCGATGTCAACTACCGCAAGTCTTTCAACCAAAGCGGCACGACAGGAGACATCGAAGACCTCAGCGTCGGAATCGCGGGCTCCTACCAGTTCAACTCAGGCTTGACTCCCCTCTTCGATGCCATCGCCGAACAACAACGGTTGCGCGCCGCTCGTTTCTTGCGAAAGGATGCCGAACGGCGTATCGAAGAAGAAATCAACAATGTCTGGGTCGAGGTGGCGGAAAGCCGTCGCATCCACGCCCAAGCCTTGCAATTCCTCAAGGCGACCGGACGCGAGAAGTCTGCCTATCGCCGTCAGTTCAGCGCAGGGCAACGCAATCTGCTCGACCTGCTCAACATCCAAAACGAGTTCTTCGCAGCTCAACAACGCGAGCTCGACGCGCGCGTTGCCAAAGAAGTGGCACGCTACAGAATCCTCGCTGCCGTAGGCGATCTCGTCCAGCGCTTCGGAGGAATCTAGAATCCTGAACTTCTAGATTCCGACAACCCCGCTCAGCCCGCCCGTCAGCGCACAGAAAACGCAGCGCAGGCGGGACAGCGGGGGTGGCGCGACACGGCAAACTCGTGGAATTGTCCTAACAATCCCTCGTACCATAGAAGATGCCGCTCTAAGCGCGAAGGTTTGCCTAAAAGAAACCTCAAGGCTTCGGCGGCTTGCAACACCCCCATCACGCCCACAACGGGCGCAAAAATGCCTACGGAATCGCAACGCGGGACAGAGGAAAAGTCAGGCGCGTCGGGAAAAAGACAGCGATAGCACAACCCTTCCGCAGACCCAGGACGCAAACGCACGAGGCTGCCCGTAAAGCCCACCGCCGCCGCGCTTACCATAGCCTTGCCTTGTCTCAGACACGCGCCGTTCAAAGTATCGCGTATCGTGAAGTTGTCGCCGCAATCCAACGCGACGCAGCAAGGCTGAAGCAACGCATCGACATTCGAGGCGACAAGACGAGCGTTGACGGCGACAATCTCGATATCAGGGTTGAGCAACGCAAGCGACTCTTGCGCGCTTTGAACCTTCGGGCGACCGATGTCCGCCGTCGAGTAGAGAATCTGCCGTTGAAGGTTGTCGAGCGAGACGCGGTCGTAGTCCACAATACGCAATGTCCCGACTCCGCTCGCGGCGAGGTAGTAGAGCGCAGCAGAGCCCAAGCCTCCCGCGCCGAACACGCCGACGACGCTACGCGAAAGAATCGCCTGCCCCTCCTCGCCGATCTCCGAGAGCATCAGATGACGACTGTAGCGTTGCAAAAACGCCGTCTCGCCATTTGTTTCTCCGTCAACATCCTCCGACATAGCAGACTTTCGCTCGTTCGCCATATGCTGTATCATTTGCCGTACCATCCCGAAAGACAAGACCCAAGCCCAGCATAGCATGGCAGAAGAAAGGCCAGCCGAACGCGCGAAACAACGCGATATCGAAGCCCTCTCGTTCGAAGAAGCCCTCTTCGAACTGGAAAGAATCGTGCAGCGTTTGGAGCAAGGCGCGGCGAAGCTCGAAGATGCCATCGCCGCATACCAACGCGGCGAATCCCTCAGGAAGCACTGCGAAAAACTGCTGGCTAAAGCGCAGGGAGAAGTCGAAAAAATTACACGCGTCCCACAAGACGACAAGGAAAACAAGAAGAGCGACAAGGCGCAGGCAGAACCTCCCTTCTCTCGACAGAAATTGTCGAGCGTCTAGACGAGCCTAGCGACAGCATCTCGCATTCCAGCATCTCGTATTCAAGACAACGGCGGCAAAGGTGACGACAGCAACCCACGAAGAATCGACGCAAACCTTGACGCATACGGCAAGGGCGGAAGAAAAAAACGAGCGCGTCTCCTCGGCACTCGCTGACGCAAAGCAGCGCGTAGAAAAGCACTTGCAAGCGATGTTGCAAGCGCGCGCCAAAGGGGACAACAAGGAGGACAAGGAGGACAAGGGGGACGACAAGGGGGCTTGCGAACCCCTTCTCTCCGCAATGCACGAAGGGCTGCTGGCAGGGGGCAAGCGCGTGCGTCCTTTCTTGCTGTTTGCAAGCGCCGCCTTGGCAGAAACTGTATCGGCGCAGCAAGGCAAGAAGCGTACAACGGCACAAGCAACGGCACAAGCAACCCTCGTCGAGGATGCCGCAGCGGCGCTGGAGATGATCCACAGCTACTCCCTGATCCACGACGATCTGCCCGCCATGGACAACGACCTGCTACGGCGCGGTCAGCCCACGCTACATGTCAAGGTGGGCTGCGGACAGGCGATCTTGGCTGGCGACGCCTTGCTGACCCTCGCCTTCGAAGTGCTCGCCGCGTGCGACAAGCCTTCGCCTTCGGAAACGCGCGTGCGCTTGTCGCTCTGCTTTCAGCTGGCTCGCGCGGCGGGCGCACAAGGCATGGCGGGCGGACAGAGCTGGGACTTGGAGAGCGAGCAAAAGCCCGAACGCCACGCCATCCGAGAGATTCACGCCTTGAAAACAGGTGCCTTGTTGTGCGCTGCGTGCGCGATGGGAGCCTGCTGCTTTGATGCCGACGAGAAGTTGCAAGGGGCGTTGCGTGCTTATGCGAGCGACCTTGGCAACGCCTATCAGACGATCGACGATTTGCGCGACGAAGCGCGCGACCGCAAGCGGCGCGAGCAGAAAGGTGCGACGCCGTCTCTTCGCTCGCGTGTGAAAAGGGAGACGATGGGAGAGGAGGCGGTGTTTCTGTGTCGTCGTGCCGAGCGCGCCTTGGCGGGTTACTTGAAGACAGGGGGCGAACCTGCGAAGCTGCTCTGTGCGTTCGCGCGCTTTTTGCCGACCCGCATACCCTCAGAAGTCCTAGCAGAAATGCAACGAGAGACTCCGCAGGAGGCGGCATGACCCAAGATAAAACCCAAGACACTACTCAAGACATGACCCAAGACACTACTCAAGACACGACCCAAGGCATGACCCAAGACAAGACTCGTGGCATGACGCAGGAGAAGGCGAAGAGGGTTCTCGATCGCTTGGAGTTGGAGGCGGGATCGCTTGCAGGATTGCGGTCGATGAGCGTCGCCGAGTTGGAAGAAGTGGCGCAAGCGGTGCGTGTAGAGCTGATCTCGGTGGTCTCGCAGACGGGCGGACACTTGGGCGCGGGGCTTGGCGTTGTCGAGCTCACGGTTGCGCTGCACGCCGTCTTCGAGACGCCTGAAGATCGCTTGGTCTTCGATGTCGGGCATCAAGCCTATCCTCACAAGCTGCTGACGGGCAGACGCTCTAGGCTTGGCACCTTGCGCCAAAAAGACGGACTATCGGGCTTCACCTGCCGCGCCGAAAGCCCTTTCGACCCTTTCGGTGCAGCGCATAGTTCCACCTCTCTTTCTGCGGGGCTGGGCTTTGCGGTTGCGCGCGACCTCAGAGGAACTCAGAGACGAATCGTGTGCATGATCGGCGACGGCGCGATGAGCGCAGGCATGGCCTACGAGGCGATGAACAATGCGGGCGCACAAAAATCGTCGATGCTCGTCATCCTTAACGACAACGACATGTCCATCTCGCCGCCTGTGGGAGCGATGAGCGCGTATCTTTCGCGCTTGTTGGTATCGCGTCCGATACGACGAATGCGGAGGTTCTTGAAAGAAACGGTTTCTTTCGCGCCGCGCGCTATCGAGGATGTGGCAAGAAAGGTCAGCGAAAAAGCTTTTGGAACGCTCACGGGCGGAACGCTCTTCGAACAGATGGGCTTTCGTTATGTCGGTCCTATCGACGGGCACAGGCTGGATGTGCTGGTGCCACTATTGCGTCAGTTGCGCGATGCGAAGGGTCCCGTGTTGTTGCATGCGATCACGCGCAAGGGGAAGGGGTATGCACCCGCAGAGAAGGCTGCCGACAAATTCCACGGGGTTGGAAAATTTGACATTGTTTCCGGCGAGCAGCGAAAGGCGCGTTCGGTTGCGCCTTCGTATACTTCTGTCTTTGCGAGGTCGTTGATTGCGGAGGCGAGGAAGGATCCTTCGGTGGTGGCGATCTCGGCGGCGATGTTGCAAGGCACGGGGTTAGATTCGTTTGCCAAAGAGTTTCCTTCAAGATGCTTCGATGTAGGAATCGCCGAGCAGCACGCGGTCACTTTCGCAGCCGGCATGGCGTGCGAGGGGTTGAAGCCTGTCGTTGCGATTTACTCTACTTTTTTGCAGCGTGCGTACGATCAGGTTGTCCACGATGTTGCGATACAGGGATTGGCGGTGCGGTTTGCGTTGGACCGAGCGGGGGTTGTCGGCGCAGACGGAGCGACGCATGCGGGTTCGTTCGATCTGTGTTATTTGTGTTGCTTGCCGAATTTCGTTGTGATGGCGGCGGGAGACGAGGGAGAGTTGCCGTTGATGTTGTCTACGGCGTTATCGATTGACAATGCACCGAGTGCGGTGAGGTATCCTCGTGGGGAGGGGGCAGGGGTTTCGATGCCTGTCAGGGTGAAGCCTTTGGAGATTGGGAAAGGTAGAATTGTCGACGAAGCGGGGCGCGGCAGTGGAGGAATTGCGATCGTGAGTTTGGGGGGATGTCTTTCGCGGGCAAGGGCTGCGGTAGAAATCTTGCGGAGGAGGGGGGTACGGGTGACTTTGGCGGATGCGCGATTTGCAAAGCCTGTGGATGGGGTTTTGTTGTGCGAGTTGGCGAGGGATCATGATGTTGTGGTGAGTTTGGAGGATGGAGCGATCGGGGGATTTTCCAATCAGGTGACGATGGCGTTATCGGATGGGGGGATGTTAGAGCGGGTGCGGTATTTGCCGATGGGTTATGCGGATTGTTTTGTGGGACAGGGGACGCAGGAGGAGCAGTATGGGGAGATGGGATTGGACGGGGGGGGAATCGCGGAGAGGGTGATGCGGGTGATGGAAGGCACTGAAAGTGCGAGAGAAAAAAAACGAGCGTAAAGTTGTTGTGCGTGTTGTTTTTTCAATGCTCGCTTGCGCTCTCTTACGGGCGCGCTCGCATTGAAAGAAAGAACATAACAAACAACGGACGCAAAAAGCGCAGGCAAGCAGAGGAAAACACACAAAACAAACCACTCACAAATACACAAGCACAAAAAAAACTATGCAAACTCAATACGGCGCGTCGATCTTCCCTCCCCCCACATACACACTTTTTACCCACGAATACGAATCCAAACTCTCCAAACTGTTCTCACTCCCTAACCCCGAAAACTTACATCCCCCAAAAGGTACCCCAGGAACCGTCACATTATACGAATTAATCCAACAAGTCCCCGCACAAAAACTCCCCGCTATCCGATACGCCCGATCCAAATCACGCGAAAAAATACCCGCACTCAATCCAAACTCCGTCGCATTCGCTCGCCTCACAACATCCCCCTCATCCTCAAACTCCATCACGCACAAAACAGGTCCAAAAATCTCCTCACGCGCAATCTTCATCCCATCCCTAACCCCGTCAAAAATAACAGGCTCGATAAAAAATCCTCCGTCCAATACTCCCCCTAACTTAGGAACCCCTCCCCCCACAACTAACCCCGCCCCTTCTTTTTTTCCACTCTCAATATAACCCAACACAATCTCCCGTTGCTCCTCGCTGATCATCGGACCCATAGAAACTTCCTCATCCATCGGATCACCGATTTTTATATTCCCCACACGACGACACAACCTTTCCAGAAAATCCTCCTTAATCCCGCGCTCGACAAAAACTCGCGGCGCATTGGAACATACCTGCCCCGTCGAATAAAAATTCGCCAGCATCGCGCCCGATACCGCCTCGTCCAAATCCGCATCCCCACAAACAATCAACGGAGATTTCCCCCCTAACTCCAAAGTCACCTTCTTCAATCCCTCGCCCGCCATCGAAGCAACGCGCCTCCCCGTCGCAACCGAACCCGTGAGCGAAACCTTGCGAATGCGCGCATCCGCCAACAACTTCGCTCCAACTTCCCCCGCTCCCACCACAACCTGCAAAACCCCGTCAGGCAACCCTGCCTCCGTCAACAGCGCGCCCAACGCCAAAGCAGAAAGAGGCGTCAGCTCCGACGGCTTGAAGACAACCGAATTGCCCAACGCCAAGGCAGGCGCAATCTTCCACGCACCCGTCTGAATCGGATAGTTCCAAGCCCCCAACCCCAAACAAACTCCGAAAGGCTCCCTTGTCGTATAAGCGAAAGCTCCGCCGCCCACAGAAACATGTCGCCCTTCGAAACTCTTCGATAGCGCCAGCGCGCCGAAATACTCGAAAGCATCCGCCGCTGTCGTCGCATCCGCAACTAAGGTCTCTTGCAAAGGCTTGCCCGTATCCATCGTCTCTAGCACCGAAAACTCACGATTGCGAGAACGCAACAACCGCGCCGCCTCCAACAAAATCCTGCCCCGCTCAGGCGCATCCTTCTTTCCCCACGCCTCCTGCGCACGAAGAGCACCCGCAACGGCGCGCTCCATCACGCTATCGGTCGCCTCATGCACACGCGCGATCTGCTCGCCCGTTGCCGGATACAGCACCGCCATCGCAATCCCTTTCGCATCCTCGCAGTATCCCCCGTCCACATAGTGCGAACCGCGAGGTTGAAAAGTCTGCTCGTTCATAACGCTTGTTCCATTGTTTGCTTGTTCCATTGTTTGCTGGCTTCTTGTTTGTCTCTAGCTCGCGCGCCAAGCCCTCGGAGTCAAGGGTTTCCTGCCGAGAATGAGATCGGCTGCTTTCTCGCCGACCATCATAGAGGGAGCGTTCGTGTTTCCGTTCGTGATCTGCGGAAAGATCGACGCATCGGCGACGCGCAAGCCTTCGATGCCGATCACGCGACACTCATGATCGACGACCGCATCCTTGTCGCTGACGCCTCCCATACGACAAGTGCCACACGGGTGGTAGGCGCTTTCCGCATGCTGACGAATGAACGCATCGAGCGCATCGGTCGATTGCGCCTGCTCGCCGGGGGCGAGTTCTCGTCCCTTGAAGGGGCGCATGGCTTGCTGGGCGACGATCCGCCGTCCCAGCGCGAGCGCGTTTCGCATGAGGGGAAAGTCTTTTTTGTGCGTCATGTAGTTGAAACGGATTTCGGGCGCATGGCTTGGATTCGCAGAGACGGCTCTGACCGAGCCACGCGATTCCGAGCGCATGTATCCCAAATGCAGTTGGAAGCCGTGGCAGCGCGCCGGCAAAGTTCCGTCGTAACGGATGGCGACCGGCAGGAAATGAAATTGAATGTCGGGATAGGCTTCGTGCTTGGACGATCTTACGAAGCCCAGCGTTTCAAAATGGTTGCTTGCTCCGATGCCTGTCTTGAAGAGCATCCATCGGGCACCGACAAGGGCTTTTCTAAAAAGCGATGTGTAGGGATAGAGCGAAACGGGTTTCAGACATTCGTATTGCAGGTAGATTTCGAGATGGTCTTGCAAGTTTTCTCCGACGGCATCGAGGGGGTGGAGGCAGGGGATGTTGGCGTTGCGCAGCGTTCGAGGGTTGCCGATCCCTGAGAGCATGAGCAGATGAGGCGAGTTGATCGCGCCTGCTGCCAAGACAACGCATTGTGAGGCGCGGATATGGTGTCGTTTTCCCTTGTGTTCGAAGATGATTCCTGTGGCTTTCTTGCCTTCCATCGTGATTCGCCGAACAAGCGAATGTGTCATGAGGGTTAGGTTTCTTCTGTGCAGAATAGGTTTGAGGAAGGCTTGTGCTGCGGATTGTCTTTTTCCGTTGTGGATGGTTCTTTCGGCAGGAGCAAACCCCTCCTGACGGTTTGCGTTGTAGTGGGGGAGGGTTTTGTATCCCGCTTGTTGAGCGGCTGCGACGAAGGCTAAGTCGAGCGGGTTGTTGTGTTGCGCACGCGTGATGCGGAGCTCTCCTTTTGTGCCGCGCCATTGCGATGCGGGTGGATCGTATTGCGGAGCGGTTTCGATTTTTTGGAAGTATGGGAGGACTTGTGCGCTGTTCCATCCTTTCGCGCCCATGTTTTCCCAAGCGTCGAAATCTGAGGGATTTCCTCTGACATAGATCATGCCGTTAATGGCGGAAGATCCGCCAATGATTTTTCCTCTGGGACAGGCGAGCGTTCTGTGATCGAGATGTTGTTCGGGTTGTGTTCTGTATCCCCAGTTATATTTGTTCATAGACATGGGGTATGGGAGGGCGGCGGGCATTTGGATAAGGGGTGAGAAATCGAGACGGCTGCCCTTCTCGATGAGAAGGACAGAGTTTTGGGATGAGGAGGAGAGTCTGTTGGCGAGGATGCATCCTGCGGATCCTGCGCCGATGACGATGTGGGTATAGCGGGCAGAGAGCATCGTGGGAGGGTAGCATGGGTGGGGGTATTTTTCGGGAATTGTTTGTTGAGCGTGTTTGCCTTTGCTTGCCTGCGCTTTTTAAGGGGCGCGCTCGCAAAGGCAAACACGTTTTTTGTGATGATGGAAACGCAAGACGAGCGAGCGAAGCGAAGTGAGTTTTGCGCATGGGGGGTGTGGGGGGATTTTATCCCCCCACGAAGACCCTGCGTCAGCAGAGCGCACGCAAGTGCGCTTTCTACGCACTTCGCGCTTGACGCAAAGGCGCAGAGTGCCGAAGAAATGTACAAGCAGGGATACAAACTTCAAAAAGAGCGGAATTACACAGAAGCTATTCCTTTGCTTAATCAAGCGGCAGAGCAAGGACACATTGGTGCCCAATACTCATTAGCGTTCATACATATGAATGTTACACAAGATTACGCACAAGTTGTAAAGTGGTATCTTAAAATAGCAGAACGAGAAGATGATGCGCTCGTGCAATACGTTTTAGGTTCGATGTATCAATACGGCAAAGGTGTTCAGAAAAATTATACGCAAGCTGCAGAGTGGTATCGTAAAGCAGCAAAAAGAGGAAAATCTGAAGCGCAACTTGAGTTAGGTTTGCTATACAAAAATGGACAAGGTGTTAAACAAGATTACAAGCAGGCTGTTGCATGGATTCGCAAAGCGGCAGAACAAGATGATATTACTGCGACTGAGGCGCAAGTTGCTTTAGGTAAGATGTATTATAAGGGAGATGGAGCATTGGAAGATTACACAAAAGCAGCCAAGTGGTATCGCAAGGCAGCGGAACAAGGACATGTTCAGGCACTAAATGCTTTAGGTATCATGCATGAGAAAGGTTATGGTGTTAAAAAAAATCTTTCTCTCGCCTATGCCTTGTTTATACTGTCTGCCAAATACGATGAAGAGGGGAAAAAACTCGCAAAAAACGCTAGAGAAAAAATGACAGCAGAGCAAATTATGGCAGGACAAAAAATTGCGAAAGAGTGGGATCAACGCATAGAAGCCAATTTTTAAAAGAAAAAACCATTATCTCTTTTTAGAGCGCGTAAGTGCGCTTCGCGCTACGCGCTCGTGCGGAGAAAGCGCTGTCGCGCTTCGCTGACGCAGGTCTTTTGCGGGGGGCAAAGCCCCCCCACACCCCCACGCGTGCTACGCACGCGTCCGTCTACGCGTCGATAAGCAAGTCTCGTAAAAAATCCCCCGCAAACGCCTTGCCCTCCCCCTCCCGTCCGTGCTATTTTTCTTCGTTGCCATCAGAATCCATCCACCCCCCAAGCAACCTACAGGAGACCACCTTGCAAACCCCCTCCTCCAAAAGACTCTCCCGCATCGCCCACAGAACAGTCCGCGAAACAACATCCGTCCTCATCGGCAGCTCCCCTTTTGTTCTCTGCGTCGTCCTCGCCAAAGCGCTCGACCCCGTCCTCAACCTTCCCCTCCCCCCCATCGCCATCGCACTGCCCCTTGCAGCCCTCCTCCTCTTCACGCTCAAACCCAAGCTCGAAAACCTCGCCTACAACAATCCCTCCCCTTCCCAGTTCCTCCCCTTGTGGCACTTCCTCGACCAAGCCATCGAAACCGCCGCCAACAGACTCCTCTTCGTCATGCCCCTGTGCTTCGTCCCCATCGGAGTGGGAATCATCAAAGATACCAATATCCTCCTCCAAGCATGGCTCGTCCTCTTCCTCGTCATCGTCCCGCATACCCTCGTCACGATCGCAGCCACGATCGTCATCCTCAAAAAAACAACCCGCACCTCACCCGCAGCCCCCCGAAAACAACCCGCACACCCCTCACGAAAAAAGAATCCCGCAAACCCCAACGCCGAGTGAAACGATGACCACTCTCCTCTCCGAACTAGGAACGATCGTCTGCATTGCAGCCTACGCCTTGGCTTTTCGACTCTACGGGCGATGCGGCAAACCCGCGCTCCTGAACCCTGTCTTCCTCTCGGTGTTCGCGCTCTGCCTGCTGCTCCTGCTCGGAGGGTTCGATGTGCAAACCTTCCAACGCAACTCCGAACTGCTGATACTGCTGTTGCCCGTCTGCGTCTGCGCGCTCGCCATGCCCATCTACCGCCTGCGCCGTGAAATCGTCCGACAGGCACGCGCCCTCTTCTTCTCCGTCGTCGGCGTGACCCTCTTCAGCTGCTGCTCGGTCGCAATCATAGGATTCCTGCTCCACAACACCCAAGAACGGCTCGTTAGCGCGCTCGTGCCGAAATCCATCACAGGACCCGTCGCACAAGAAATCGCGCTCGCCATCGGAGCAGACTTCTCGCTCGGTGGTGCTGTCGCCATCTCGACCGGCATCTGCGGCGCCGTCTTCGGAACCCTGCTGCTGAAACACTTCGCCCCACAGCATGCCGCCATCGGAGGAATCGCTATCGGAGCCTCCTCGCACGGAATCGCCACCGCACAACTCTTCGCCGAAAAACATCAAGTTGCCGGAACCTACGCGGGACTCGCCATGGCTCTCTGCGCGCTCTTCGGATCTGTCGCCGTCCCCTTCATCTGGCTTGCCCTCAAGCTCATCCTCTGGTGAGTTGCCAAACCCTCGCGCGTTACGCTAGAAAAGAAGCATCGACAAACTAAAACACAGGAGACAACATCGTGAGCGAAAAAGCATCGAACCTCATGGCAGGACGGCGAGGGCTGGTGATGGGCGTTGCCAACGAACGCTCGATCGCTTGGGGCATCGCCTCGAAACTGCACGAGCACGGAGCAGAGCTGGCCTTCACCTATCAGGGCGAGGTGTTGGAAAAACGCGTGCGTCCCCTTGCAGAACGCGTAGGCTCGACCAAGGTTTTCCCGTGCGATGTGACCGACGAGGCTTCGATCGACGATTTGTTTGCGCAGCTCGGCAAGGCATGGGACGGAGGATTGGATTTCCTTGTCCATGCGATCGCGTTTGCCGACAAGGACGAGTTGCGCGGTGCCTATCTTCGCACGACCCGAAAGAATTTTTTGAACGCGATGGATATCTCCTGTTACTCCTTGACGGCGGTGCTTGCGCGCGCCGAGGGATTGTTGCGAGAGGGTGCGTCGGTTATCACGCTCACCTACTATGGTGCCGAGAAGGCGATTCCGAACTACAATGTGATGGGCGTTGCGAAGGCTGCGTTGGAGGCGAGCGTTCGTTATTTGGCGTCCGATTTGGGACCTAGGGGGGTTCGGGTCAATGCGATTTCTGCGGGTCCGATCAAGACTTTGGCGGCGTCCGGAATCGGAGCGATGGGTTTGATGTTGAAATGGAATGCGATGAACGCTCCTTTGCGGCGCAATGTTGCCCAGGAGGATGTGGGAGGAGCGGCGGTTTTTCTGCTGTCCGATTTGGCGAGGAGTGTCACAGGGGAGATTATGTATGTGGATGCGGGCTACAACACGGTCGGCATGCTGCCGTTGGATAGCGTGGGAGAGGCAAAAAAGTTGTTGGAAGAAGTAGAAGAGAAATGACCACAAAGAAATGTTGTCTTTTTTTATTGACCACCGCATTTTTTGCCATACTTGCCGATGAGGTTTACGCTTGGACTTATTCCCTAAAAAAAACAGGTGAAATTAAAGATAATCTTCGTCATTGTCTTTATTCCAATGATCAGTGGTACACTGTTAATTCATACGATCTTTGCCCTTTGTCTATAGAGGACTCTGCACCTGGGTTTGGCAAAGGAGTTGGCTTTTTTAAGGGAGACTTTATCGATGGTATGAATCGTGTGTGTGTTTACGATGTATTGGGTGAAAAGAAATTGATACGCTTAAAAAACAGTGTTGGATTTTGTCCTTTACAGAAAAATTTTTAAGCTGGTCGCAAACCCTCCCCCTCTCCCCTCGCCCCTACATGTCCTTCAATACCTTCGGCAGAGTTCTGCGTTTCACCAGCTGGGGAGAAAGCCACGGAGTCTCCATGGGCTGCATTCTCGACGGAATCCCGCCGCAACTCTCCCTCTGCCAAGAAGAGATCCAACGCGATGTCAACCGAAGACGATCGGGGCTCTCCCGCTTCACCTCACAACGCAAAGAAACCGACCAAGTTCGAATCCTCTCCGGTGTCTTCGAAGGAAAGACAACTGGCTCTCCCGTAGCGTTGCAAATTCTCAATGTCGATGCGAAAAGCAAAGACTACGCCGAGATCGCACAACTCTACCGCCCAGGACACGCCGACTATGTCACGCAACAAAAGTACGGCATTCGCGACTGGCGCGGCGGAGGGCGTTCCAGCGCACGCGAAACCGTCATGCGCGTCGCGGCTGGGGTGATCGCCAAAAAGATATTGGGCGAGAAGATTGTCGTGCGCGCGGGCGTCTCGCAGATAGGCAGCCTCGCAGTCGATTGCGAGCGATGGGACTGGACGCATTGCAGCCACGACAACCTCTTCTGTCCCGATCGCAAAACCCTTCCTCGCTGGCAAGCCTTGCTCGATCAGGCGCGCAAGGAAGGCACCTCGCTGGGAGGACGCATCGAAGCGCAAGCCCGCGGCGTACCCGCAGGATGGGGGGCACCCCTCTATGCCAAGCTGGACGCAGACTTGGCAGCAGCCTTGATGGGAATCAACGCCGTCAAGGGCGTCGAAGTGGGGGCGGGATTCGCCGTCGTCTCAAGGGACGGCAAGCAGAACGCCGACGAGATGGAGACGAGCGATTCGGGCGCACCGAACTTTCTTGCAAACAACGCGGGAGGAATCCTGGGAGGAATCTCGACAGGACAAGACTTAAAGCTTTCGCTGGCGATCAAGCCTACGAGTTCGATACGCCTTCCCTTGCGAACGATCGGCGCGGACGGCAAGGGGGGCTTGAAGGGGGGCGTGATCGAGACGAAAGGGCGGCATGATCCTTGTGTTGCAATCAGGGCTGTGCCTGTCGTCGAGGCGATGATCGCCTTGGTCTTGGCGGATCACAAACTGCTACATCGTGCGCAATGCGGCTGAGGCTGTGGCGTTTTACGCGTAGGGAGGTCTTGGTGTTTTCTGCACCCTCGCAAGCCGAAGGCTTGCGCGCAGGGAGCGGGAGGGACGCAGTCCCTCGCAAAAGACCCCGCGTCAGCGGGCGCGCTGTGCGCGCTTTCTGCGCGTGAGTGTAGCGAAACGCGCAGCCTCTTGTTATCAAAGCGCGTTTCACAGAAACGCGCAAATCCACTCGTAAATTTAAAATTTATTTTTGTGACGAAAGGCTGTTACGCACACTTTATATTTTAAAGTATCCCGCGGCTTTTCCGTAAAGATATAAGTTATATTTTTTATCGAAAGTAGGAATTTTTTCTGTAAGCAGACGTATTGTTTTCTCTGCGTTAAATCTGCATTTAATTTGTTTATAGTGCATCTTGCTATCGGTTCTTATTTCAATTTCCGAAACATTGGTTACATATTTTAACAACACTTTTTGACAATCGTATTGATGCTCGTTTCGCGCCTTTGAATTGACAACCACAAGGTTATTTTTTAGAATGTCAACAACATCTTGATGCCAAAAAATATAAAATCTATTGTTAGCCTTGCGAAGTGCTGAAAGATAATGCACTTCTCCTGAATTAAAAAAAGATTTTTCAAGAAATTTTTGAAATATTTCTTCCCTGAGCAATTCTTGGGCTAATCCATTCATGGGTTCTTGTAATCTTGTTTTATAAAGATGTTTGTTTTTTAGGTAATCTTCCCTATCTTCGGGAAAAGCGTCGATACAAGCAATCATGTGTTGCGTCATGTTTCCCAATTCTTGGAAATCTGTGTTTTCCACAAGCCTTCCTCGTGAATACAGAAATATCTGCCACCAGTTACCTCCTTTTACGGAGTGACAATTTTTTTGTCTGTCAACAACATCCAATTTGCCTTGTGGACGATCTCGTCTTACTATGCCGTCAATCATACCAGCAAATTTTTCTTCACGAGCATGCCCTGTGCGTTTTTTTAAGGAAGCTTGTTCTGATGTCATCGCTCTTCTTCTAACCATGCGACACTACCAAAAGTTCGTGTGATTTTTTAACATGGTCTGTTCCCCAGTCTTTCCTGTTCTTACCTATACGCGTTTCTCCTTGTCCTAGCGTATATTGCCATTGAACTTCACAAATCTTGTAATCACGATACCATTCGCGGACAGCATCGCAATCATTGTAAGAAAGAACAAATCCCCCTTTGTGCGCATATAACAGGTCACGCAACTTTTCATGGTTGAAGTTATTGTGGTGAACAGGAAAATTTCGTTGTGGGTAAATTCCGCGAAACATCTTGCTATCTTGTCCCAAATAGTATGGAGGGTCACAATACAAAAAATCTTTTTTGTGTTTGGCTATCGTCTCTTCAAAATTCCCTTTAGCTACAGAAAGACGAGAGCAACAAAATTTTTCAACTTTACCTATCATCCTTTCGTAACGGAAAGAATCTTCGTAAATTTTGGACATCCAACCTAAAAATCCAGGTCCGTAAGAAAGATTATGGTTAAACCAGTAATGCAGTGCCAACTCAAAAGAATCTTCGATTGCCTGCTCCTGTGTCCAATGTTTTTTAAGTTTGTTTTTCACCGATTTGTATTTCAATTGTGTAGGCTTCCATTCTCTCAACGCATCTGCCAAAGCACGAGGCTCTTGCAACTGTACTTGCCAGTAGTTAACCAAAATATCAAAGATATCGTAACCCACAACCTCAACGCCTAATTCTTTAGAACAAGCAATTTCAACAGACCCTCCTCCGAAAAACGGCGATACCAGTTTTTTTAAATTGACAGGTAACTGCTCGACGACATAGCCTACAGCCAAACTTTTTCCACCCGCATAACGCAAAGGCAAACCATTGTAACGGCTGTATTTAAACCTCCCCTTGCCTTTTAGCTGCTCCAGCAAGCCCCTTCTTTTGTCAACATGATTTTTGTTGAAGACAAACGCTTCCTGGGCGGATGAAAAAAAACCGCCAAGGACAGCCATCTTTGATTCAATGTGTATCGTCATCTTGGCACTCCAATGCTTCCGTTGAACGGATTTGTAGCATATCATCAACGGAATAAAAACACGGTTTTTGTTCGCACGCCCATAAATCTGCCTTCACAGCTCTCGTTGCCAAAACGTACATGAAAAAACTCGTGTTTTTAGCGTGATGCGCTCGCGCTCGCCTCGAGCGCCCCTCTCCATCCCCTCGCTTCTGCGTTGGCACAACCTTAGTTGGCACAACCCTGCGTTGTCGTGTGAAATACGATACCCGTCTTCCGCGTTTCTCCCTCGTGTTGTTGAAAAAATCCCTTGCTTTTCGCTCCTCTCCTGCCTAGACTCGCCGAATCCTTCCTCACCCCACAACAGAGGACACCATGAAAAACTTTCTCGCATGGATCAAAAACTCCGTCGCAAGCCTATTCCATAAAGGGTTCCGTTTCCTCTTCCGAGCCTTCTTCCGCCTATTCTGGTTTTTATTCCGAACGACCTCCCTTGTCATCGGTGCCGTCATCCTCACCCTCATCCTCGTAGGAATCGTCGGATACTGGATCGCAGGAGACAAGATCGAACGCTCTGTACGGCAGCAACAAGGAGAATTCCGCTTCCACTTCGGCTCCAAAGACGCGCGCGACCGCCAAGACCGCAAGTTCTCTCTGGATAAGAAAGGAT
This sequence comes from Alphaproteobacteria bacterium, assembly GCA_014237925.1. GTDB lineage: Bacteria > Pseudomonadota > Alphaproteobacteria > JABAAW01 > JABAAW01 > JABAAW01. The sequence continues at coordinate 26,649 of JABACB010000017.1, forward strand.
ACCTGAAGCTCGACCTCGCCCAGCTGTCCGACCAATGGGCAAGCTCCTCGCCGTTCCTCCCCTTCCTCGACAAACGAGGCAACCTCAGCCGCATCACCCTGCTGGAGACGCTCGAACACGCCGCCAAAGACGACGACATCTCCGCCATCGCCGTCACCGCCTCCAGCGCCGCCATGGCGCGGCTGGGTGTCGCGGGCATCGAAGACTTGCGGAAAGCCATCGAAAGCTTCCGTGCACAAGGCAAAATGGCCTGGATCTACGCAACCGACATGGGAGGGATCGGCTCAGGATCGGGAATGAAAAGCTACTACCTCGCCACCTCCTTCGATTCGATCTCGCTCGCGCCCAGCGGCAGCCTCGGCTTCGGCGGCGTGAGAATCGAAGTGCCTTACTTCCGCGACGCCCTCGACAAGCTGCAAATCACCCCCGAATTCGAAGCGCGTGAAGCCTACAAAAGCTTTCCTCAACAATTTCTCAACAATAGCGTCAGCGAAGAGGTGGCGGAAAACCTGCAAGGCATGGCCGACGGAGTGGCTAGGCAATGGAGCAAAGAAGTCGAACGCTCGCGACGGCTCGATAGCGACATCGTCGCACAAGCGCTCGCGTCCCCCTACATCAGCGCCTCGGACGCCCAGCTCAGAGGGCTCATCGATCGCATCGCTTACGCCGACAAGTTTTGGGATGCCTTCCAAAACACATTGCAAAACACGCTAAAAGCGCAACCTTCGTCAAAAAGCTCGGACGACAAAAAGACGACCGCACGCGCGGCAGCCAACTCGATCCCCTTAGTTGCCTACGCCTCTTACCACCACTTGGGACAGTTCTTCGACGACGAGCGGCAAGACAAGCGCAAAGCACAAAAAGAAGAACGCAAAGAAGACAAGAAAATGCAGGAAGAAGATGCCGCCTCGCAAGAAGCCGAGAAGGATTCTTCGGTCGATTCTTCGGTCGATTCGGAAGAGCAAGAGCCTTCGGAAGAACCTTCAGAGCAGCCCTCGCAGGCGGAGCTAGGCGAAGAAGAACCCGCCGAGGCGATGGAGCAAGACACTTCGAAGACGGCGCGCGTTGCGCTGTTGAGCTGGCGCGGACAGATCGCGCGCGAGCTGCCGCAAGGAGAATGGGAGAACGGTCGAACGATCTCGGCACGCCTAGCAACACGCCTGCTGCGAAGGCTTGCGCAAGACGAAAGGTTCGATGCCGTCGTGCTTTATATCGACAGCCCCGGCGGCGACTATGTCGCTTCCGACCTCATCTACCACGAGCTGATTCGCCTGCGTAAGAAGAAGCCCGTCGCCGTGGTCATGGGCGACATCGCCGCGTCGGGAGGGTATTTCATCGCTATGGCAGGCGAGCGCGTGTTTGCACAGCCCCTGACAGTGACGGGTTCGATCGGCGTGTTCGCCGGCAAGGTTGCAACACGAGACTTTTGGCAACGCTGGGGCATCGGGTGGAGCGTCGTGCAAAGCGGAGGAGAGAGCACGATGCACTCGTTGCTCGACGGCTACACCGCCGACGATCTGACAGCCCTTGCAGGGGCGCTGGATGCCATCTACGCCGACTTCACAGGAAAGGTCGCCTCTGCACGCGACCTCGACAGCTCGCGCATTCAGGCGCTGGCGGGGGGACGCGTTTGGCTCGGAGAACAGGCTGTCGCCAACGAGCTGGCGGATGCCATCGGCGGATTCACGGAAGCGAAAGCATGGGTTGCCGAACGTCTTCGACTTCCGCAGGAAAACATTCTTTTCCTGCCCTATCCGCGGGAGTCGTGGTCTTTTCGGCTACGCCGCGTGCTCAGACAAGCCGTCTCCGAGCGGGCGCGAACAAACCTTTTGGGACTCTTGCCGTCGGACTTGCAAAGAGAGTCTGCCCGCCACATCGTTCCGCTGCTCTCGCGTCGAGGTGCTTTGAACGCGCCTCACATCCTGCTGATGCCGTAGCACGCCCAAACGGCTCTCGAAAAGAGGCTTGTGCATGACCGCTGCGACAACTATAGAGACGAAGTTGCAACGCTTGCGCCCGCAAGACAGCCAGTTCCTGTTGGTCGATGTGCAGGAGAAGCTGTTGCCTGCCATGGGGGGGGATAGGGCGGAGGACGAGGGGTGGCTTGCGTGCATCGTTCGCTTGTTGAAGGCGATGCGTCTTTTCAAGGTGCCAGTGCTGGTCTCGGAGCAGTATCCGCAGGGGCTGGGAAAGACGGTGTCTGTGTTGCGCAAGAGCTTGCCTGAAGAAGCGCGCTTCGGCGAGAAAAGGTGTTTCTCTCTCGCTGACGACGAGGGGCTTTTAGAAGCTCTGAATAACGCGGCACGCGAGACGGTGGTGGTGGCGGGAATCGAGACGCATATCTGCGTCTGGCAGACGGCGCGCGACTTGCGTCGAAGGGGTTTTCGCGTCGTCGTCGTCGAGGACGCAACTACCGCACGTTCGCTCGACGATCGCCGTTGCGCGCTCGAAAGCATGCGCACGATGGGAATCGAGGTTGTCTGCAGCGAGATGCTGCTGTTCGACTGGCAACAAACTT
>JABACB010000180.1 GCA_014237925.1 Alphaproteobacteria bacterium
GTGGGCGAGTGGGAAAGTTCGACGGTTTTTTGATCTGCTGTGCAGAACCCACCGAAACGAGGGCGGGCGCAAAAAACGCTACCGTCAGCGCGGCGACAGCACTGTGGACGAGCGCTTTTCCTGATACGGATTTCGCCCTCCGAAGAGATGTGCGGATAGATGTGTAAAATAGGGACATGGGGGTCTCCTTAGTGTTGGAAGGTAGAGGTTGTCTATCGAGCAGGTAGTCTTGCCGATATTGGCGAACGATGCAAGCCTTTTTTGATGTTGGGTCTGTTGTGTCGCTGCTAGCTCGGAGTTATCGCACAATCAGAGAAAGATAGGGAGAACAAACACGAAAATCTGCAAGTTCTTGTTTTGTCCTTGTTTTGTCCTTGTTTTGGTTTTGTCCTTGTTTTGTCCTTGTTTTTCAGCGTTTTTATGTTTTGCATGGGCTTGAAAACTCGCCAGTTTGCTTGAATCGCGGATTTTCTGTAGATAAATCTTTTCATTTTCGTATCCGACAAGCAAATTTTCGGTGAAAGGTGAGGGCTTCGCAAAGCCCAAAAGTTTAATTTAGGCTTGACTTTTGCTCCTTTTTTTCCTACATTCCCCTTACCGATTCGCTTGAAGACTTGATGGATACTGAAGAGGTGGGGGAGACGGGGAGCGGTGGGAGACAGAGGTGATGGAGAGCGAGAGCGACAGGGGGATGGGGAGCGAGAGAGTCGGGGAGTGGCGGGGAGCTAGAGAGGCGAGTAATCGAAAGAAATGGTTTTCGCTCGAAGCGGAGCCTTGCTTTCTAGCGATCTTTTAACAACGATGGGGTAGAGAAATGAACGGAACCCAAAAGATGAACGAAACAGGTCTTTCCGCCGCTATGGGCGAACAAGGGACACATAGTGATTCCTCTGGT
>JABACB010000181.1:0-504 GCA_014237925.1 Alphaproteobacteria bacterium
AGCGTGAGAAGGGAAAAAAAGACAACAAAGGAGCAGAACAAGTGATGACAAGAACATCCATGCGAAGGTTGCCATGTCGCATGTCGTTGTGGACATGGTTGCGGTTAACGTTGGGGTTAGGGTTGGGGCTTTGGATCGGGATGCTTGCTCCCCTGCCCTCGGCAGCGAAACAGCTGCAGTTCGACACGCAGAAGAAGGGCAAAAATTTTTCCCTCAGCTACATCTATCAGGACAGTACGAAGCGTGTCGAGGAGATCGACTTTGCCCTGCCGTTGAAGACGATCGAGGCATCCAAGAACTTGTTGCCGAGCAACGCTGCGCTCAACCGCGCGGCAAGCGACTTCCTGCTGGTCGAAGGGCAGCAGACGGCGGACCAATACTTGCTTGTCTTGCAGGCGAGCTTCAAAGCTGCGATCGCCGACATTCATTCGTCGATCGCAACCTTCAACGGTAGATTGGGTGCAAAGGCCATCTCCATGACCGTCAAAGAGCCGCAGAAGCTGG
>JABACB010000181.1:514-893 GCA_014237925.1 Alphaproteobacteria bacterium
TACGGCTTGCAGGAGAAGATCTGTTGGACATCAAAGTCTCGTCGCTGGTGCCAGGAATAGCCTTTTCTCGCGATACAGAAGCCATCACGAAACGTCTGCACACCGATGTGAATTCGATCGTCGGGCTGGCGAACGGCGGGCTACCCGAAGGGTTGCGATTCGTCATCATCAAGAAGGGGGACAAAATCACAAATGTCTCGCTCAAAAGCGACGAGCGACAATACGACAGAAGCACGCGCGTGACTTCCAGACATACCATCAGCGCGACCAACGCGCGCTTGCGCACACGCTTCGCGCGCCACAAGCGCGAAGTGCAAGAAGTCGCCAAGTTTGTTGCAGGTAGCAAGGAGCGCGCTCGTACCTTGCTCGACGAGATGTC
>JABACB010000182.1 GCA_014237925.1 Alphaproteobacteria bacterium
AGTAGAGAATTCTACGGCAAGTCCTCGTACGAGAAATGGTGGACTTCGTTGTTTTCGCAACAAGGAACATCTTTTTGGAAAGATCCCCTTCCCTTGCCGCCGTTTTCTTCGCTTCGCTCCACCTCTTTTATTCATGGGTTCGGCTCGTTGTTTAGCGGCTCGCTGCTGTTGTGTTTGACGCTGGTGTTTTTTATCCGACACCGCGGAGCCTGGGTCGTCTTGGCAGGCGTGATGGCATCCGTTCTGTCGACGGGCGCGAGCTTCTATTTTCGTCTCTCACCTCAGAACTGGTGGCTTCCTCTTTTGTTGCTCGTTTTCTTTCTCGCGCCCGACGAGAAGCAACCTCTCTTGTCGCGCGCGCAACGCGCCGTGGTCTTCGTCGTTGTCGCTTGCCTGCTTTATATCTCCGTTGGAAGGATTGTAATCTACGGCGGTCTTGCTGTCACGACAACGCAGGCTGTGCGACAAGCGGAACGACAGGGAGGATGGTTTGTTGTTCCTGATACGGGTGCGGGAGAGAGAGCGACTAGAAATTTTTTCTATTACTACAAGAGCGGCTTGAGCGGCGTACGCTTGCCCTTGCGAGAAGAATGTCCTGAAAAGGCAGAGCGACGCAAACCCATCTACGGGCTCATGCTGTGCAAACCTTGACGAGCCCATGAGAAGCATGCGGAGTTTTTTTTCTGAAGAGCTGTTGCTTTCGGCATCGGTGCTGTTTCTGCCCGTCGTGTATATGACGGCGGCGCTTGCCTTGCTTTCGGGTGTCGGCTTGGGGCTTTGGGTCTTTCCGACAGGGTTGCTGCTGTGGGGGACGGCGGTTGTGGCACTGCATCGAGAGGAAGGGTGGCAGAGGCTGGCGGTAACATTGTTGCTGCTCTTGGCAGCCTTCGCG
>JABACB010000183.1 GCA_014237925.1 Alphaproteobacteria bacterium
TTTTGTCTCCATAAAAATTGCTCGTTTTATGTACTATTTGCCATCTCGGTATCCATTTCAACATTCATTCTCCCATGTTCTCCGCGCTCCGTTTTCTCACCATCCTCCCCCTTCCCGCCCACATTCCCCACGCCAAATGGCTTACCCGCCACGGCTGGCAGGCAACGTTCACAGGCATCTTCATCGGCATCCTCTGCGCCATCCCCGCCACACTCGCTGTCGCCCTCTCCCTTCCCGCCCCCCTCTCAGCCGCCCTCGTCATCGTCTGCAGCATCGTGTTAAGCGGTGCACTCCACGAAGACGGACTCGCCGATACCGCCGACAGCCTAGGCGCTCCCAAAGACCGCCGCCTGCAAATCATGCACGACCCCCGCTGCGGAACCTTCGCCGTCCTCGCCCTTATCGTCTCTCTGGCAGCAAAAATAAGCGCCCTCATCTATCTGTTTTTTTCCCTAGATTTTTTCACCCCCCTCATCCTCACGCACGCCGCTGCTCGTAGTGCCTTCCCCCTCTGGTGTCGCTTTTTGAAACCCCACCCGAAAACAGGTCTCGCACGCTTGCTCGATAACACAACCCCGAACGCCTTTTCCGTTCTTTCTCCTTTTTTTCTCACCGCCATTCTCGCCTTCGCTCTTCTTAGCGCCTTCTCGGCTGCCATCTTCCTTGCGACATTGACAACCTGCTCGCTGCTGCTGCTGCTGTTCTTTCGGCGCAAATTCACCTTTCTGTCCGGCGATCTCTGCGGGTTCGGAGAGCAAATTTTGGAATGCGCGCTGCTTTTTTGTCTCTGCGCCCTCTATTGAAAGCGTGTAGAGTAGTCTTGCTCCTTGTTCTCTCGCGGGACGTAGCTCAGTCTGGTAGAGTGCCTGCTTTGGGAGCAGGATGCCG
>JABACB010000184.1 GCA_014237925.1 Alphaproteobacteria bacterium
AATAAAGGCGTTACCGTCGATCTTAGGCTAAGGGGCAGACAGAAGGAAGCAGACAACGGACACGCCGAAGGCGATGTATTGTCTTCTATAGAAAACATCATCGGCTCGGACTACGACGACACGCTAACGGGCGACGACAATACCGTCGACACCAACACGCTTGAGGGCGGCGCGGGCGACGACACTTTGGAGGGCGGCGACGGCGCAGACACGCTCGACGGCGGCGACGGTAGCGATACGGCGAGCTACGCAAACTCGAATGAGGGGGTCACCGTCGATCTCAATCTAGCGGATAAACAGGCAGAAACAAACAACGGACACGCAGCAGGCGACACGCTGACAGACATTGAGCATCTTATCGGCTCGGCTTTCGCCGACGAGCTCACGGGCGACGAGAATCCCAACACGCTTGAAGGCGGCGACGGAGACGACATCCTTACAGGCGGCGACGGAAACGACATGATCACAGGCGGCAAAGGCGGAGACATCATCAATGGTGGGGAAGGCAGCGATACGGTGAGCTACAAAAACTCCGCGGCAACAACTGGCATGCCAACGAAAGGTGTCTATATCACTCTTGTCTTTGGCTCAAACGCACAGGTCTCACCAGGAACAGACGCGGATAAAGACGAGCTGACGAGCATCGAAAACTTTATCGGCTCGGATTACGATGACACTTTCTATGGTTCGTTTAAGAGCAATACATTTGAAGGTGGCACAGGCAAAGACACACTCACAGGCGTCGGGGGCGACGACTTCTTTTACGGCGGCGCGGGCGACGACGAGTTGGATGGAGGCCCCGACGACGACTTCTTTGAGGGCGGCGAGGGCGCAGATACGATCAAAGGTGGTACGGGCTCTGATACGGCCAGCTACGAAAGCTCCGCT
>JABACB010000185.1 GCA_014237925.1 Alphaproteobacteria bacterium
CTCGCAAGCAGCGCCTCAATGCATACGCATTACGCTGTTGACGGAATTGTGCGTTCTTCCGACATTTTTCTATACCGTGCGCGTTGCGCCGACGATTTGGAATAATTTCGGATACTATACGATTAACATGTCCAACACCGCACTCTACTATTTAACAAGCGTTAGCCTATTTTTGGTTGAGAACGTTTTTCGCGCGAAGTAGCGCGGAATTTGATATTATTGCTTGCTTTTATTACATGCAAGCGAATTGCGTTAGCGCTGTCGTTTTTTTATATTTTTATGGATGTGTGCGGCTTGCGTTTTGTATTTTTAGTTTATTGCTGCAGCTTGTTCTGTGAGTTTTATTGAGAATATGGAGCTGGACGGGATCGAACCGACGACCTCCTGAATGCGATTCAGGCGCTCTTCCAGCTGAGCTACAGCCCCATTTTTTCGAGTGTTGCTTGTATTGCCGTTGCGGCTGTCTTGTGTTTTATTTTTTCTCTGTGCCTATAGGCTTATCGCGATAGCGAAGATGGCGAGCGTTAGGAGGTGCTGTCCGATATTGATCAGCACGAGCCTTCTACTCTGTCCGAGGAAGATACCTCCCGAGATCATGCCCAAGCCGCTCATCGCGCCCAGCAACACGAAGGCGGTCGCTGCTGTTGTGTATTGCGCGAGCTCGAAGACGACGATCCCGGCAACTATTAGATGCAGAGCTTGAACGCCCATGCCCAAGCGGGAGCCTTTGACTTTCCTACCTTTTCTGTGAGATTGCTCCGCCCACCATGCTTTACCGAAGAGTGGTCCGTACCAAATTCCTCCGACGATGAAGGCGATGGCGGAGGCTATGAGCAGGGTTATAGGGTTTGTAATTGTTATGGACATCATTGTTTGTAAACTCCTTT
>JABACB010000186.1 GCA_014237925.1 Alphaproteobacteria bacterium
CCTGTTGTTGCATATCCAGAATTTGGATTGGTACTATCAAGTGTTAGAGGGGTTTGTAATCTTATAATTTGAACGCCGTTATCATTCAGAGCTGCCACCAAGGCATACGTTGATGAGCCGATGGTGGTGGTGGCAATAGAGGTTGCACCTTTTAGTGTCGTATAGCCACCTGCACCATCACGAATATGCGATACTGAAGTTGGGCTACCAGGGGTTGTAATGTCTAGGATTTGAACACCATCAGTATACGTGGATGTTACAAAGGCATACGTTGATAGACCAGTAATGACAGCGACGGATTTTCCGTCTATTAGGTTATTAGAACTAAATTTTGATACGGCAACTGGTGTGTCTGGGTTTGTAATGCCTATGATTTGAACGCCACGATCAGTACCAGCTGGAGCTACTACTATGGCATAATGCGATGAGTCGATGGTGGTGGTGGCAATAGAACTTGCACCAGCTAGACTTGTAAAGCCATTTTTATTATCTTCAGCTATTGATACTGCAATTGGGTCAGTTGGATCTGTAATGTCTATGATTTGAACGCCAGAATCATCACGAGATGCCACCAATGCATACGTTGATGAGCCGATGGTGGTGGTGGCGATAGAGAATGCACCTCGTAGTTGCGTATAGCCATCTACGCCATCAGTAATAGCTAATACTGGAATTGGTTTACGTGGGTTTGTAATGTCTATGATTTGAATGCCGTCATCACGGGATAGAATATCAGTGGTTACTGTAGGTATTGATATGTCTGCAGATATTGTTGATGTTGCCGATGTCACAAAGGCATACGTTGATGAGCCAACAGTGGTGGTGGCAATAGAGGTTGGGTGGCGTATTTTTGTATAGCCGCTGTCTGAAC
>JABACB010000187.1 GCA_014237925.1 Alphaproteobacteria bacterium
GAGGTTTTAAAAGCTATCGGTCACCAATCTACAAAATTCGTCTTCAATACACAACTTTGCTTTTGAAGGGGGGTTAGATTGTTTTGTCACCAATCTACAAAATTCGTCTTCAATACACAACACTGAATTAAAAGGTAAAGATATTCCTAGAGTCACCAATCTACAAAATTCGTCTTCAATACACAACTAGTATAAGAGTTGTAAATTATAATTAGTTGTCACCAATCTACAAAATTCGTCTTCAATACACAACTCAGGAGCTAAATTAACTTTTAAGCTATTTGTCACCAATCTACAAAATTCGTCTTCAATACACAACGAAATGTCTGTATTCCTAGAATAATTTTTTGTCACCAATCTACAAAATTCGTCTTCAATACACAACGGTTTTTTTTTTAGTATGGCAAAGCTTTTCGTCACCAATCTACAAAATTCGTCTTCAATACACAACTTGCTTGCTATCGTCTACGAGTTCTAATTTGTCACCAATCTACAAAATTCGTCTTCAATACACAACTAATGGTTATACCGATATTAAAAAAATGCCGTCACCAATCTACAAAATTCGTCTTCAATACACAACAAGGGATATACGCAGTATTTTAGGTTTTGCGTCACCAATCTACAAAATTCGTCTTCAATACACAACACTCCGGTTTGGCACTGGGGTAGTCAGTATGTCACCAATCTACAAAATTCGTCTTCAATACACAACGCATTTAAGCAAATATCCTTCTTGGAGATTGTCACCAATCTACAAAATTCGTCTTCAATACACAACAGTTTTTTAATAATCATAAATAGAGGTAAAGTCACCAATCTACAAAATTCGTCTTCAATACACAACTGTATGATGGCGACTTTAGGAGC
>JABACB010000188.1 GCA_014237925.1 Alphaproteobacteria bacterium
TTCCAGTTCGACGAGCGTGCGCATCACCTCGTATTCCAGCGTCTGTTCGCGCTCGAGCAGGAGGAAGGGGATGAGCAAGCTTTCTTGCGGACGTTGAGGCGATCGTTCGCGGGTGATTTTTAGTCCGAAGAAGACCTGTTCGCCGCTTTGGTCGATGGCGAGCGGCGACAAGCCGCTTTCCAGCGCTTCGTCTTCCGATTCGTCGAAGGGCTCGGGGCGCGTGAGCGAGAAGATGAGGCGTCGTTTTCGGCTGTCGCTTTTGCTGTGGCGTGCCATTTCTTCCAGCAAGGCGGTGGCTCTGCGTTCGTAGTCGGCGTAGGCGGGAATGTCGCGCACGATCTTCGCCGAGGCGTAGAGGGTGAGGCGGTAGTTGTTCGAAAGTTTGTGCAAAAACTTTTTTGCGTCGGGTGACAACGTCGCCAATTTCTCTTCTGTCCAGTCCCACTTGCGCTCCGAGAAGGGGGAGAGCGCTGCGTTGAACAGCAGCAGTAGCAGTAGCAACAGGCAGGCTTGAATGCCGAGCGGCAGACGCAGGAAGCGGAGGCGCGCGTTGCCGAAGAAGTTGCGGAAGAAGTTGCGGAAGCGGTTGAGAAGAGCGGCTTTCGTTTTTTCGGCTTTGCGTCCTTTCTTCGTCAGAGGGGGGGGCATGATTCTAGCAAGAGGAGGGGGCGAAGAGACAAGGTTATTGTGGCAAGGCAGAGGCAAAAAGCAAGCGCTAATAGCGGGAGCGCAAAGACGCTAATCAGTTTCGCGCGTTGAGAGGAGGGGTTTTTTCTGTCGGGTTGGTCAGCTTTTTTGGGGTGCTTTCGCCACTGCCAGCACATTGAGGCAGAAGGCTGCAATCGAGATCGACAGGAAGTAGACGACAT
>JABACB010000189.1 GCA_014237925.1 Alphaproteobacteria bacterium
TATCCCGCGATCGTGTTCGGGAAAGAGATTAGCCAGCAGAAACAAAAAGTCACATTCGTTGAAATAACAGACCCCATCCTGTTAGAAAAATCGCATTACGAAAGGTGGTGGATTTCGCTGTTTTCGAAAGCAGGAAAATCTTGGATAAACCCCCTTCCTCTGCCGCCGTTTTCTTCTCTGAGCGTGCGGTCGTTTCAGGGTTTTTCTTCACTTTTTAGCGGCTCGTTGCTGTTGTGTCTAACCTTGGCGTTTTTTGTGCGCCACAAGGGAGCGTGGATCGTGATGGCAGGCGTGATGGCATCCGTTCTGTCGACGGAAGCGAGCGTCACTTCTCGCCTCACGCCGCAGAACTGGTGGTTGCCTATGCTTTTTCTCGTCTTTCTGCTCGCGCCTGACGATGGGAAAAACCTTTTGTCGCGGGCGCAAAAGGTCGTGGTGCTCGTCGTCGTTGCTTGCTTGCTTTATGTCTCCGTTGAAAGGTTGAAACAGCGAGGCAAGCATGCGGTTAGGCTGTCAAGAGTGGTGCGACAGGCGGAACGACAAGGAGGATGGTATGTCGTTCCCGACACGGAGTTGGTAGGCAGAAGAAAACGATTCAGAGAGCGCTTTTTCGGCTACTACAAGAGCGGGCTGACGAATGTGGACTTGCCCACGCTTTCCGAATGTCCTGACAAGGCGGAGCGACGTAGAATCATACACGGGTTAATGCTGTGCCGACCGTAAGCAACTTTTTGCGAAACGTGCGCGAAGGTGCGCAAGCTTTGTTTTCGGAAGAGCTGTGGCTGACAACATCGGTGCTGTTTCTGCCCGTGCTGTACATGACGGCGGCGTTATCTCTGTTGTCGGGTATCGGTTTGGGTCGCTGGGT
>JABACB010000018.1 GCA_014237925.1 Alphaproteobacteria bacterium
TTGGGTGCGAGCGACACGTTGTTGTCGTTGCGGAGGTTGACGGAGTATTTGCGGGGGAGGGGCGAGGGGGGTCGTAAGGATATATCCGTTATTGTTAAGGGGAATTGTGGCGTTCCGCAGTGGCGGGACGGGGCGTTTCGGTATAGTGGGAGCGAGGGGATGATGGGAGATTATGCGGTATTGGCGAGGCGGTTGGGAGCGGATGTTGTGGGCTTGTGTTGTGGGTCTGGCTCTGGGCATGTGAGGGTTGTAGGGGAGAGGTTAGCGGGGTTTGTGGGGGGTGATCGTGATATTCCGAGCGTGGAGGAGATTGAGTCGAGTGTGGGCAAGGCTGAGGGTATTGTGGGGGGTGTGGAGCGGAAGGAGCGGCGGAAGAAGAGGCGAGATAAGTAGGCGAGATAAGTAGGCGAGATAAGTAGGGAGGAGAAGTAGGGGGGATGTGTGTTTGTCTCTGCGCACGGGGGTGCTGCGCACGGGGGGGTGTGGGGGGACAAGTCCCCCCGCAAAAGACTCCGCGTCAGCGGGCGCGCTTTGCGCGCGTTCTGTGCGCGAGCGAAGCGAGGCGCACAGCCCTTTTCTCACCCAAAGCGCGTTTTGCAGAAACGCGCTACGGCGTTTTTTTGTTGACAATATCAAATAAATTCGTTATTAATGTTTTCATCGATTCGAAAAAAGAATCGAAATTAACCACACATGTTTAACCAAAAAGGAGGTTATCGAGACATATGGAAATTACTTTTTTTAAAATTATCTTAAAGCGCGATTACGCGGAATGGCGCAAGTTTTTGGTTTGGAGACTATTGTTTGAAAATCTTGATTTAATTTTAGATGTACTTAATGTTATCCTCGAGATTCTTAAACTCTTATTGCCCTTATAATTATGGCTGTCCTTTTTCTCTAGGACGAAGTGGAATAGAATCGCTGCGTTGCGAGGCTGTTGCGCTCGCGCTCGTGCTTTTTGGATGGCACGCGCTCGCGCAACAGATAGGTTACGCGTGACAAGAACAAAATCCGTTCTTTCTAAAACAACGACTCCTGACTAGGCTCGCTCACAATCCCCACTTCCTCCTGCTCCACAATTTCTTCTCGCTCTTCTTCTTGCACTTCTTCTCGCTCTTCTTCTCGCTTTTCTTCTCTCACTTCTTCTTGCTCTTGCACCTGATCTCGCTCCTGCCCTTCTTCCTTCTCCGCGACAACCTTCTCTTCCTCCACCCCGCGCCGTCGCCAGCTGCTCCCCTCCGCATACCAAAATCCCGCCTCCATGCCCCCCATCCCCTGCAACTTCCCCCACAAATCCTCTGCAACCCCCCCAGCATCCCCATCTCCTTCCTCATACAAAAAACAACACAACCCGAATTTTTTCCCGTCCCCCACAAGATCCATCCCCCCCTCTCCGCCTTCCTGCCAGTGAAACAACACACGCGCTCCATTTCCAACCTCGTCCTTCGTCTCCTGCGTCTCCGTTTCTTGCGTCTCTGTTTCTTGCGTCTCTGTTTTTTGCGTCTCTGTTTCCTGCGTTCCTATCGCCGCCGCTGTCGTCAATAACACGGGATGCTCCGCCGTAAAATCTTCCCCGCTTTGTCTCCCCCCGCTGCGTCCCCTCACACGACTGTGCGGCAAAAATCCCGCCGCAGGTTCCATCCACAAGAATATGTCCAACTCCTCCTCCCTCCGCAAAGAAGACACCCGAACAACAGCGCGATCCCCCCGCTCCAAAGTCTTCTCCAGCATCACCCGCAAAACACGAGAAGTTCGAGCGCGAGAAACACAATAAAAACGAAACTCCGCCATCACCGCGTTTTCCTCAAGTTCTCCCGATGCCTCTCAATTCCACCAATTCCACCAACGCTAACCCGCCGAACATTCTCACGACCTTTCCCTATCGCCATCCTCGTCAGCAAGTCCCCTTGCCAAGGCCGAAAGCAACCTTACCCCAAACCCCGAAGCCCCCCTCGGACGACCCAATCGCGCCTTCGTCGCCCAAGTCACCCCTGCAATGTCAATATGAGCCCAACAAGTCTTGGTAACCTTTTTGGCAACCTTCTTGGCAACCTCCTCCCCCTCAGCAGCATCAGAAACAAACCGCTGCAAAAACTGCGCCGCCGTGATCGAGCCCGCTCCCCCTCCGCCAATGTTCTTCATATCCGCAACAGGAGAACGCAACAAAGCGTCGTAAGCAGCATCCAAAGGCAAACGCCATATCTTCTCGCCCACAGCCTTGGAACAACCCTCCATCTGTTCGGCAAGCGCATCGTCGTTCGCAAAAAAGCCGGCATACTCCTCGCCCAACGCAACGATCATCGCCCCCGTCAAGGTCGCCAAGTTCACCATCGCACGAGGTTGCCACCGCCGCCGTGCATAAAACAGCAAATCGGCAAGCACCAACCGCCCCTCCGCATCCGTGTTCAGAACCTCGACCGTCTGCCCCGAAAGCGTCTGCACAATATCGCCCGGACGCTGCGCATTGCCCCCCGGCATGTTCTCAACCAGTCCGACAATGCCGATGCAAGCTCGGCTAGGCTGCTGCATGGCAATCGTCGCCATCGCCCCTGCAACCGCCGCAGCCCCTCCCATATCCATCTTCATGTCCTCCATCGATCCTGCAGGCTTCAACGACAAGCCTCCCGAATCGAAGGTCACTCCCTTGCCTACCAACACCAGCGGTGCACGCGAATCCTTCTTCGGCGGCGTGTAATGCAGCACCACGACGCGCGCCGCATGCTCGGAGGCACGCGCGACTGCCAGCAACGCGCGGAAGCCCAATTTTTCCAGTCGCTTCTCGTCCAAAACCTCGACACGCAATCCCTTGCTGACAGCCTTGCTGACAGTCTTGCCGCCAGTCTTCCCAATAGTCTTGCCGACAGCTTTGCCGACATCGTCGGGCAGAGCCTGCAAACGTTCGGTGAAAGTTTTCGGATTCAACGCGTTCGGAGGCTCGTTGACAAGGTCGCGCGCAAGACACACCCCCCGCGCCTCCGCTTGACATCGCGCCCATGCCCGCTCGCACGCCCCCGTTGCAAATTGTGCGCCTGCCAGAGACACGCTCAGTTTTCTCAGCGCAAGCCTTCGGCTCTCCACCGCCTCCTTGTCGTCGTTCGAAAGGTAGGTGTCGAAACGATAGGAGGCAAGCATCGCTCCCAACGCTCCCTCGCTTGCTGCCTCAGGCATCCGTAGAAAAAGATCGCGCTCCCTGCCGTCATAAACCCAAACGGCTTCCTCCGCGCCGATCGCGCGCACGCGCGCAAGCAGAGAAGCGCCTTGAGAAAACAACTGGCGCAAAAACGCGCGCTCATTAGAACGATGTTTCTTGTCCTTCAAAGTAACGGCTTGCGAGGTAGCGGTTTGCTCATCGCAAGAATCTTGTGAAGACTTTTGTGCATCTTCTTGCCGATCTTCGTGGGTCGATTTCTCTGTTCCCAGCAGCACGACTCTGCCCAGATTTCCCAGCGTAGGAAAGCCCGACACATCGAGAAGTTGGTTTTGCCGCGCCTTGAATTTTTTCGCCTGCTTCCTGGCTCTGGCGATAGATTTGCCTAGCAGATCGTCCAGCGTCCGTTCTTGCGACTGGGGCTGTTCTCGAACCGAAAGGAAGAGCAGGCTGTATTGTTTTGCAAGCGTCTCAAGACTAGGCTCGCCTGCAAAGTCGACGGAAAAGGAAGGGAGAGGCATAAAAACAAAACACGACGAAGAAAGAGAACAATCCTTTTTCTTGTGGCACGCAGAGACGAAAAGGTCAAGCGCAAGGACGAGCTCAGGAACGAGTTTCAAAGCAAATCACCAAAGCAAACCACAAAGTCGAGCGCAAGCTCGACGAGTTCGAGATCGACGAGCTTGCGCTCGACGAGCTCGCGCTCCTGTCAAGCTTGTCTATCGTCTTTTTTCCGCCCGTTTTTTCCCGCCCGTTTTTTCTGCGTGGCTTTTGTGCTACACTCTGCCCTATGCCTCGTTCTCGTTCTCTGCGCAAAAGGCTCAAGCCTGCAACACAGCCTGTAACACAGCCTGCAATTTTTGGGCGAAGAAAGCTTGAGCGCAAAGATTTGCGGCGTAAAAAGCCCAAAAAGTCCGTAGGATCTTCTTGGATATTTTCTTGGGTATTTTCTTGGGCATCTTTTTTTGCGGGCTTGCCTTCTTTTTTGCGTGCCTCCTTGCGCGCACAACGAAGTTATCTTGCGGGTATCGCTTCAGGGCTGACGCTGCTGCTGAGCGCCATCGCGCTGATGCAGTACCTCGCGCGCGACAAGAACGACAGCAGCGACGATGCCGAGATGCTGCTCGTTTGGCAGCAGAATCTGACGACCTCTGTCGAGCGCGCGGGGTTGCAACAACGCCCTGCGGTTGCGTTCGAGCTGGGCTTCGACTTGGCGCGCGTCAATCAGGAAGGACAAATCATGCTCGGCGGCTACGCGCCGCCGCTCTCGCGTCTTCTGTTGTCGATGAACGGAGAAGTGCTGGGCGCCATGGTGACCGACGACAGGGGAGAGTGGCTTTTCCTCTCGCAAAAGCCCTTCGAGACAGGGCAGTACACGCTTAGTCTCGAAGCGCAAATCGAAGAGTCGGAAGTCGTCTACGGCATCGAAACCTTGTGGGTGGTCATTCCCGAATTTTCGCCCGAATTTTCGACGGAAACCCAACAGCCCCTGATGGTCGTGCTGGCGAACGAAAGCGGCGTTGCCTCGCGTATCCTCTCGCGACGTTTCTCTGGCGACAAGACGGCGACAGGCGCTGACTTCATCGTCGATACGCTCGATTACGGCGAGAACGGACAGCTCTCGATTGCAGGGCGGCTGCGCGGCGAGCAAGTCGAAATGCTCGTTTATCGCAACAACAAGCTCATCGCACGCAAGGGCTACCGCGGCAAAGGAGCCGTGCCTGTCGATTGGCAGCTCTCGGCACAGCTCGCCCCCTCGCAGACAAGCCTGTCAGGACAAGTGCTGCGCATCGACCTTGTCAGCAACGAGAAGGTTGTGCAGCGCAAAGCCCTTCCCATCGATTGGACTCCGCTCATGCGCGACGGTGAAGACGAATACTTCGTCGTACGCGCCGGCGCAAGCCTTTGGCACATCGCGCGGCGCATCTTCGGAACGGGAACGCTCCACACCTTCCTGTATGAGGCGAACAAGGCGCAAATCGAAAATCCCGATTTGATCCGCCCCGGACAAATTCTTTTCATCCCCCAAAGACCGAACGCAACGGAACAGACGACACAACTCTCTCCTTCCGCGACAGAGCCCGAGGATCCCTCGCGGTGACGGAAGAAGATCTGCTGCTGTTTGCTCGCGAAAGTATCTTCCTGCTGCTGGAAGTGAGTCTGCCTATCTTGATCGTTAGCCTTGTCGTCGGATTGTTGATCGCCCTTTTTCAAGCGCTCACCCAAATTCAGGAGGTCACGCTGACCTTCGTGCCGAAGATCGTCGCCGTCTTCCTCGCGCTGCTGCTGCTGATGCCCTTTATGATGCGTAGCATGTTCGACTTCATGCAGTCGATTGCAGATCGCATCATCGCTCTGGGATAATCGCGCAAGGAGGCATCGCAGCTCCATGCTTGCAGAGCTACTACCGCAAGAAGCATGGCGCTTCGCGCTGCTGTTCGTGCGGCTTTCGATTATGATCACGCTCTTTCCCAACATCGGGCAGAGCTTCGTTTTGCCGCGCATACGCTTCTTGTTGGCTTTCTTCCTAACCCTGATTCTTCTGCCCGTCGTAGGCGAGGAGCTACCCGCCCAACCCGAAAGTTTCGACAGGCTCTTTCTGTTGCTGCTCGTCGAAGCGTTGATCGGAGTGTTGATCGGCACGGTGGCTCGCTTCGCGTCGTCGGCGTTTATCTATACGGGCGTCTTCTTCGCTCTGCTGGTCGGCATGTCGAACGCCTCCCTTTTCAACCCCCTGCAAGCGCAGCAGAGCGTCTTGCCTGCCGTGTTCTTGAGCTTGTTTGCAACGACAGCTCTTTTCGTCACCGATTTGCATCACATTGTTTTCTTGGCGCTTGCCGACAGTTATCGTCTTTTTGCTCCTGGCGAATGGTCGTTTCCTGCAGGAGACTTCTCACAGCTGGTGCTTGACATTTTCAGCAAGAGCTTTACTTTGGGTTTTCAGATCGCCGCGCCTTTCTTTATTGTCTCGGTGCTGTTCTACGCCTTGATGGGAGTGCTGGCGCGCTTGATGCCGCAGATGCAGGTCTTCTTCGTCGCGTTGCCCTTGCAGCTGTTGCTGGGCTTTTTGTTGCTGGCGCTCAGTCTTACGGTGATGTTGCGTTTGTTCCTGGAGCATTTTCAAGAGGTGCTGACACCCTTCCTTGCCTCTTGAGCAAGGGGGAGAGCATTGTCGCTGATGGCGGACGACGCACAGAAGACGGAAGAGCCTACGCCGAAGCGGCTGCGCGACGCGCGTAGCGAGGGGCAGGTGCCCTTGTCGCGCGAGGTCAACCATTGGCTCTTGCTGCTGGTGGCAACCTTGTCGATTGCCTTGCTGGGCGGGCTTGTTGTGCGCGGCATGAGCGCGCCGCTCGCCGGCATCTTGGAGAAAGCGGGCGAGATCGTGATTGCCGAGAAGGAGGTGGGAACGTTGCTCGCCGAGGTCGTGCGTGAGCTGGGGGTGGTCTTCGTGTGGCCCGCGTTTGCCATCGTTTTCGTCGCTCTGTTTTCGTCGTTGGTTCAGATCGGTCCCTTGTTTGCGCCGAAGCGGATGCAGCCGAAGTTGAACAAGATCTCTCCGCTGGCGGGGTTCAAGCGTCTGTTTTCTTTGGAGAGCTTGATGGAGTTTATCAAAGGGCTCATCAAGCTTGTGCTGGTGGGCGGCGTGGGCGCCGTGTTCTTGGTGATGCAGTTGCCGAACATCGAGAACTTCATGATGCGGAGCATCGATTTCGTCTTGCCGAAGACGCAGGAGCTTTTGGTAGGAATGATGGTTGCAATCCTGATGGTGCTGTTTGTGATCGCGGCGTTGGACCTGTTGTTTCAACGCGCGCGCCATCGCAAGCGTTTGCGCATGACGCGCCAAGAAGTGTTGGACGAGTTCAAGCAGATCGAGGGCGATCCGCAGATCAAGGCGCGGATTCGGCGCATTCGCACCGAGCGGGCGCGGCAACGAATTGCGCAAGCTGTGCCGAGCGCGGATGTCGTGATTACGAACCCGACGCACTATGCGGTGGCGATCGCTTACGACGACGAGGCGATGGAGGCACCGCGCGTCGTCGCCAAGGGGGTGGATTATTTGGCGGAAGAGATCATGCGTTTGGCGCGTGAGGCGGGCATCCCCTTAGTGTCGAACCCTCCGCTGGCGCGCACGTTGTATGCGGCGTGTGATGCGGGGGAGGAGATCTTGGCAGAGCATTATCAGGCGGTTGCCGAGGTGATCAGCTATGTGTGGAAGCTCAAGGGGAAGAGGGCGGCTTAGCTCTCTTTTTCTTCAGGCAACTTGCTCGAGCGACTTGTGCTACGGGATTGTGATGGACGCAAATCCCCTTTCTTTTGCTACGCTCCGTCATGTCCCGCTTTCACCAGTTCCGCACTCTCCCCCACCCTGCCCGCACGCTCTTCGAGCTCGTCCTCGATATCGAAACCTATCCCCAGTTCCTCCCGTGGTGCATCGATGCCAAAGTCGCCGACAGAACGCACGACACCCTCGCTGGCACGCTCACGGTCGGAACGAAGCTCATCCACAGCTCCTTTACAAGCCTCGTTCGCTTCGATGCCACAACGGGCATCGTCTCCATGCGAGCGCAAAGCAATCTCTTCTCGCGCTTCGAAAGCCGCTGGCACATCACGCCTGTGGAAAAAGGCGATTCGCCCGGCAAGTCCGACTTGTCCAGTGAGGTAGACTTCGTCGTCGACTTCGAGCTGCGCAACCTGCCTTTCAAGTCTGTTTTCGACAATGTTTTTGAACAGGCGGCTCTGCGTATGGTCGAAGCCTTCGAACGCCGTGCCACCTTGCTCGCGGCACGTCGTCTCGAGCTCGAGGCTCAATAGGAGCAGTGATCGTAGACAGCTTTCCAGTCGTCCAAGCTTTCAGGCTGCGGAAAGAGCGAGAGCAAACGTTCGGCAGGGGTGCGTCCCTCCTCGACGATGTTTTCCAACGGCTCCAGGAAGTGACACTCGTCTGCAACGCCCAGCGCACGGCATCGCCGCGCCAAACCTTGTCGCGCCAAGTCTAGCATCTCGCGTGCGATCGCGCCCACATTGCGCCCGCGACAAGGCGTCGCCAGTCCCAAGCGCGGCACCTTCCTGTACGCTGTTGCAAGCGAATCCTCCGCATCCTGATCGCGCACACCCACGCCCGAAGGATCGGGCTGCGCCAAGTCCTCCGCCAACAGCAACGCCTGCGCTTGGGTCTGCTCGTCGTACAACAACCCCGACCACAAAGCCGGCAAGGCGCACAGCATCGCTGCGTCGCCGCTATCGGCACCGCGCATCTCGATGACACGCTTCAGACGAGCATCGGGAAAGATCATCCGCATGTGGCTTGCCCAATCCTCGATGCGCGCACTACCGTGCCGAGCCCGCAAAGCTTCGCCGCGTGTGCCGTCCAAGTAGTCGGCAAAGGTAAAGGTGCTGGTGTCGACATAGCTCTCGTTGCGCACCAAACAATAGAGAGGAATCGGCAAAGCATAATCGCACCAGCGTTCGTAGCCGAAGGAGCGATCAAAAACAAACAACGGCAGACCGCAGCGCTGCGAATCGCTATCCAGCCAATAATGCGCTCGGTTCGACAAGATGCCGTTCGCCTTCCCCTCGGCATAGGGCGAGTGGGCAAACAACGCCGTCATCACGGGTTGCAGCGCGGTTGCAACGCGCATCTTCGTTGCCATGTCTTGCTCGTCGGTGTAATCGACATTCGCCTGTACTGTCGCGGTGCGTCCCATCATGGCGACGCCCAGCTTGCCTTGTCGTGCCATGTATTTTCTCATGATCGCATAGCGCTCCTTCGGCATCCACGGCAGCTCCGAGTCGCGCTCGCGCGGACGCGCGCCGATCGCACACATGCCCAAGCCCCGCGCTTGCAACAGAGGACGCAAGACGGACAGGTGCGCTTTCAGCTCGATGCAGATCTCCTCGACCGAGCGCAACGGCGCGCCTGCAAACTCGAACTGTCCGGCGGGTTCGATCGAAATGGCATTTTGCGTCTTGGGCAAGTCCAAGCCGATCGGATTTTCTTTCTCGCGTTGCAACACGCCGCCGCTGGTGCGCTGAAGATCTTCCAAGAGCTCGCGGATCACCTCGTATCGCGGCGGACGCAAGTCCTCCGTGTGAAACAGCAGCTTCTCGTGCTCTGCACCGATGCGACAATCCGCCGTCTCGCCGCTCTGAAACCACGCCGTCAAGGCGGAGCGATCTTCAATTGTTTCGCTGTTCGTATCGGTCATCGTTTCGCTCTCCTACTTGCCGTTGTTGTGCCTTCTCGGAAAGCCTGCCAGTAAGCCAAGACTGCCAAGACCGCCGTCTCGCAACGTAGCACACGCTCCCCCAGCGAGACAGGGACGACCGAGCGACAAGCGCGCAACATCGTTTGCTCGGCATCGGAGAACCCTCCTTCAGGTCCTACGAGCATCGCCATGCGTCGCGTCTCGGCATGCTCGGCGATCGCGTCTCGCAGGTTCGCAGCCTCACCGCGCTCGGCGCAAAACAACAGCCGCTCCTCACGCGCAACTAAGGCAGCGCACAGGGGCTGCTCCGCCTCGAGGACGGGACAGGTAAGACGCTCGCTCTGCTCGACGGCAGCGCGGAGCGTCCTCGTCGCACGCGCAGGCGAAAAATGCGCGTTCGTATAGCGGCTGCGAAAAGGCACCAGCCTAGAGACACCCAGCTCGACCGCGCTCGAAAGAAGCCATACGATGCGATGCGCGCGAATCGGCGAAAAATACAAGGTCGGACCATCATACTCGCTTGCACACTCGCTTGCGCCCTCGCTTGCGCCCTCGCTTGCGCCATCGTGCGCCTGGCGCAGGCAGCGCAAACAGCGCGCCGTGCCTTCCCTGCCTCGAAGACCTGTCAGCTCGGCAAGCCACTCGCCGCACTCCTTGTTGAACAGGCGGACTTGCTCTCCTACTCGCAAACGCAAAACCTTCTGCGCGTGGTGCGTCGTTTCTGAAGACAGCGCGACGACGGCATCGCGTTGCAAAAAGCCCTGCTGGCAAAAGCGTGCTGTGTTAGCATGCAGGCTGCTAGCAGGATCGCCTCGTGTCCTTACCGCTTGTGCTTTGGCGGTCTGTGTCTTTGTGGTCTGCATCTTTGTGGTTATGGCAGTCGAGGTCTCCTTGAGCAAGAACGCCCCCCATTCTAGCAGGCAACGACGAATGTCGCATATCTCCGTGCGCCGTTCGCAGTCGCTTTCTGCCTACCTCCGTCTCGGACGCTTTCACTCCCTCAGCGGTGCCTTCTATCTGATCGTGCCGTGCTGGTGGGGGATCGCGCTCGCATTGCCCCAAGTTTATGGCGATGTCTATAGTGATGTCTATGGTGATGTCTATAGCGCTGTTGAGGGCGCTGTCTTCTTCTATCAGTACGCGCCATCGTTTCTACTCCCGCTCCTGCTCCCGCTCCTGCTCGCCCTTCTGTTCGCTGTAGCCGCCGTCGCCGCGCGCGCGGCAGGGTGCGCGTGGAACGACCTTTGGGATTGTGCCATCGACCGCCAAACCCTCCGCACGCGAACCCGTCCCTTGCCGAAAGGCGATCTCTCTGAGAATCAAGCCTTGCTGTTCGTCTTCGTCGCCCTCTTCGTCTGCTTGGCGTGTTTGCTCGGCTTGCTCGCGCTTGCCGAAAACTCCGCGCTGCTGCTGTTGCTCGTCTGCGCCATTCTTCCTGTCGCAGCTTTCTACCCTTTCGCCAAGAGGGTCGTCTCCGCTCCGCAAGTCGTGCTGGGGATCGCCTTCGGCTGGGGAATCCTCTGCGCCAACACCGCGCTCGTCGGAAGCATCAGCGACGCAGCATGGACGCTGTGGCTCGGCTCCATCGCTTGGACAGCCTTCTACGACAGTATCTACGCGTGGCAGGATATCGAAGACGATCGTCGCACAAAGATGAACTCGCTCACCTTGTGGCTCGCAAAAAAACGACACCCCAAGCTGTGGCTCGCAGCCCTCTACGCCTTCTTCCTTGCAAGCGTGTTTCTCGCTCTTGCGGAACAAGGCGAGGGGGAAATAGGCATTTGGCTTGCCTGTCTCCTCCTGCTCGCATCGTGGTGCTACATCGACTTGGCTCGATGCAACTTCGGCAAGGCGCGACATTGCATGGCTTTCTTCCGCAAAGAGTGTTGGCGAACAGGAGGAGGCGTCTTGTTGTTGTTGCTTGCAACTTTGGTCTGACCAGTCGTGCCCTTGTCTCAAACAGTGTTCGCGCTCTTTACTCGTCTTGCTCGCGTGGCATCGAAATGCGTGGCATCAAGATGCGTGGCATCGAGATTCAAGCGCACGACTTGCCTTTTCGCTCGTGCTGGATTTTTCCCCCTCTCCTTAGTCTCTCTTTCGATCTCCTTTTCGCGCTCCCTTTCCAACTCGCTCAGGCGGCGGGCAGGGGCTGCGCCGGGAGCGCTGGCGCGCGCGCGCGAAACACTTTCTACTGCGTGCGCCTCATTGTTCTTCCTGCTGCCCTTCTATCCGTGGGAGCGGCGCTCTTCTGCGCCCGCCTTGTTGCCGAGTCCGCCTCGAGGCGGCGACAGGGTCGCAGGCAAGGAGATTTTACAAGGCGTCTGCGCTTGGGGCGGAGTGCGCATCTTCCACCCCTATCCTTTTTGGCACCCCGCGAGCGCCTCTGCACGCTGGCTTGAGGCATGCCACGGCTTCGTGTGGCTGGACGACGTGCGCGCTTATGCCACCGCCGCGCCCGATACTGCCGCCAAGCTTCAAGCGGTCAGGTTCGTCGCCGAACGCATCGTCGATTGGCTGGTCTCCCATCGTCGCTGGTCGTGGGAGGCGTGGCGAGCTTCTACGGTTGCCAAGCGTTTGACGAAGTGGCTGCAACACTACGATTGGTTTGCACCCGCCTTGTCCGAAGAACAACGCCGCTTGCTCCATCGCGCACTCTATGCGCACTCCCGCCACTTGTGTCGTGCGACGAGATTGCAGCCGCGCTTCGCGCTCGAGCGTTTGACGGGGCTTCTTGTGTGTGCGACGGCAGCCTTGTGCTTCCGCGACAATCGAGTGCATAGACAAGCTTGCGAGCGCAGGCTGTGTCGCTGTTTGGAAGAGCAGGTGCCGCGCGGCGAGGGCTTTTGGTA
Source organism: Alphaproteobacteria bacterium (assembly GCA_014237925.1). Taxonomy (GTDB): domain Bacteria; phylum Pseudomonadota; class Alphaproteobacteria; order JABAAW01; family JABAAW01; genus JABAAW01. The sequence continues at coordinate 12,207 of JABACB010000018.1, forward strand.
CGGACGCAAAGCTTGTGTGCAGCAAGACATCATGGAGGCGTTGTTGCAGGTGAAGCGGCTGTATGCGCTTGTTCAGCTGCTTCCGCCTGAGGGGTTGTTGGCAGCACTCGACCGCATGGTGCCGGCGCTCATGATGCTGCGCTGCGGCGACGGCGCGCTCACCACCTTCGACGGCAGCGGCGAGGGCTCGGTTGCTGGCGTCGCGCGTTTGCTCGCGGCGGTTCAGGTGCGCGCACGCCCTCCGCTCTCCGCTAGCGGTGCAGGCTTGGAGCGTGTCGTCGCGCAGAAAGCCCTGATGCTCGTCGACGCCTCCAGCCCGCGTCGTTCGCATGCGCAACACAAGGGAGGGGAGATGCCCTACGCCAGTACGAGCGCGTTCGAGTTCTCTTACGAGAAAGACCGCATCGTCGTCTCGTGCGCGCTGGAGGCAGCTGATAGCGCGCATCTTCCCGCTCGTCTGCCTTGGCGTGCTGCGCGCTCGAGCGCGGCGCACTCGATGCTCACGATAGCCGAGCGCAATGTTTGCTCGCTCCACCCCTTCGCTACGCGCCGTGCACGGGTCAGCTTGGCAAGGTCGATGCAAGAAGGACAAACACGCCTCTCCCTCTCGCACGACGGCTACAGAAGTCTGTTCGGCATCGTGGTGTCGCGCGAGTGGCACCTCTCACCTGTCGGCACGCGTCTGTGGGGCTGGGAGCGGATGCGCGTCGCCGATCAACGTCGCTTCGACAACAGCGTGTCGCAAGGGCTGCCGTTCGCGTTGCGCTTCCATCTCCACCCGAAAGTGAGCGTCTTCTTGTTGCGCAACGGTCGCGAAGCGGTTCTGAAACCTGAGAATCGTCCTGGGTTTCGCTTCCGCCTGCAAGGCGCCGCCTCGCTGAGCGTTGTCGAAAGCCTCTACGGCGGCGAAGGCAAGCTCACGCTCACGAAGCAGCTTCTCGTGTCTGGAAGCATCGACAAGGCGCGGCAAGCCCGTGACTCTTCGGACGATACCTTCTTGCTCGCTTGGCGCCTGCAGCACGAGGTTGACGAAGAGGCTTGACCGCACGAAGAGCCTGTTGTAGCAAGAGATAGGATTAGAGACCACGGCGCGATGGCGGAGTGGTTACGCACGGGACTGCAAATCCCTTGAGGCCGGTTCGATTCCGGCTCGCGCCTCCCCTCTCCCCTCTCCCTTCCCCTTGCACGAAGCCCGTGTTAAGGCTAGAATGGGGGGCGTGCGAGAATAGCCCTCCGCGCGCCTCGCAGACGCGAGCAACAAGAGCAACGGAGGACAGAACCATGAGCAAGACATCAAACTCGGCGTTGCAAGTCGCCAACTCGATTCTGCAACGCTCCTTGGACGAGAAGAACAAGGACAAGAACGAAGATGCCCTAATCAGCCACTTGAAATTGCAGAAGCTACTCTACATCCTGCACGGCTGGCACTTGGCGATTACCGACGAGCCCGCTTTCGAGGACGAGGTCGAGGCTTGGGCTTACGGTCCTGTTGTGCGCAAGGTCTACAAGGCTTTCAAAAACTACGGCGACAAGCCTATTGGCGACTTGGGAGGCGACAAGACCCGCGTCGATGCGTCGAAGGATCTTTTCAACGAGATGTTGAGTGTCGTTTGGGAAAAGTACAAGGGCTTTTCAAGCTTTGACCTGGTCAATGCCACACACGCGCGCGGAACTCCGTGGGATTTGGCGCGTGAAAACGACGAGAAGATTATCGACAACGATGTTATTAGGGATCACTACAAGTGGTTGCTGAAACGATTTGAGGACAAGATAGAACGAGAGGAAGTCCATGCCTGATAATAAATCTCAATCTTTAAAAGCATTCAAGAAAGGAGCCGCCAAAGAAATCTCGCGTGCTGATCGGTTGCACGATTTGGAAATGTACAAACAAAAACGAATATACAATTTGCGTGTCATGGACAGAGAAAATTCTGACAAGGAACATTATAGAAATACATGGATTTTTGGGATATTCGTAGGAGGGCTTCTTTTGTTGTTGGCAGTTGCTTTCTTCATAGCTGTATTTTACGAAAAATACGAACAAATCGAGATCGTTATTTCTGCTCTTGTTTTTATGCTGGGTCATGTGACCGGGCTGTTAATAGGGCGAATTGCAAAGGGTCGTTAGCTCAGTTGGTTAGAGCGCTGTCTTGACATGGCAGAGGTCGCTAGTTCAAATCTAGCACGACCCACCACTCTCCCCCATACCTTTTCCTCCCAACAAAATCGAAGGCGCAACAAGTCCCAAACAAGGACACAAATTCACAAGGGAAAGGACAAAGCCAAAAACAAGAACAAGAACAAAAATATAGCGCCTAGCTTTTTTCTTGCTCCGCAGAGGAATCTTTCCCCTCTTCGGCTATCGCCTCGTGAGCGTTTTCTTGCTCCTCGTCCTTGTCAGAATCCTCGTTTGATTCCTCGTTGGATTCTTCGGTTGAGGCTGTCGGGCTTTCCGTTTCCGCCGCCTTTTCTTCTGTCGCTTCTTGCGGGGCTTCTTCTGTCGCTTCCTGCGGGGCTTCTTCTGTCGCTTCTTCTGCTACCTCTTTTTCCTCTTCCTTCTCTTCTTCTTTCTGTGCTTGTTTTTCCTTTCGCGCGGTTTTTGTTTCTTCCTTTTCTTGCTTGTTCTTGGCGGGTTTTTCTTTGCCTTGCGCCTTGCCGCCTTCTCGCGCCTCTTTCTCTTCGAGAGCCTTCCCCAAGATGTCTCCCAAGACTGCGCCCGAATCGGTGCTGCCGTAAGTCGATGCCACCTCCTTGACCTCCGCGACCTCGCGCGCTTTGACGGAAAGCATGATTTTGCGCTGCTTCTTGTCGATATCCATGACCTGCGCGTCCACCTTTTCTCCCGCCGCGTAGCGGTCGGGACGCTGCTCGGAGCGGTTGCGCGCCAAATCGCCTCTGCGGATGAAGGCTTCCAGCTTGCCGCCGGCGCCGCCTGCAAGTTCGACAAGGATTCCTCCCTCCTGCACTCTCACGACGGTGCAAGTGACGACATCCCCCCCCTTCAAGGAGGCGATGTCCTCCAAGAAAGGATCAGGCACAAGCTGCTTGATCCCCAAGGAGACGCGTTCCTTCTTCACATTGATCTCCAGAATTTTGACTTTCACCCTGTCGCCGCGTTTGTAGGTTTTCAACGTTTCGTCAGGATTGCCCGCCCATGTTAAATCGGTGATGTGAACCATGCCGTCCGCTTCCATCGGTAGCGTCAGGAACAAGCCGAACTCCGCCGTGTTCTTGACCACTCCTTCGATCTCGTCGCCGACCTTGTGCTGCTCGGCAAAGGTTGTCCAAGGGTTCGGCTGGCAAGCTTTCATGCCCAAGGAGATGCGTTTCTTGTCCAAGTCCGAGTTCAACACCTGTACCTCCACCTCCTCGGAGACGGAGACCATCTTGCTGGGATGCACATTCTTGCGCATCCAGCTCATCTCGGAGACATGGACGAGCCCTTCGATGCCGGGCTCCAACTCGACAAAGGCACCATAGTCGGTCACGCGCGTCACCCTTCCTTTGACCTTTGCATCGACGGGAAACTTCTCGCCGACCTCGTCCCACGGGTTCTTTTCCATCTGCTTGATTCCCAACGAGACGCGCTGCGTCTCTGCGTTGTAGCGGATGATCTGCACCGTCAGACTTTCTCCCACTTCGACGACATCGCGCGGGTGGTTGATGCGCTTCCACGACATGTCCGTCACATGGAGCAATCCGTCGATGCCTCCCAAATCGATGAACGCACCGTAGTCGGTGATGTTTTTCACGATCCCCTCCATCACGCGTCCTTCTTGGATCGTCTCGATCAGCTTTTCGCGCTGTCCCGCCCGTTCTTTTTCCAAGATCGCTCGTCTGGAGACGACGATGTTGTTGCGCGCGCGATCCATCTTCAGGATTTGGAACTCTTGTTCTTTTTGCAGCAGGTCGGCGTGGTCGCGCAGCGGACGGATATCGACCAACGAGCCCGGCAGGAAGGCTTCCGCGCCGTCCAAATCGACGGTGAACCCTCCTTTCACGGCATCTTTGATCGTGCCCTTGACATGCGCTTCGTTTTGGAACTGTTCTTCCAGCCGCTGCCAGGCTTCTTCGCGTTGCACCTTTTCGCGCGAGATTTGGATCTTGCCATTGCGGTCTTCCAAACGTTCGATGAACACTTCGACCACATCGCCCGGCTTCGGTATCTCCTGTCCTTTGGCGGAGACGAACTCTTTCAGCGGCACGCGCCCTTCCGTTTTCAGTCCGACATCGATGACGGCACAATCGCCTTCGATGGCGACCACCTTGCCTTCGAGCACCGAGCCTACGATGTTCTTTTCTGCGCCGAACGATTCTTCGAACAGAGCCTCGAAGCTCTCGCCCTGCGCAGAGGGTTCGCCGCCAGAGGATCCCTCAGAAGGGTTGTTCTTGCCGACAGGGGGGGGCGGGGGAGCTTTGTCCTCCGAGGCGGACTTCGCGTCAGAAGAATCGGCAGCGGAAGCGGCGGGGGACGCGGCGGTCACGCGGACACGCTCACAGACAAGAGGAAGGCAACGAACACCCGTCGCGTCAAGACGGGCTTCGCAGGATGAAAAGGACAAGGCATAAAGTAAGGGAGGGTCAACAGGGAGAATAAGAAGGCATCAGGAAACAAAACGCGCTCGACACGCTTCGACATGGCGAAGGGCTTGTTCCAAGACTTGCGAGACCGACAGCTTCGAGCTGTCGATGACCATCGCGTCCTCTGCCGCCTTCATGGGTGCCTGCAAACGCGACGCATCACGCTCGTCGCGCACGCGCATCGCCTCAAGCACATCGTTTAACAGAACATTGTAGCTTTGTTTTGGACGATCGTCAAGCAATTCTTGCGTGCGCCGTCGTGCGCGTGCCGCTAGGGAGGCGGTCAAAAAAATCTTGCACGGCGCATCGGCGGAGACCACCGTTCCCATGTCGCGTCCGTCCAGGACGATCCCCGTCGCAACGGAGGCGATGTAGCTGCGCTGTTGTTCGCGCAGCACCGCGCGCAGCGCGCCGTGCGGCGCAAGACGTGAGGCGAGCAGGGCGACCTTGTCCTCGTACAAGCGACGATCCGTCTCAAGCGACGCGAGGTAGGAGCGTGTCAAGGGAAGACGCGTGCGTACAGCCTGCACGATCGCCGCTAGGTCAATTCTTGCGTCAATGTTTGCGTCAATGTTTGCGTCATTTTTTGTGGAGTCGATCTCTGCGGGGTCGATGTCTGCGGGGTCGATGTCTGCGGCGTTCAAGGCGAGATGCCACTCGTCTGCTGCGTGCCGTGCAACCGAGCGGTAGAGTTTTCCCGAATCCAAATGTTCGTAGCCAAGCTTTGTGGCGAGCGTGCGCGAAAGCGTCCCTTTGCCCGCGGCGGCGGGCCCGTCGACGGTAATCACGAAAGGACGAGTCTTCTTCATGTTCTTCATGTTCATGTTCATGTTCACGGGGCGGGGGAAGGCGGAGCGGCAGTAAGGACAGCACCGATGCTTTGCATGCATGCTTGAAAATCGGGGAAACTGGTCGCAATCGATTCGGCGCTGTCGACACAAAGCGACGCGTTCTCTCGCGCCAAGCCGAGGATCAAAAAGCTCATGGCAATACGATGATCGCCGCAGGCGGCGATCGAAACAGAGCCTTTCGCGGCGGAGGAGGCAACGACGGATGCGGGGGGGATGCCGGGGGGAATGCCATAGACGGTAAGATTACAGGCTTCCTGCTCGCAACGCACGCCGCACAGTGCCAAGCCCGTTTGGATTGCCGTCAAGCGGTCGCTCTCCTTGACGCGCAACTCCGCCAAGCCCTGCATGACCGTCTTGCCGTGCGCGCACGCCGCCGCCATCGCCAAGGCGGGATACTCGTCGATCATGCTGGCTGCACGCGCAGGGGGAACAACGATGCCACGCAACGAAGCAGAACGCACGCGAAGGTCGGCTACAGGTTCGCTCTTGCCGTCGTCGCCAGAGGAAGATTTTCTCGTGCTTTCCTTGGTCGTGCAGACGATGTTCGCTCCCATCTCGCGTAGCGTCTCGATGAAGCCTGTGCGAGTAGGGTTGATGCCTACCCCCCGCAGCGTCACATCCGACCCTTCGCACAATGTTGCTGCCAAGATAAGAAAGGCGGCAGAGCTCGCATCGCCAGGAACAGCGATCGTTTGCGGTGCACTCAGGGCTGTTCCGCCCTCCAGCACGAGCCGTCGACCGCCTTCTTCGCGCGCTTCCACGCAGAGCGGCGCACCGCAAGCGAGAAGCAAACGTTCCGTATGGTCGCGCGACAAGAAAGGCTCGATGATCTCGCTTCGACCCTGCGCCGAGTGGGCAAAGAGCAGCAACGCGCTCTTCACCTGCGCGCTCGCGCTTTGCAAGCACCAGCGCAAGGGCAGCGGACGGCGCAAGCCCGTTAGCGTCAAGGGTAACGAGCGTCCCTTGTGCAAGTGCGCCCTCACCCCGACGCTTTTCAGAGGGACAAGCACGCGATCCATCGGACGCGCACGCAAGCTTCGGTCGCCGTCGAGGACGCAGGGAAAGGGCGCGGCGGCGAGCAAGCCGCACAAAAGTCGTGCACTCGTGCCGGAGTTGCCGCAGTACAAGACCTCGGCGGGTTCTTCCAGCGCGCCTGCGCCCGCGCCGAAGACATGCCACAAGGGCTCTTCCTTCGTGCCTGCCCTCAAGATGCGCACGCCGAGCGCACGCAAGATGTCGAGCGTTGCCAGCACATCCTCGCTCTCCAGCAGCCCTGAAATCTCTGTCTTGCCGAGGCACAGGGCTGCGACGATCAGCGCGCGGTGCGAGATCGACTTGTCGCCGCTAATGCGCACTTCACCCGAAAGCGCACGGCTGGACGAGGCGATCAGGTGCGACACGGATGGGGGCAAAAAAGCGAAAGCAGACTTGACACAGCGAGACGATTCGGGCAAAGAGGGAAGAGGTTGTTTGCAGAGACGACACACATCGCAACACACATCGCAACACACATTGCGACATCCATTGCGACACACATTGGCAACAACGGACAATAACCGACATACACGCAAGCGCGGCTAGGTTTTTTATGGCAAAAGCACACTGGGGTATCAAGCGGGTCTGCAACAACGGCAGTTGCGGTGCGAAGTTCTACGATTTCAACGAGAAGGCGATCGCGTGTCCGAAGTGCGGTGCCGCCTACAGTCAGAAGCTCATGTCGCGCTCCTTCGTGGAGGAACGCAGCACTGGCGAAGAAGGCGTCGCGGAGGGTGCGCTGGCCTCCAGCGAAAGCGAGGAGACGACGGTCGATGCCAGCGATGCAACCGCCGAGGGGAACGCGGTCGCGTTGGAAGAAGTTGACAATCTCTCCTGACGGCGCGGGAGCCCGTGTTCTTGCTTGCTCTTGAAAGACCCTACAGAACAATGTGTCGATGACGCGCTACTCCTCGCGCTATTCCTTGTGGTCGTTGTTGCGCCATGCGCGCAAGGGGCACGAGAACTGGTCTCGTGCATGGCGCAGTCCGACGCTGCGCTCCGCCTACGACGTCGTGATCATCGGCGGCGGCGGACACGGGCTTGCAACCGCCTACTACCTTGCACAAGAGTTCGGCGTGAACAATGTCGCCGTCTTGGAGAAAGGGTGGCTGGGCGGAGGCAACACGGGGCGCAACACCACCATCGTGCGCTCGGGCTACTTGCAAGACGAGAGCGCCAAGATCTATCAGCACGGGCTCGAGCTTTTCGGAACCCTCAGCAAAAAGCTCAATTTCAATGTCATGTTCAGCGCGCGCGGAGTCCTGCAGCTGGCTCATTCGGTGCACGACTTGCAAGAACAGGCGCGGCGCGAACAAGCTTGTCGCTTGAACGGTATCGATATCGAGATGATCTCGGCGGAACGCGTCCAACACATGCTGCCTGAGATCAACCTCGACGGACGCTTCCCCGTCATGGGCGCGGCATACCAGTCCGACGCAGGCAACGCACGCCACGACGCCGTAGCATGGGGGTATGCACGCGGTGCGGACGCGCTCGGCGTCGATATCGTGCAAAACTGCGAGGTCAAGGGTATGGTCGTCAAGAAGGGGCGCATCGAAGCCTTAGAAACCTCGCACGGAAAAGTCAAAACAGGACGCGCAGGCGTCGTCGTCGCAGGGCACAGCTCGGTGCTTGCCGCGATGGCGGGGTTTCGTTTGCCACTCGTCTCCGTGCCGTTGCAAGCGCTCGTCTCCGAGCCGATCAAGCCCATCTTGCATCATGTCGTCATGTCGAACGGAGTCCATGTCTATCTCAGCCAGTCCGACAAGGGAGAGCTGGTCGTCGGCGCAGGCGCAGACCAATACACCTCCTACGCGCAGCGCGGAAGCTTTGCGACGATGGACGAGATCCTCGCGCCCCTCGTCGAGCTCTTTCCCTACATCGCGCGCTTGCGCATGCTGCGCCAATGGGCGGGAATCGTCGATATCACGCCCGACCGCTCGCCGATCATATCGAAGACGCCCGTCGAAGGGCTCTTCTTCAACGCAGGATGGGGCACAGGCGGCTTCAAAGCCACCGCAGGATCAGGACATGTCTTCGCAGCATCCCTTGCCACCAACAGCATGCATCCCATCGCCGCTCCTTTCTCCATCGACCGATTCTACAGCGGAGCTGTCATCGACGAAGGATCGGCGGCAGGGGTGGCTCACTAGGGGTGGCTCACTAGGGGTGGCTCTGGGGGTTGCTCGCTAGAGGTGGCTCTGGGGGTTGCTCGCCATTCGACAACGACAACGAGCAACAACGACAACAAGCAACAACGACAACGAGAGCGAAAGAAAAGAGCATGCTACAAGTACGATGCCCCTGGTGCGGCGACCGCGAGCAAGTCGAGTTCTCGTGCCACGGCGAGGCCTGCGTGCCGCGTCCCGAAAACCCCGACGCCCTCGACGACAGAGCATGGGGCGAATATCTTTTCTTCAAGGAGAACGCCAAGGGCTTGACCTGGGAGCGCTGGCAGCACGCCTTCGGATGCCGACGATGGTTCGTCGCGTTGCGCGACAATGTGTGCGACACCTTCTTGGGCTTCGCCAAGCCCGGCGATCCTCTGCCAAGCGTGCCTAAGGGCTATCGCCAAGCGCAGAGCTGCGCTTCGATCCCCATGCCGCGCTCGGCGAAGGGCTACGGCGCTGCCGACAAAAGAACCGTCAAGTCCTCAACATCCAAGCCCTCGCCATCCAAGCCCTCGGCTGTCAAGTCCTCGGCTGTCAAGTCCTCGGCTGTCAAGTCCTCGACATCCAAGTCCTCGGCTGTCAAGTCCTCGGCTGTCAAGCCCTCGGCATAAAGAACCCAAAACAAAACCCCCAGATCTCCCTAAAGCAGGATGTCCGTCTCCCAACCCTTTCGCATCGAAGAGCAGCGCTTGCGTACGCCCTCGCGCATCAAGCGCGAGCGTCCCGTGCCTTTCTTCTTCGACGGCAGGGCTTACGAAGGGTTCGAAGGCGAAACGCTTGCTTCCGCCTTGCTCGCTTGCGGGCAACGTCTGCTCGGCAGAAGCTTCAAGTACCACCGCCCACGAGGACAGGTTGCGCTCGGCGAAGACGAGCCCAACGCTCTCGTGCAACGCATCGACGAGGAAGGAACGCTCGGCGAGCCTAACTTGCGCGCAACGCAAGTGTTTCTGAGACACAGCGAGCAAGGGAGCGAATATGGGAGCGAACATGGGAGCTTGTGTTTCCGCAGCCAAAACCGATTTCCCTCGCTATCCTTCGACCTCGGCGCGCTCGCCTCGTGGTTCTCGCCCGTGTTGGTCGCGGGCTTCTACTACAAAACCTTCAAGGCACCCTCAGGCGCGTGGCGCTTCTACGAACACTTCATCCGCCGCGCGGCGGGCTTGGGCAAACCTCCCAAACCCGAAAGCTTGGACGCCGACTTCTGCGAATGGACGCACCATTTTCCCGATGTCCTCGTCGTCGGCAGCGGCATCGCAGGACTGGAAGCCGCCGAGATCCTCAGCCGCGACGACACCTTGCGCATCACCCTCGTCGAGCAGGATGCCTTGCTCGGAGGGGCTCTCCTCGCCGCCGACCCCGATATCACCATCGACGGCAAACCCGCTCACCGCGCCCTCGAAGAAAGGATCGCCCTGTTGCAACAGAGAACAAACCTCACCCTCCTTCCCAACACATGCGCCAGCGGCTACTTCGACGGAAACTTCCTCACCGCCGTCGAGCAAATCCCTGAGGCACGCGACAATCCCGACTTGCCGCGCGAACGCTTGTGGCGTATGCGCGCCCGCCATGTCCTGCTGGCGACAGGGGCAAGCGAGCGACACATGGTTTTCACGAACAACGACCTGCCGGGCGTCATGCTCGCCGATACGATCCGCACCAGCGTGAGACGCTACGCCGTTCTGCCGGGATGCGATGCCGTGATCGCCACCAACAACGACTCCGCCTACCGAGCAGCGCTCGCCCTCAAAGAGGTCGGCGCAGAGGTCGCCGTCGCAGACTGGCGTAAAAATCCTCGATCGGAAATCGTCGATGCCGCGCGCAACGAAGGAATCACCATCCACGCAGGAACCGCCGTCGTCGAGGCGCACGGAAAAAAACAACTCGAAGCCATCACCCTGGGCGTGCGCGACAAGAAAGGTGCGGTGCAAACATCAGGCACGCGCAGACTTGCCTGCACGCTGCTGGGTTGCTCGGCGGGATTCGTGCCGCGTCTCCACCTCTTCAGCCAGTCGGGCGGAAGGTTGCAATTCGACCGACAACAGCAATGCAACCTGCCGAGCGCTCCTGCGCAAAGCACCTCTGTTGCAGGCAGCGTGGGCGGAGCAGACTCCTTCGCCCAAGCCTTGTCGCAGGGGCAAAAAGCCGCCGCCCAAGCGCTCAAAGCTATCTCCAAAGGAGTCAAACAGAGGGTCAAAAGGAAGGTCCAACAGCCAATCGAAAGTAGCGCCGAAAAGAAATCTGCCACAACCCAGCCGAGCGAGATGAACGCCGCCGCAACCGAAGCCCTTCCGCCCTCGCTCGCGCTTAAGAAAGCGGGAGGGATGCAAGGAAAGTTCGCCTTTGTCGACCTGCAAAACGATGTCACCGAAGCCGACATTCGCCTCGCCATTCGTGAGGGGTATCGATCGATCGAGCATGTCAAACGTTATACGACTTCCGGCATGGCGACCGACCAGGGCAGGATCGCCAACGCCAATGCGGTTGCCATCGCCGCCGCCGCGCTCGAGACACCCGTCGAAGATATCGGCACGACAACCTACCGTCCCCCCTACACCCCGCAAAGCTTCGCCGCCTTCGTAGGTCCGCATCGCAGAGAGCTCTTCCATCCCGTACGCACGACCCCCATGCACGCAGCCCATGTCGCCGAGGGGGCATTCTTCGAAGATGTCGGAGACTGGAAAAGACCCTGGTTCTACCCCGAAGGCATAGAGAACCTCGCGCAGGCTTGCAGGCGCGAAGCACTCCAGGTGCGTACTTCCGCAGGATTGTTCGACGGCTCGACGCTGGGAAAAATCGATGTCAGAGGACCCGATGCCGTATGGCTGCTCAACATGCTCTACACCAACCGCTGGGACAAGCTCAAGGTCGGCTCCTGTCGATACGGCGTCATGCTCAACGAACAGGGCATGATCTTCGACGACGGAGTCACGGCGCGCATCGGCAAAGACCACTTCTACATGACCACAACAACAGGCGGGGCTGCGCGCGTGATCGCGTGGATCGAAGAGTGGCTGCAGACCGAATGGCCGCATCGAAAGGTCTATGCAACCTCCGTCACAGAACAATGGGCGGTCTGCGTGGTGGGCGGACCGAACGCGCGTGCGCTCTTGCAACCCCTGTGCGACACGGACATTGCAGCCGAAGTTTTTCCTTTCATGACCTTCCGCGATATGCGGGTCGCTGCCCTTCCTGCGCGAGTTTTTCGCGTCAGTTTCAGCGGCGAATCCGTCTTCGAAGTCAATGTTCCCGCTCGATACGGAGCGGCTCTGTGGAAGCTTCTATCGCAACAAGGCAAACGGCACGACCTCGTCAAGTACGGAACGGAAGCCGTCCATCTGCTCCGCGCCGAGAAAGGGTTCATCATTCCAGGACAAGACACCGACGGCACCGTCACCCCCTTCGACGCCAACCTCGCGTGGATGGTCGATCTCAACAAGGACGACTTCTTCGGAAAACGATCCCTCGCTTGCCAAGACCTCGCAAGGCAGGGGCGGAAACAACTCGTCGGGTTATACACCCAGAACCCTAACCTCACCCTTCCCGAAGGCACCCATCTCATCGAAGACAAGAAGGTCTCCAAAGGCACACAAGCCCTCGGACACATTACCTCCAGCTACCACTCGCCAACCCTCGATCGATCGATCGCGATGGCGTTGCTCAAGGACGGCTTCAAACGCAAAGGCAGTACCGTATTTGCAATCACCGACAAGGGATGCGTGCCGGTTTCAGTGCGCTCGCATGTTTTCTTCGACCCCAAAGGCGCGCGCATGCGCGCTTGACAACAACGCTAGCTATGTCTTCATCTTCGTTCCCGTCGTCGTCTGCTGCCGCTTTCTCGCCAGCCGATGTTGCCTTGCAAGCTCAGCCCTTCCTGCCGCGAGGGGAGGGGTCGCGTTCAACATTTGTCAGCATCCAAGCGCGAGAACATCTCCAAAAGATCGTCGTACGAGCTCGAGACAAGAACGCGCTCGCCGCCGTTGCGAAGGCTTTCTCCTGCAAGCTGCCGCACAACAACAAGACCGTCGCGGTCAAGGACGGAACCCTCCTGTGGCTGGGACCCGACGAACTCTTGTTCCGCTCGCACGAAAGCGCCGCGCCGCCGCTCGTGCGCGTTGCCGAGCTCGAAAAACAGCTGCAGAAAACTTTCGCTGCCATCGTCGATGTCTCCGACTATTATGTCGTCGTGCGCGTCGAAGGTGCGCGCGCGCAAACGGTCTTGCAAAAGAATTGTCCGCTCGATTTCGACGAGCGCGTCTTCCCGCGCGGCGGTTGTGCTCAAAGCCTCTACGGGAAAGCGCCTATTCTCGTCGATCGCGCGACTGAAGACGGCTTCGATCTGCAGGTGCGTATCAGCCTTGCGCCGTACTTGTGGGGTATGCTCGCGCTCGCTGCGCGCAGCCTGCCGCCTCCCCTCAACATCATCCCACAGCAGAGGAACAGATGACCCTAACCGATATCGATATTGCGCGCCAGGCGCATCCGCAACCCATCGGCGAGATCGCTGGCAAGTTGGATATTCCTGATGATGCGCTCGAGCTTTTCGGCAAGACGAAAGCGAAGGTTTCGAACGACTATCTGTCGTCGTTGGAGCCGCGCGGCAAGCTGATTTTGGTGACGGCGCTGTCTCCCACGCCTGCGGGCGAGGGCAAGACGACGACGAGCGTGGGTTTGGGCGACGGGTTGAACGCGCTGGGGAAGCGTGTTGCTGTTTGTTTGCGCGAGCCTTCGTTGGGACCTTGTTTTGGCGTGAAGGGTGGTGCTGCGGGCGGAGGTTATGCGCAGGTTGTTCCGATGGAGGAGCTCAACTTGCATTTCACGGGCGACTTCCATGCGATCGGCACGGCGCACAACATGCTTTCTGCTTTGTTGGACAATCATATCTACTGGGGTAATGAGAAGGGCATCGATTTGCGCAGGGTTTCGTGGCGCAGGGTGATGGATATGAACGACCGCGCGTTGCGGAGGTTGGTGTTGTCGTTGGGCGGTGTTGCGAACGGCTTTCCGCGCGAGGGAGGGTTTGACATCACGGTTGCGAGCGAGGTGATGGCGATCTTCTGTCTTTCTTCGGGGCTGGAGGATTTGACGCGGCGGCTGGGCAACATTGTTGTAGGCGAGAACAGGGAGAAGCAGATGGTCACTGCGTCGGATTTGCAGGCTGCGGGCTCGATGTCGGTATTGTTGCGCCGTGCGTTGCAGCCGAATTTGGTGCAGACTTTGGAGGGGACGCCTGTTTTTGTTCACGGGGGTCCATTTGCGAACATTGCGCATGGCTGCAACAGTGTTTTGGCGACGCGGGGTGCGTTGGGTTGTGCTGACTATGTTGTGACGGAGGCGGGTTTTGGCGCGGATTTGGGGGCGGAGAAGTTTTTTGACATCAAGTGTCGGAAGGCGGGTTTATCTCCTAGTGCGGTTGTTGTTGTGGCGTCGGTGAGGGCGTTGAAGTATCATGGTGGTGTTGAGCGGGTTGATTTGGGGAAGGAGGATGTTTCTGCGTTGGAGCGTGGATTGGCGAATTTGGATCGTCATTTATCGAATATAGCGAAGTTTGGTGTTCCTTCGGTTGTTGCGTTGAATCGTTTTCCTACGGACAAGGATTCGGAGATTTCTGCGGTTGAGTCGTTTTGTTCTCGTCGTGGTGACGAATTTTCTTTGTGCACGCATTGGGCGGATGGCAGCAAGGGGACTTTGGATTTGGCTAGGCGTGTTGTTGCTCTTGTTGAGGGTGGGGGTGCGAAGTTCAAGCCTTTGTATGAGGAGGGTTTGGGTTTATGGGAGAAGATTCAGTGTATTGTATCCGAGATTTATCGTGGCAGCGAGGCGATTGCGGACAAGGTTGTTCGTGACAAGTTATCGCATTGGCAGTCGGTGGGATATGGTCGATTTCCTGTGTGTATGGCGAAGACGCAGTATAGTTTTTCGACGGATCCTAGGTTGCGCGGCGCTCCTGAGGATCATGTTGTACCTGTTCGGGAGGTTAGGCTGTGTGCGGGTGCGGAGTTTGTTGTTGCGATTTGCGGAGAGATCATGACGATGCCTGGGTTGCCGAGCAAGCCTGCGGCGAATTCGATTCACATCGACGAGCAGGGGCTCACCCAGGGGTTGTTTTGAGTATTTTTTGCTAGAGTGTTTTGATGGATTGTTTTCGTTAGCTTTTTTTACCGCCGTGGATGGCGGGCTCTAGACAGATTTTTTTTCTGAGTTGTGAGAGCGCGCCGTCGGGCGCGAGCAGGTCGGGGTTGAGGTTGAGCGTATCGACGAGGAGGGCTTTGTCGATGGCGTGGCGGTTGCGGTCTTCGTCAGCTTTGTAGAGGGGGAGGAGGGGGAGGGTTTTCAGCTTGTGGAAGGCGGCATCGGCGGCGGCGAGGTTGACGCGCTTGTCGTTGACATCGAGCGTGGGGAAGGAGGGAATTTGTGAGATGGTGGTTGTCCCCCTTCCCGATTGTTGTAAGTTGGCTTTGCAGAGGTGGCAGAGCAGTCCAAGCGTCGAGTTGCTCCATAAAGCGAAGGCATGCTCGTGCTGGGGGGAGGGAAAGTCGTAGAGCGAAGGCCAAGCTCTTCCGCCCAATGCTATATCTTCCGTGACCGCAACAATTAAAGGTTGTGAATTGAATCGACAATCTCGATTGTAATGAATTCTAGATGCCTTACGCCAGCATTCTGCTGCGGCATCCACAAATCCTCTACGTACGTGTCCTTCAGCATCGGGGGCAACAATCATGAGCTGTTCTTTCTTGGCATCGTGATTCCACAGGGCAGGATAGTTAGGCGTTTTGCTAAAGATGGGGTGAATATCAAAGGGAGCAAGAGGTGTACCGTCTCTTTTTTCTCCGTTGAGTTTTCTGTCAACATCACCTCGCTTGGCAATTTTATCGATGGTTGTTATAGGGATTGCCACGCTTTCTTCTCGGCTTTGTCGAGGCAACCAAAGTCGTTGCTCTCTATGCAATATCCATGCGACTTGGAGGATTTCTGGAGAACGGAGAGAAAGTGCGGGGCAATATCCGTCATCAGAAATAGGTACATCAAGGATTTGTCCTAAGCTTGCATCTCCTGCTTCGAGAAACACTCCCCCTATGGGGGCATCTTCGAGACGCGAGATATTGCCTTGTTTTATGTGTGTTTTTATAAGCTTTGCAATTTCAGCAGATTCGATAGAATTTTGGGGACGTGTGTTAAGCGTGACAGAAACGATACGGTTGGATGAGGGGGGAGTATCAGTCTTGCGAGCAAGTAACAAGCATTCTGCCATGCTTGTATCTGCTGAGAAAGAACAATCTTTTGTTTTGGATTGCGCGATTGTAATAACGATAATATCTTCATAATGTTTTGCGATTAAACTTCGAGCTCCTTGCCAGCTTGACCCAACCACAAAGGAGAGTGGCAAAACCATGGCGAGCTGTCCGTTTTCATGTAGCTTCATGTCGGCGATTTGGAAAAAATAACTTCCCAAGCCTGCGTAGCCGTTCGCTACTTTTGGATGTTCTTTATTGGTGATATTATTTTTGTTGTTATTTTTGTTGTTATTTTTTATGCTTTTTAATAAATATCTTGTTCTTTCAGCGAGACGGCGTTGTTGTTGTTCATCCATGCCGAAAGCAGCAAAAGCAGGGTTGACGATGTCGGCATGGTCACCCTCGTGGTTGGTCGCGCGCGTATAAGGAGGGTTCATAATGACCAAATCAAATTGTTTGTCGGGCGCGATGTTTTCAACGCTCATGTCTTTTTCTTTTTCTTGTTTTTCACCGTGCATTTTGTAGGTGGCTAGAGGTATCAAAAGGTTACCTTGCGGGTCTAACAATTCCAGCGATCCCGTTGTGATATGATCGTCCTTGTCGACCCCGAAAGCGAGCGTGTAGATTTTTGTATCCTTAAAATTAACCTTGTAATAAAACCCTGCCAAGGTTGCTGCCGTCAGATGCACCCCCGAAGGCATAATATCCAACCCTGTGATCACATGTTCCATCATGTCACTATGGATATTAGGCATATTGCCTCCGTGTAGCTCGTGCAATTGTGCAATCCGCGCATACGCCATGCCTAACAAGGTGCCTGTGCCGCAGGAAAAATCGGCAATCCTTAATTCCTTGATCGCTTCTGCGTCCCCCCATTGTTTGTTTGCCAAAAACTTTTCTTCCGAAATCGCCAAGTTTGCAAGCAACACGGCAGGGTTCATAATGACCAAATCAAATTGTTTGTCGGGCGCGACCAA
>JABACB010000190.1 GCA_014237925.1 Alphaproteobacteria bacterium
TAAAATACTCGTCACCAATCTACAAAATTCGTATTCAATACACAACGTAGGAATAGCTTGTCACAAAAACGGGTTTGTCACCAATCTACAAAATTCGTATTCAATACACAACTACCGCACAAAAGCTATGTTTTATTTAAGCGTCACCAATCTACAAAATTCGTATTCAATACACAACCTCGGCTGCTGGCATTTGCATTGCACCTACGTCACCAATCTACAAAATTCGTATTCAATACACAACTCTAGGGCTCTAGTATTGGCTCCGTACTGAGTCACCAATCTACAAAATTCGTATTCAATACACAACTGTTATCTTCTTTGACAAGATATAAGCTTAGTCACCAATCTACAAAATTCGTATTCAATACACAACCCTACTCTACAAATTAGCCTTAATGCTTCCGTCACCAATCTACAAAATTCGTATTCAATACACAACAGAATTGAAAGTATGGTCCCCTAAAGACAAGTCACCAATCTACAAAATTCGTATTCAATACACAACCTCCTCCTGATTCTCTGCAACTTTTTAGAGGTCACCAATCTACAAAATTCGTATTCAATACACAACCTCTATAGCAGCGAAAAACTACAATATAACGTCACCAATCTACAAAATTCGTATTCAATACACAACTCGTCTTGTCTAAACGCCTTGATAGAAGGTGTCACCAATCTACAAAATTCGTATTCAATACACAACTCAGTTTAGAGAGGTTATGGGTGATAATTTGTCACCAATCTACAAAATTCGTATTCAATACACAACTCAAATGTGCCTCTCACTTTTACACGTCCTGTCACCAATCTACAAAATTCGTATTCAATACACAACCTGCCTCAATAGTTCCTTCTGT
>JABACB010000191.1 GCA_014237925.1 Alphaproteobacteria bacterium
ATTTATTGCAAATTCGAGTGTTAGTGTATCACCTGCTTTTGCGTGTACAGGATTTGGATTGTTACTGACAAGTGCAGGGGGTAGGTTTATCCGCATGATTTGAATGCCGTCATCAGTCCGAGCTGCCGCCAAAGCATACGTTGACGAGTCAACGATGGTGGTAATAGATCTCACACCCGCTAGTGTCGTAAAGCCGTCTGAACCATCAATAATACTCGATGCTGCAGTTGGTTGGTATGGGTTTGTAATGTTTATGATTTGAACTGCGTTATCACCAAATGCTGTCACCAAGGCATATGTTAATGAGCCAGTGGTGATGGTGGTAATATAGTTTGGGCTAGCTAGTGTCGTAAAGCCATCTAAATCATTGGTGACATTTGATGCTGGAATTGGTTTGTATGGGTCTGTAATGTTTATGATTTGAACGCCGTGATCAAGAGATGATGCTACCAAGGCATACGTTGATGAGTTGATGGTGGCGGTGGTGATAGAGCGTGCATAGTCCAGATGGCTATAACCGTCTGAACCATCGGTGACATTTGATACTGCAGTTGGTTGGTATGGGTTTGTAATGTCTATGATTTGAACGCCGTCATCATCTCCGGATGCCACCAAGGCATACGTTGATGAGTCAATGGTGGCGGTGGCGATAAAAGATACACCTTTTAGTTCCGTAAAGTTGTTTTGACCATCGCTAACAGATGCTACAGGAGTAAAAGAGACAAGATTATTGGCTTTTAGTATCACCATGCTATCATCATATTCTGATAATGCATATGTGGAACCACCTATAGACACAAAAGTGGTAAATGACGGTGAAAGTGCACCCTGACCGGTAATTGGGGTCCCACTATAACGA
>JABACB010000192.1 GCA_014237925.1 Alphaproteobacteria bacterium
AGAAGCATGACGATCACCTTCGAATCGCAAGGTCATGGTCTCCCCTGCTTCATCGACGATGGTGTCCGCGCCATTCCCGCTTCGGAAGACATAGGTGTCTGCGCCTGCCCCACCGATAAGGATGTCGTCACCCGCATTGCCGCGAAGCGTGTCTGCACCCACACCGCCCTCCAATCTATTGCCTTGCGCATCGCCAATGAGCGTGTCGCCATAAGCCGAGCCCTTGAGGTTTTCAATGCTGCCTGTATTCAAGGTGCTGTCGTAATCTGCAATCGTGTCGCCCACAGCATGTCCGCCTGAGAAGGTGTTGGCGTAGAGGTTGACCACAACCCCCTCCACAGAGCTTTCGTAAGAGAGCGTATCGCTGCCTTTGTAGCCGTAGAAGGTATCGCCGTCTGCGCCGCCTTCTAGCGTGTCGTCGCCCACACCACCGCGGAGCGTGTCGATGCCCGCACCACCGCGAAGCGTGTCGTCTCCCGCAAAACCGAACAACATGTCTGCCTCTGTTGTGCCTGTGAACAGGTCATCATTTTCAGCGATGCCGAAGGTCATTTTGCCCAACAGCGTGTTGCCATCGCCGTGATGTAGGCTGTAACGACCGTTCGCATAGGTAGCCTGAAGGATCGTCACGGAGTCCTCCCCGAGCGCGATGACCACACCGCCAGCATCGGTACGCCAGAAGTGAAAATCACCGCCACCCGCAGCATCCCTGAAGTGAAGTTCGTTAACCGTCCCTGCTGCGTCGTTTTCATCGCCTCGGATGATGTCCGCGCCGTACCCACTTCGGAAGACATAGGTGTCTGCGCCTGCCCCACCGATAAGGATGTCGTCGCCTGCATTGCCGATGAGGATGTCGT
>JABACB010000193.1 GCA_014237925.1 Alphaproteobacteria bacterium
CGTACTCGCTCAAAAAGTCGAGCCAAGAGATATCGTTGAGCCACGCGGCGTTGTCTTTAAAAAGTGGTTTGTGAGTTCCTCGACTATTTGCAAGCAATCGCTGGAAGCATTGTTTGATGGTCTTTCCGTTGCTGTCGATTTCTTTCGTATCGAGCATGCGCCGTTGCCCGTTTTTTCCTGAAGGATCGCCGACGCGCGTCGTGCCGTGTCCAATCAAAATAATCGGGCGGTGTCCTGTCTTCTTGAGCCATCGTAGCAACATGAGCTGCGTCAAGTTTCCGACATGCAACCCGTTGGCGGTCGCATCGAAACCGATGTAGGCGGAAACGCTTTCTCGCGCCAAAAGCGCATCGAGTGCCTGCCAATCGTTGCAGTCTTTTAAAAATCCCCGCTCTTCAATCTTACGAAGGAATTCCGACTTGAATCGTTGTCCAGTCGGCGCAAGGTGCGGCGAGGCAGGAGCTCGAAGAGCATTCTTTATCCTTGAAACGATACCATGCCAAGGTACAAGGACATCGCCCCCACCCTTGCGAGCGAGCCAAGATGGGCTTGTCAAGACTGTTTGACGAGGGCTTAAGTGCGCCGCGATAGCTAAAGATTGTTTCATGTTCAATCTCTCTTCTCTCGCTCCCTCTCAACTGAAACAGGTTCGCTAAAGGAGGACAAGAGCCGAGCCAGCGACCAATATCCTCACGCAAGGCATCATTGTTCCCTAAAGACTGTTACCTGTGAGATTCTTATCTAAAGATTGTTATCTGTCAAGGATTTTTTTCTCCTAAAGGCTTTTTCTTATATAAGGTTTCTTCTCCTAAAGGCTTCTTCTCCTAAAGGCTTCTTCTCCTAAAGGCTTCTTCT
>JABACB010000194.1 GCA_014237925.1 Alphaproteobacteria bacterium
AAACAGCCGAAGATCTTTTCCGAAGAAGATACGATCTTGGAAGTTGACATCGAGAGCGGCAAGGTGATGCGCGAGATCGATTTGAAAGATGTCTTGGGCAACGTGTTCGATGTTGAAGCAGGTCCGAAGATTGACGATTTCGCTTTGATGCCCCAAAAAAAACCCGACTGGTTGCATTTGAACTCGATCGACTACGATCCTGAAAGCAAGTCGATCGTCCTGTCAGCACGCAGTCAGAGCGCGGTGTTTGCGCTCGACTACGAGACAGCAGAACTGACATGGATGTTTGCCGACCCTGAAGGGTTGACCGAAGAACAACAAGCGCTTTTCCTGAAGGTTCCTGAGGACTATGTATTTCACAAGGGGCAGCACGACGCGCAGATGCAAGGCAATCGCTTGCGCTTTTTCGACAACGCGGTGCTGGTTAAAAACGACGACGGCAGCTATACCGATCCTGAAGATGTGCCGTCGCGCATCGTCGAGGCGAGGCTAGACTTGGCAAACAACAGGATCGTCAGTGTCGAGACCTACGCGCCGAAGAATTTTTTTTCCAAGTTCACCGGCGGCTTCGATGTTCGCGACGGCAAGGTTCTCGTTTGTTATTGTTATATCCTGAAAGATGCCTTCGGCGGTTACGACCGCGACCTCCGCAACAGCAAAGACTCCAAAGTGATAGCAGAGATATTGGAGTTTGAAGAAGGCAGCAACCAAGAAAGAATGAATTTTTCCGTCAAGGGAATCAGCTATCGCCCTCGCTACTTCGACTGGAAGGCAATGGTTGGGGCGAAGGTTGGGGCGAAGGTCGGGGCGAAGTAGTCGGCGAAGCGGCGTTCGGGGTTTGATTTTTCACCC
>JABACB010000195.1 GCA_014237925.1 Alphaproteobacteria bacterium
TCGACGATGATGGTGTCGTCGATACCGCTCGTTCCTTCTTTGATGAGGTCTGCTGTACCGACGCTTATCAAGGAGTCGACCGCCAAGTTTGATGAGGTGGCGAATTCGAGGGTGAATTTTCCTTTCAAAATATCGTCGAGGACAAGGGTGAGGGTATGCCCCGTTGCCATTGTTAAAGTTACAGTATTTGCCAAGCTCTGGACTTGGGCGTAGTCTTTTTGCCAGTATGCGTCCACAAGAACATTGTCGCGCACGATGCGGATGGTGTTGCCTGTATCGTCTTCGGTCAAGATGGTGTCCGCTCCGTCCTGCGCTGTAGAATCGTAGCGATAGATGTAGGTGTCTGCGCCCGCGCCGCCTTCCAGCCTGTCGTTGTTGCCCAGTCCTCCTTGCAAGACATCGTTGCCATCGCCGCCTATCAGGGTGTCGCCATCTGCGCCGCCGTAGAGTTCGTCGTTGCCCGCATCGCCTTGTAGCGTGTCGCCATCTGCGCCGCCGTAGAGGGTGTCTGTTCCTTCTCCGCCTATCAGCGTGTCTGTTCCGCCTTCGCCTTCAAGGATGTTGTCGTTTGCGTCGCCTGTGATATCGTCGCCGGCGCTACCGCCTTTGACATTCTCGATGTTGACGACAGCGATCCTGCTGCCTCTCACATTTCCTGCCCTGTCACCGAGGATGAGAGTGACCGACTCCGATTCTCCTGAGAAATCGGCGAGCTCGTCTGCAGCAGATGTTCCCAAGACGAGGGCGGTAGTGGCTTGAACGGGATCGGAAGGACCGACCACGAGGGGAGGTATCAGTGCGTTGACGAAATCGCTCGAACTCGCGTAGGTCAGGGTTGTTTCTGTCA
>JABACB010000196.1 GCA_014237925.1 Alphaproteobacteria bacterium
CTGTAGAGGAATATTTGATGGAATTTAATCATCCCAATAAATGCGGTAACTGTCAATGTAAAATAGAGTAATGGGGTATTCAACTCAAATCAATTTTTCATCTACATAATGACATAACCCCCCATAACTTTACAGAACCTGTATCGTAGTTCTCTTATTAACACTCTTGAACTCTTTTTTGGCGGTTCCTGCAGAATGAGGATATTTTTGCATTAAAAGTGGGAATCATAATGATACGTATTTTTTCATATAAAATAAGATTTCTGGAGATCATTCATGACCAAGGCTAACCTGTAAGATATTTTGAATGATTCCAAATATGTTCATCTATATAGAAATTATATGTTAATTTGAGTTAAAATTGACAACATTTCAAGCGCAATGATGCTTTTATCTCTAATACATTTTTTCAGCATACTCTTCCAGCACGAAACCGTCTTCCATAGATTCCATTTACCTCCGCCATGAGCTCTTTTTACAACTTTGGCCAAAAGATATGCTGCCAGAACAATCTCTGGTATGAATTCCATCTATCCGAGCACCTGCCTTGCACCAATTTCTGTACTAAATCCACAAATGTTTGCCAACCGGGCCATATCTTTATGTGTTATCGTACATCTATCATGTGCTAATTTCAAAGAATATGGATACCCTCTCAAACTATTGCTAGCAAGATAGCTGACCAGTGATTTTATTTCAGATTCTGTATAACCATTTCCAAATAATTCTAGTTTTAACAGTGGACAGCAATCAGCAAGACGCACATATAATGTTGAGATGATTGCATGGGAGCCATAACGATCATCTTCGAATACTTTGCTAAATCCTGCATTATTACAAGCTTTA
>JABACB010000197.1 GCA_014237925.1 Alphaproteobacteria bacterium
ATTTTCCTCTATACGGGCAAAATAGTCACTTACGGTGACCTTTTGCTCTACTTCTCCTTTTGTCACAGTGATGACAAGGTCAAAACCCTCACCATCGTCGCTTCTTCTTCGCTCAAAAGCGTCAGCACCGAAATCATCCGCTACGTAATGATTGTCAGTATCTTCAGAGTAAAAGCGAATTGTATTTTCACCTATGTTGTCATCAATGACATCCGTCCCATCGCCGGGAGAGAAAAGATATTCGTCGTTCCCCTCGCCTCCCTCAAGGAGGTCGTCGCCCGTACCGCCGTGGAGGGTGTCGTCGCCCTCTTCGCCGTAGAGCTCGTCGTCGTCAGCGCCGCCGAAGAGAACGTCGTCGCCCTCACCGCCGTAGAGCTCGTCGTCGCCCGCACCGCCGTAGAGCTCGTCGTTGCCGTCGCCGCTGCGGAGCTCGTCGTCGCCCGCACCGCCGTAGAGAGTGTCTTCGCCCGCACCCACACCGCCGATGAGAGTGTCGTGGCCCGCACCGCCGTAGAGAGTGTCGTCGTCCGCACCGCCGTAGAGCTTGTCGTTGTCCGCACCGCCGTGGAGGGTGTCGTCGCCGTCAAGTCCATGCAACGTGTCTTGCCCTTCCAGACCGAACATAATATCCGCCTCGCCAGAACCTGTCAGGGTGTCATCTTGTGACGTGTCGCTGATGTACAGCTTGCCCAGTAGTTCGTCGTTCTGACCGTAGTGAATGGCATAACGGCCGTTGGCATCGCTGGAAGTTCCGAAATAACTATCGAGCCTTACTTCACTCTTGCCGCCGTCAAAAGAAATGCTGACACTATCCGGTCTTAAGTTAGACTGGTGGAAGTGGAGAT
>JABACB010000198.1 GCA_014237925.1 Alphaproteobacteria bacterium
GGACGTTGTGTCGAGACAAGATCCCCGTAGACGGAGAAGAATTGTACAGTTGCAATCCACGTCCTCCGAAGAGGACGTTGTGTCACATTCTAGCGCACCAACTGCGCCCCCGTCACATCGTTTCAATCCACGTCCTCCGAAGAGGACGTTGTGTCCCAGCACACACTCGCAGACCGAAGTGATCAAGACTGTTTCAATCCACGTCCTCCGAAGAGGACGTTGTGTCTAGTATCTTTATTCGTATATGTCTGATCTCGAGAGTTTCAATCCACGTCCTCCGAAGAGGACGTTGTGTCAAGACGATCAAATAAAAGCGTTCAAACTTACCTTGTTTCAATCCACGTCCTCCGAAGAGGACGTTGTGTCATACTAGGTAATGTTGATATCAACCCAAGCCTTCCCGTTTCAATCCACGTCCTCCGAAGAGGACGTTGTGTCATTCGTTATGTGCCGGTCCAGTAATTATCGGCTGGCTGTTTCAATCCACGTCCTCCGAAGAGGACGTTGTGTCTTTTGTGTGTCTTTATTCGTGTATGTTTGATCTCTAGTTTCAATCCACGTCCTCCGAAGAGGACGTTGTGTCTAGTTAGCACCCTAGTGTAATGATAGCAATAACTGTTTCAATCCACGTCCTCCGAAGAGGACGTTGTGTCCAATTTATCCAAAAGATGAAGACCACGTCTATGACCGTTTCAATCCACGTCCTCCGAAGAGGACGTTGTGTCCAAACATACACGAATAAAGACACCAAGCAAGAGGAAGTTTCAATCCACGTCCTCCGAAGAGGACGTTGTGTCTCACGTGGGTAACGCAGTTTTTATGAGACTTATCAAAGTTTCAATCC
>JABACB010000199.1 GCA_014237925.1 Alphaproteobacteria bacterium
AAAAGTTGCAATATACGTTTTCTTGTTTCAATCCACACCCTCCGAAGAGGACGTTGTGTTCAGTTCTGCGCTGCCACGCCGACTTTGTGTGGTTTGTTTCAATCCGCGCCCTCCGAAGAGGACGTTGTGTCCTATATTTTCAGGTTCTAACGCCTCCCGTGTCATGTTTCAATCCGCATCCTCCGAAGAGGACGTTGTGTCTGCAAAGGTATGACACGTAAGTTCCATTATTCCTTGGTTTCAATCCGCGCCCTCCGAAGAGGACGTTGTGGCTGTTAATATAGACACATATTACACCCTAGTGTAATGTTTCAATCCGCACCCTCCGAAGAGGATGTTGTGTTTTAACTGGCGTTTGCTTTGTTGGAAACCAATTATGGTTTCAATCCGCGTCCTCCGAAGAGGACGTTGTGTCATCCAAAGATACCCACATATCATTAGCATTAATTTCGTTTCAATCCACGTCCTCTGGAGAGGACATTGTGTCTCTATTAGCAGTGGCTCATATTGTTCTTTTGCCATGTTTCAATCCACATCCTCCGAAGAGGACGTTGTGTCTGCGGTCTGAACAAGGAAGTGAATCCTCAAACACCCCGTTTCAATCCGCACCCTCCAAAGAGGACGTTGTGTCATGACCACCGATTAAAGTTAAACGTGTCATCCATGTTTCAATCCGCGTCCTCCGAAGAAGGCGTTACGTGTACCAATCTAGTAGGCGTATACGATATACCGTTGTTTCAATCCGCACCCTCCGAAGAGGATGTTGTGTCCAGCAAAGTCTATCATTGGCACTACGTTGTTTTAGGCGTTTCAATCCACGTCCTCCGAAGAGGACGTTGTGTCA
>JABACB010000019.1 GCA_014237925.1 Alphaproteobacteria bacterium
GAGCGGATGCAGCTGGATCGCCTTGCCTTCGATCAAGATGGGCTCGAAGCGCGCGTTCTCATGATGTCGACCAACAACATCTTGTCGCCTGCCAACGGGAAACCCATCATCGTTCCTTCGCAGGACATCGTGCTGGGACTTTACTACATTTCCTTGGAGCGACTGGAGCGGCACGCGCTCACCCCTGTGCGCGTGCCTGACAGGGCGGCGTTGGACTATCTTCTTGTGCGCGACGAGCTGTTCGTACGCATGGGCAAGGGGGAGCGGCAAAACGGGCAAACGGAGAAAGCGGCGGAGAAAGCGGCGGGACAAGAAGGAGAAGAAGCACAACAGCCGTTGCTGGCAGACGAGGCGTTGCGTGCCTTTGATCCCGACAAGCTCTTCGCGTTGTTGCAACGCGGCGAGGCGAGCGCGTTTCGTGTTCCCACCTTGGCGACGGCGGGCGAGCGCGACTATGCGCTTGCGAGCGGAGCGATCTCGTTGCAAAGCCGAATCAAGACCGATATTAAAACGCGCGCTGCGGATGGCAATGTGCGCCTGCAGCGCGTTGCGACGACGCCGGGGCGGATGTTGCTCGCCGAGGTTTTGCCGCAAGACGAGGATGGTGTTGCCAAGGTTCCCTTTTCCCACATCAACTGCCTTCTGACGAAGAAAGAGATCACCTCGCTGATCGATGTCATCTACCGCCATTGCGGCGGCAAGCAGACGGTCGAGTTTTGCGATCGTCTCATGGGCTTGGGCTTTGCGTGGGCTTGTCGTTCGGGAATTTCGCTCGGCAAGGACGACCTTCTCATTCCTGAGAGCAAGACGCGGCTGATCGATGACGCGCAAAAAGAGGTGCGCACGCTGGAGGATCAGTATCTGCAAGGATTGATCACGCATTCGGAGAAGTACAACAAGGTTGTCGATGTTTGGTCGACCTGTTCGGATCGCGTCGCCGACGAGCTGATGACGGCATTGAAACGCGATGTTTCGGGCGAGCCGAACGCCGTCTACATGATGGCGCACAGCGGTGCGCGCTCGTCGCCTGCGCAGATCAAGCAGCTTGCGGGTATGCGCGGGCTGATGGCAAAACCTTCAGGCGAGATCATCGAGCGTCCGATCATTTCCAATTTCAAGGAAGGGCTGTCGGTGCTGGAGTATTTCAACTCGACGCACGGCGCGCGCAAGGGGCTCGCCGATACGGCGCTCAAGACGGCGAACTCGGGCTATCTGACGCGAAGGCTCGTCGATGTTGCGCAGGATTGCATCGTGACCGCCGATGACTGCAACACGGACAAGGGCTTCTTGCTTGCCGCCATCATCGACGGCGGCGATGTGATCGCTCCTCTCTCCGAGCGAATCCTCGGACGCTCGTGCGCCGAGCAGGTCCTCGATCCGCAAAGCGGCAAGACGCTAGCAGAAAACGGCGCGCTCATCGACGAGGCATTGGCCGACAAGATAGAGATGGCAGGGGTCGCCTCCGTGCGCGTGCGTTCGGTCGTCACTTGCCAGTTGGAAAGCGGAATCTGCGCCACTTGCTACGGGCGCGATCTGGCACGCGGCACGAAGGTTAACATCGGAGAAGCCGTCGGTGTCATCGCTGCTCAGTCGATCGGAGAGCCCGGCACCCAGCTCACCATGCGCACCTTCCATGTCGGTGGAGCGGCGCAGGGCGGCTACGAGCAATCGTCCATCGAATCGTCGGTCGACGGCAGCGCGGAGCTGGTCGGCGGACAGACGGTGAAAAATGCCGATGGACGCACCGTCGTGATGAACCGCCATTCCGAGATCGTCTTGCGCGACGAGCAGGGTCGTGATCGCGCGCGCCATCGCCTGCCCTACGGCTCGTGGTTGATGGTTGCGGAGAAGGCGAAGATCGTGCGCGGACAAAAGCTGGTCGAGTGGGACCCCTACACCATTCCCATCATCAGCGAGGCGAGCGGCGTTGCGCATTGGCTCGATCTCATCGAGGGTGTCTCGATGCGCGAGGAGGTCGACGAGATTACAGGCATCACGCGCAAGGTCGTCACCGAATGGAAGCAAAGCAAGAAGGGCACCGAGTTGCGTCCTCGCATCACGCTACGCGATGCCAAGGGGGAGGTCATCAACTTGCCGAACCGCGACGAGGCGCGCTACTTCATGACGACGGGCGCTTTTCTTGTCGTCGGCGACAAGCAGAAGGTGTCGGCGGGCGAAGTGCTTGCGCGCTTGCCACGCGAGACGGCAAAAAACCGCGACATCACAGGCGGTTTGCCGCGCGTCGCCGAGCTTTTCGAGGGACGCAAGCCCAAGGATTACGCGGTCATCAGCGACATCGACGGTGTCGTCAGGTTCGGACGCGACTACAAATCGAAACGGCAGATCCTCGTCCAGCCCGACGAGGGACCGCCTTCGGAGCATTTGCTCTCGAAAGACAAGCACCTCGCCGTACAAGAGGGCGACAGGGTCAAGCGCGGCGACTTGTTGGTTGACGGAAACCCCGTGCCGCACGACATTCTTGAAATCATGGGCGAGGAAGAGCTCACCAACTACCTCTGCCTAGAGGTGCAGGATGTCTATCGCATGCAGGGGGTCAAGATCGACGACAAGCATATCGAGGTCATCGTGCGCCAAATGCTGCGCAAGGTCGAGATCACTTCCGCAGGCGAAACCGAGCTGCTGGAGGGCGAGCAGATGGACGCGCACGAGTTTGCAGAGGTCAACAGCCTCGCGGTCAGCGAGAACCGCGAGCCGGCAGAAGCCAAGAAGATCCTGCAGGGAATCACGCGTGCGTCCTTGCAGACGCGCTCGTTCATTTCCGCCGCGTCCTTTCAGGAGACGACGCGAATTCTCACCGAAGCCGCCGTTGCGGGAAAAAGAGACCATCTGCTCGGTTTGAAAGAAAATGTCATCGTAGGAAGGCTCATCCCTGCAGGAACAGGCGCGCTCTCGCGCACCTTCCGACTGCGTGCTGCGGAAGAGGACAGAATCGCGCGACTCGAAGCTCAGCAGGCGGAAGAAAGCATCGAACAACAAAGCGAGACACAAGAGCTGGAAGAAACCGCCGAAGCGGAAAATCTCGACCAAAAAGACCAAACAGGCAAAGACCAAACAGACAAAGACCAAACAGATAACGACCAAACAGATAACGATATAGCAACGGAGACAAAGGGGATGGAGCCGAAGAAGATGGAAGCGAAAGAGACGGAAGCGAAAGGGGCGGAAGCGAAAAAGGCGGAAGCGAAAGAGACGGAAGCGAAAGAGACGGAAGCGAAAGAGACGGAAGCGAAGGAGAAGTCCCCAAAAGAGCTGGCTCCAAAAGAGCTGGCTCCAAAAGAGCTGCCTCCAAAAGAGCTGCCACAAGGAGTCTCTGCTTAAGACAAGCCCTCGCGTCTCCGAAAGGACAAGTGAAACGACACTCCGACGAAGGCAGAAACAAGCAGAAGGGGGAGAAGGCATCGCTCGTCCTTCGATCTTTTTGCCGCTCACACCTCCGCGGCATGCTTTTCGCTGTTTTCTTCAGCGCTTTTTTGGCAACTTTTTTGCCCACAGGGCTTTCGGCAAAAGAGCCACCGAAGCCTTTGCAAGTCGTCGATGTGCGAATCGGCGAACAAAAAGACAAACGTCGCGTCGTCCTCGAGCTGAATCGCGCTGCTCCCTACCGCCTTTTTACGCTGGAGAACCCCGAACGCCTCGTCGTCGATCTTCCGCACGCAGGCACCTCGAAGCTTTCCGCCACGCTCAAGCCGAGCGGGTTCGTGAAGGGCTATCGCTACGGGTTGTTTCGCCCGCAGGTGCTGCGCTTTGTCTTTGAGTTCGACGCTGCCATCGCGGCGGTTGCATACGGCAGGCTGGAGGCCGATGCGCGACACGGCTTTCGTCTGTTCGTCGATCTTGCCAGGGTTGCCGACGCACGCCTGCGCCCGCTGCCATTACGCCACGCATCGAAGGGGTGGGAAGAATACATCGCCGGGCAGCCCGCGCTGTGGAAAAGCTCTGCTGCGAAGAGTGCGCAAGAATCTTCTGCTGCGTCCTCGACTGCGAAGGTTGCCAAGCCCTCGCTGTCGCCTGCCTCCCCCTCCGCTTCGTCCCCATCTTCATCCCCAGCCTCATCTTTTGCGCAGCGGCGCATCGTGCTGGACGCAGGACACGGAGGGCTAGACCCAGGCGCACGCGCGCACGGGCTCGAAGAGAAACGCATCGTCCTGCTCTTCGTCAAAGAGATCGCGCGAAAGCTCAGACGCTCGGGACGCTACAAGGTTTTCCTTACGCGCGACGCCGATTTTTTCGTGCCGCTGCGTCAGCGCTACGAGATTGCGCATCGTCTGAAAGCCGACCTGTTTGTCTCGGTGCATGCCGATCACTTGCCTAGCAAATCTGTTCGCGGAGCAACCGTCTATACCCTCTCTGAGGTCGCCTCCGACAGGGAATCTGCCGAGCTCGCGTCGCGCGAAAACAACGCCGCCGTATTGGTCGGACAGGATCTCTCTGCTTTCACGCCCGATGTCTCGACCATCCTCATCGACCTCGCGCGCAAAAGCACCAATCGCAAGTCGTGGCGCGCCGCCGAGGATTTTGTTCGACAGATGAACAACCGTATCCCTACGCTGAGACGTGCGCATCGCTACGCGGGGTTTGTCGTCTTGAAGTCTCCGAATGTTCCTTCGCTCCTGCTCGAGCTGGGATACCTTTCGAACCCCAAGGACGCGCACAATCTCAAGCAGCCCGCCTTCAGAAAAAAGGTAGCTGCGCTTGTGTTGAAGGCGATGGATGTCTACTTTAAGGATGCCTCCTGACAAGAAAACCCCGCACCTCTTCGTAGCACCTCTTCCCGCCCCTCTTCGTAGCACCTCTTCCCGCACCTCTTCGTAGCACCTCTTTCTGCCCCTCTTCCATGTACGATCCCACCGTCCCGTCTCGTTTGCGAAACTTCTTTTTTTCCTACGCGCGTGCCTCGCGCAGCAGGCGTCTGTTGTTGACGCTGCTGTTCGTCTTTAGCGGCTCGGTCTTTGCGCTGGCGGCGACGCTGTTCTTCTTCTCGCTCACGCTGCCCGACTACCGCCAGCTCATCGACTACGATCCGTCCAAGACGACACGTGTCTATGCCAACAACGGCGTGCTCATCTCGGAGTTCGCCGTAGAGAAGCGCGTCTTCGTTCCGATCGACGCCTTGCCACAACCCCTGTTGCAAGCCTTCATCGCGGCGGAGGACAAAACCTTCTACGAACACTTCGGGCTCGATCTGAAAGGAATCATGCGCGCCATTTCGACCAATCTGCAAAACTTGACGCGCGGCTCGACGCGCCTCGTGGGCGCCTCGACGATCACGCAGCAGGTCGCCAAAAACTTCCTTCTGTCAAGAGAGAAGACGCTCACGCGCAAGCTGCGTGAGGCGATTCTCGCCATTCGCATCGAGCGCGTCTTGTCGAAAGACCGCATCTTGGAGCTCTACCTGAACGAGATCTATTTGGGACGCGAGTCCTACGGAGTCGCCTCTGCGGCGCGCAGCTATTTCGGGGTCGATGTGCGCAGCTTGACCCTGGAGCAAGCCGCCTACTTGGCGGCTCTGCCGAAAGCGCCCAATCGCTACAATCCGCACAAGCACTACGAGAAAGCGCTCGGCAGAAGGAATTGGGTGCTCTCGCGTATGCTTGCAAACGAGTTCATCGACGAGCAGCAGTACGAGAAGGCGCGTAGCAAAAAGCTCTACGCCGTCTCGAAGCCCCAGCGGATCGAGGCGCAAGGCTCGTTCTTCGCCGAAGAGGTGCGTCGCAAGTTGGTCGAACGTTTCGGCGAAACCGAGCTCTACCATGGCGGGCTCGTCGTCCACAGCACCTTGGATCCGCAGCTGCAGATTTTTGCCGAACGCGCCCTCCAACGCGGCATCCGCGCCTACGACCGCAGGCACGGCTATCGCGGGCATATCGGCAAGGTGTACTGGAAGGAGCAGAACGGCGATCCCAGCGATCTGCGTCCCTTCGTCGAACTGCGCGACCAGGACGCGTCTGGGGGGCGCATTCCCTTCGAAGAGCTGGAAAAACCCGTAGGCGCCTTGGAGGAATGGCTCTTGGTGCGAGTCGAAGAGGTGGGCGCACGCAACGCAGTGCTGGCAACCCAGCAGGGACGCAGAGGCACCTTGTCGATCGAGGACATGCGCTGGGCGCGCGAACAGATACGACCCTCGCGCGAGCAGGTGGCACGACAGGAGCAGACGGACGATCTCGTGCTTAGCGGCGGACGCTTCGAAAGCTCCGAGGACGAACGCACCCGCGAGAGGTTAGGCGAACAGATCAAAAGTCCTTCCGACTTGCTTGCCAAGAACGATGTGTTGCTGGTGGCGCGCAAGGGCAACAAGAGCGGAGTCTTCTCGCTGGAACAGGTGCCGCAGGTCAACGGCGCGCTGATCGCTATGGATCCGTTCAACGGCGCGGTGCTGGCGCTCGTCGGCGGTTGGAGCTTCGACGATTCCGAGTTCAACCGAGGCACGCAAGCCATGCGACAGCCGGGCTCTTCGTTCAAGCCCTTCGTCTACCTCTCGGCGTTGGAGAGCCGCTTTACGCCGGCGACGCGCATTTTGGATGCGCCCTTCGTGCTGTTCGCCGACGGCGACGAGCCGAAGTGGAAGCCCAGCAACTTCACGAAGAAGTTCTACGGACCTTCGCCCATGCGTTTGGGCATAGAGCATTCGCGCAACCTCATGACGGTGCGCCTTGCTCAGGCGGTGGGTATGGATAAGGTGGCGGATACGACGCGCCGCTTTGGCATCATCGAGAACATGCCGCAACGTTTGGCGCTCGCTTTGGGATCGGGAGAGACGACGTTGCTGCGCATGGTTGCGGGCTATGCCATGTTTGCCAACGGCGGTCGCAAGATCACGCCGGGCTTGATCGAGCGGATCCAACATACCGACGGCGAGACGCTCTATCGGCGTGAGCGACGTACGTGCGAGGGTTGTGCAGTCTCCGATTTGGCGCGGGCTGCCGCAGAGGGGCCGCCGCAGCTGGCGTTGGAAGGCGAGCGGGTCACCGACGAAGCCAGCGCCTATCAAATCGTCACCATGCTGCAGGGTGTTGTCGACCGTGGCACGGGCAGGCGCGTACGCGCCGAGGTTGCAGGTGAGATCGCGGGAAAGACGGGAACGACCAACAACAATCAGGATGCGTGGTTCGTAGGTTTCTCGCCGCGCTTGGCGGCGGGAGTTTATATCGGATTCGACCAGCCGCGCAGCTTGGGAAGGTTGCCGTCAGGGCATCAGGAGACGGGCTCCAGCGCGGCGGCGCCGATCTTCGCCGAGTTCATGCGGAAAGCGCTCAAAGGAAAGGTGCGCGGCAGATTCCGTCAGCCGCGCTCCGTAGAGATCGTCACCATCGACAGGAAGACGGGCGGAAGAGTCGGCGGAGATGTGAAGCTTCGTTTGGAAAGCTCTTCGGCGACGCGAATGTTCAACGAGGTTTTCAAGCTTGGCAACGCTCCCAAGAGCGAGAAGGAGAGCCTTTTGATTACCGGAGGATCCGCCGACCCTACGCAGCAGGAGGAACAGCAGAGCGAAGTTCCTGCCTTGGGCATCTATTGAGAACAGAGAACAAGGGGTTGTTGATGGTATAACAACGATAGGCTTCGGGATTGATAGAAACACAAATAAAATACCTTGCGAAATATCTTGCAAAATACTTTGCAAAACACTTTGCAAAACACCTTGGCATGATAGCAAAAGTTAGAATTTTTGAAGTCAAGGATAAGTGTATTAATGTTAGTGATTGGAGGTTATGCTAAAAAAATATCTTCATTAATGTAAGATACATTGAATGTAAGATACATTGAGTCGCGCGCGCACGCAGTTATCGTATGTAATTCCCTAAAAAATCGTTCCTTGTTTTGGCATCTTCCTAGTCGAGGAGCTCGCACCCTGCAAAGAAGAAAGCGATTTCTTTTTCCGCATTCTCTGGCGAATCGGAGCCATGCACAGAGTTGGCTTCAAGCGACATCCCCAAAGCTGCGCGGATCGTACCCTCATCCGCTTCCTTCGGATCGGTCGCTCCCATGATCTCGCGGTTCTTCTTGACCGCATCCTCTCCCTCCAAGACCTGCACGACGACAGGCTCGGAAGTCATGAACGCCACCAACGCTTCGTAGAAAGGACGATCCTTGTGGACAGCGTAGAAGGCGCGCGCCTGCGCTTCGCTCAAACGCACGCGCCGCTGAGCGACAACACTCAACCCCCCCGCCTCCAACATCGCGACAACAGAACCCGTCAGGTTGCGTTTCGTCGCATCGGGCTTGACGATCGAGAGCGTGCGTTGCTTGGTTACAATCATGAGACTTTGAAAATTTGCTGTATACTTTGCTATCGTGATGCCTTGAGACTAGCACAAGGAGACACAACCTAGCAGAGTCGTTGCTTTTTCGGCAAGGAAAATTTTAATTTTATGAATCTTGTCTTAGATCGCACTTTGGATTGTTACACCTTCGAATCTTCCGAGCGTGCGGGGCAGGTCTATGCCTGCTCGAGCGCCGATTATGCGGACTTTCGCTCGAAACACGCGGAGGGGAAGGCGTTTCCCGAATCTTGTCCTAGCGCGGATGGGCGTGCGGGGAAGGTTGCGACGAAGGCTACAACGAAGGTTGCGACGAAGGGAGACTTCGAGCCCGAAGCAGGAGTGTGCCTCATCCCCCTGCCGCATAGCGCACAAGGGGAGAGGGAGGCTGCGGGACGCTACCTCTTCGTGCTGGACGACGCGCAAGATTTGTGGAGCTGGGCTCTGTTGCCCGCCCGTCTTGCAACGATTGCTGCTGAGGAGCAGTTCGTCCTTTCAGGGGTGGAAGAGGCAGCAACGCGCCGTCGCGCCGTGCTGGCTTGGGGACTCTCCACCTATTCTTTCGATCGTTTTCGCACGCGCGGCATCTCTTCTGCGCCGCAGCTTCTGCTCGAAGAGGCGGACAGAGCTTGTGCGGAAGAAGCGCGCATCCTCTGCTACGGACGCGACCTGATCAACACGCCCGCCAATGTGCTGGGAGCAGAAGGCTGCGAGCAGGAGGTGCGCGGCGTTGCAGAAACAAGCGGCGGCATCTTTCGCGCGATCCGCGGCGAGGCGTTGCTCGAAGAGAACTATCCGCTCATCCATGTCGTCGGACGCGCGGCGCGCGAACAGCCGCGCTTGCTCGAAGTGCGATGGGAAGCTCCGCTCGACGCCTCCTCGCCTGCCTCGACAAGCAAACCGAAGAATCTCGCCATCGTCGGCAAAGGCGTCTGCTTCGACAGCGGCGGGCTCAATACGAAGGACGCGCGCTCCATGCGTCTCATGAAAAAAGACATGGGCGGCTTGGCGCACGCGCTCGCGCTCGCGTTGCTGTTGCGCGCACGCGCGTCGCCGCTCTGTTTGCGCCTGCTCTTGCCCGTTGCCGAGAACGCCGTCTCGCGCGATGCCATGCGTCCCTCAGACATCTACGCCAGCAGGAAAGGCGATACGGTCGAGATAGGACACACGGACGCAGAAGGACGCTTGTTGCTTGCCGACGCGCTGTGGGAAGCGAGCGCGCCTTGTTCGCACGCCGCCGACAGAGATTTGCTGCCTGCAGCGTGTCCTCCCGATCTTGTGGTCGATGTGGCAACCTTGACGGGAGCGGCGCGCATCGCCACAGGACCGCTTCTGCCGAATATGTTTGCAAACGACGACACCCTTGCCGAACAGCTGCTCGCCTGCGCTTTCGCGGTGCAGGATCCGCTTTGGCGCTTCCCCCTCTGGCAAGACTATCGCCACGCCTTGCGCTCGCGCTCTGCCGATCTCTGCAGCAGCGGCAGCTGGCCTTACGCGGGTTCGATCACCGCCGCCTTGTTTTTGCAGAACTTCGTCGCACCGACTATGCTGTGGATACACTTGGATGTCATGGCGTGGAACGAACGAATGCGAGCAGGAAGACCTGAGGGCGGCGAGCTGCAAGGCGTGCGTGCGCTCGCCGCGTTCTTGGACGCTTGGAGCCGTTCGTAGAGAGACAGACCCGTGAAGATCTCTATCCAAGAAGCCTTGCATCTGTGGCGCGAAGCCTTGCGCTTGGCGGTGCGCCACGAAGAACCCGATCTGACAACGCGGCAGATGGTGGTCATGCTGGTCGTCTATGCGCCGTGGGAGCAGAAAGTGCGCGTGCGCGATTTGGCGGAAGACCTCTCGCTTTCGAAGCCCGCGGTGTCGCGCGCGTTGGACAGGCTCGAACAGCTGGGTTATGTGCGCCGCAAAGCCGATGCCGCCGACGGACGCTCGGTCGTCTTGCAGCCCACGATGCGCGGCTCGAAGTTTCTCGCCGACTTCGCCGAGTTTGTCCAGCAAGCCATCGATCAGCTCGGCAAAGAAGGCGTGCCGAGCGCGAAAGGGCAGGCGTGAAGAAGGATGCGGTGTGCGTGTTGCGTGAACAGGACAAGTCTGCTACCTTGCCTGCTGGTTCTGTTCGTGTCGTGTTTTTAGGTTGTGCGTTTGATGCTTTCGCATTTGCTTGGCTTTCTTTCTTCTGAGATCGGTATTGATTTGGGAACGGCGACGACCCTCATTTATGTGAAGGGTCGCGGTATCGTTTTGAACGAGCCCTCGGTCGTCGCCGTGCGCAGCGGCGACGCGCGCCAAGGCGTGCGCGTCTTGGCGGTCGGCGAAGAGGCGAAGATGATGCTAGGACGCACGCCGGGCGAGATCCAGGCAGTGCGACCCTTGCGCGAAGGGGTGATCGCCGATTTCCATCTTGCCGAAGAGATGATC
The DNA here is from genome assembly GCA_014237925.1 of Alphaproteobacteria bacterium. GTDB lineage: Bacteria > Pseudomonadota > Alphaproteobacteria > JABAAW01 > JABAAW01 > JABAAW01. The sequence continues at coordinate 10,704 of JABACB010000019.1, forward strand.
AAATACTTCATTCGCAAGGTTCACAATCGCCGCGGTTTCTCCGCACCGCAAGTGATCGTGTGCGTCCCGTCTGGCGCGACGGCGGTCGAGCGTCGAGCGATTCAAGAATCTGCGGCGTCTGCAGGCGCGCGTCGGGTGTATCTGATCGAAGAGTCGGTTGCAGCGGCGCTGGGCGTCGGCTTGCCGATCCACGATCCGACCGCTTCGATGGTCGTCGATGTCGGCGGCGGAACGACCGAGGTCGCCGTCCTCTCGCTGGGAGGCATCGTCTATTCGCGCTCGATCCGCATCGGCGGCGACAAGATGGACGAGGCGATCCTCGCCTTCGTACGCAAGACGCACAACTTGCTCATCGGAGAGACCACCGCCGAACGCGTCAAGCGGCTCATCGGCTCGGCGCTCATGACAAGCTCCGACCGCGAGGAGACATTGGAAATTAGAGGTAGAGACCTCATGAAAGGAATTCCGAAGGAGATCGTCGTGACATCGTCGCAGATCGTGAGCGCGCTCGCAGAGCCCGTGCGCCATATCGTCGATGCGGTCAGGGAAGGCTTGGAGAACACGGCGCCCGAACTCGCCGCCGACATCATCGACAAGGGCATCGTTCTCACCGGCGGCGGAGGGTTGCTGCGAAACTTGGATGCAGCCCTGCGCAATACCGTAGGCGTTCCCGTCTCGGTGGCAGAGAACGCTCAGTCGTGCGTCGTCTTGGGAACGGGCATGTGCGTCGAGCATTTCAAAGCCTTGCGCGGTCTGCTCAGCACGCACGCTTGACCGAAGAGGCGGCTCCTCCCTCCCCCATGCGCGGTCATTCCTTCTTGTCTCCTGTGGCGATGCTGTCGCGGCGTGCGCGTTTCGTGTTGTTTGGGTTTCTGGTGGCCGCTCTCGTGCTGCTCTTCGTCGTCTCGCCGCGCCTCTCGCCGCTGCTGGTGAGGCACACTCCTGCGCTGGACTTTGTCGCGGCTAGCGTCGAGACTTTGGCGCTGCCCTTTCGTAGCCTTGCCCAAAAGATCGCGCGACTCGCCTCCTTGCAAGATATCGAAGAGAAGCATCGTCTCTTGTCGCAGCATTACGAATCGCTCCTGTTCTTGCGCGATTATGCAAGTCTGCTGGAGGAGGAAAACCGAAGGTTGCGCGCCATGTTGCAGTATCGGGTTGATTCGTCCGACTTCTTCGCAAAACGCGAGGTGGGACGCGTCTTGTCGCGCGCACGGGGGTCGTTTGCGCACAATGTGATCGTCAATGTCGGAAGGCAACAAGATGTCGCGCTCGGCAGCCTTGCCCTTTCGCGCGGTGCTTTGGTCGGTGTTGTCACCTCCATCGGAGCGCGTAGCGCGCGCGTGCGTTTGCTGCGCGATCCGCAGAGCCGTATCGCCGTCAAGATTGCCGGCAGCGGACAGCGCGCCTTGCTTGCGGGACAGGGCATGGACAACCTGACGCTCCTCTTCTTGCAAGGCAGCGAGCAGATCGCCGTGCGCTCTCCCATCGTCACTTCGGGCGACGCGGGATTGCTGCCGCCCGATATTCCTGTAGGACATGTCGTGCGTTCGACGGACAATCGCTTGGAGGTTGCTCTGAAAACCGAGCCCGATGTGCTGACAACCGTCGATATGGTCGCCTACAAGCCGCTTCTCGACACCCCTTGAGGGGGGATCTGTCGAGGGCATTGTTGTTCGAGGTCGTCATGCATCCTCTTCTCTTTTCGTGGCTGCGTCCTCTCCTTCCCGCCGCGACGGTCGTCGTTGTGATGGCGCTCGCGCTCGCGCTGTCGGCGCGTTTTCCCCTGACGGCAGCCTTCGTGCCTTTGCTCGCCATACACTATTGGAGCGTCCCCCAGCCGCTTTTCATGCCGCCTTGGCTCGTCTTTGCGTTCGGCATTGCAGAGGATCTGCTGATGGCGACGCCGCTCGGATTGCACGCCTTCCTGTGGATAGCCTTCTATGTCTGCGCACGCTCGACCGCCTTCGCCGTCCAGCAGAGCAGGATTGCAACCTTGACTTTGCACTACGCTCTGCTATCCTTCGTTGTACCTTCGATGCTCGCTATGCTCTTGCTCGCTCAGGGTCGCGGCTTGACGGGAAGCTGGGAGATCCTGTGGGGATGGGGCAGCGCGCCCCTTGTCTATCCGTTGCTGGCTTGCGTGTTGCAGAAGATGGAACGAAACCTGCTTGATTCGTGAAGGGGAGGGGTTTGTCAAGACGGGGCTGTGCCAAAACGAGGTTGTCAAGCCGAGAAATGCCATGAACGAAGGAGAGCGCTCGCAAGAAGAAGTGTTTAGCCGTCGTGCCGTTTTGCTGGGCGGCACGCAGGTCGCTCTGCTTGCTGCGTTGCTCGGCAGGTTGGGCTGGTTGCAGCTTGTTCAGTCGTCGCACTATCAGAAGCTTTCGGATCGCAACAGCCTGCAGGTAACCCTTCTGCCGCCGCGTCGCGGACGCATCTTCGATCGTGAAGGCGAGATTTTGGCGCACAACCTTCCGAAGTACAATCTGTACATTATGCTGGATCGCATTCTTGATTTGAACGCGGTTTTAGCGCGCCTGCAAGCGATCACGCCGCTTTCTGCCGAGAAGATCGAGGAGATGCGGCGTCGTTCGCTCACCTCGCAACGTTTCGTTCCCTTCGAGGCACGGCGCGATTTGAGCTGGGCGGAGGTCACCCGCATCGAGGCGCGTACGGGAGACCTGCGTGGTGTCAGCATCCACTTGGGCGAACAGCGCATCTACCCCTACCGCAAGACGGCGGCGCACATCGTGGGCTATGTCGCGCGCCCTTCGGCACGCGAGGTGAAGAAACACGCGCTCTACTACCTGCCCGGCTTCATCGTAGGCAAGAGCGGCGTGGAGCGACGCTACGAGGAGAGTCTGCGCGGGTTGGGCGGCGAGAGTCGCTACGAGGTCAACGCGCGAGGACAGCGCGTCGCGGAAGTGTCGCGTCTTACGCCGCAGCACGGTCGTGAGCTTTGGCTCAGCCTCGACATACGCCTGCAAACGTTCATGGCTCGACGGCTAGCGACAGAGAAACGTGCGGCGGCGGTCGTCTTGGATGTCCACACCGGCGAGATCGTCGGCGGCGTCTCAGTGCCTTCGTACGATCCGAACCTTTTTTCTCAGGGCATCGACCGCGCGTCGTGGCAAAGCCTGTCGTCGCATCCGCATTTCCCGCTCATCAACAAGACCGTAGGCGGCGCCTACGCTCCGGGCTCGGTCTTCAAGACCGCCGTCATGCTTGCGGCTCTCGAGCGCGGAATTCCCACGACAACGCGCTACACTTGTCGCGGACGCATTCAACACGGCAGACGCGGTTTCCACTGCTGGAAGCGCTCGGGACACGGCTCGCTCGCCATGATCGAAGCCTTGCGCGAGTCCTGCGATGTGTGGTTCTACCGAGTCGCGCTCGCGCTTGGCATCTCGACGATCAACAAGTATGCGCAGCTCTTGGGCTACGGCCGCAAGCTCGGGTTGGACTTGCCCGATGTGCGTAGCGGAATCTTGCCGAGCAAGGCATGGAAGCTGCGTCGAATGGGACAGCCGTGGCGGATTAGCGACACGCTGTTGAGCGCCATCGGGCAGGGCTATGTCTTGGCAACGCCGATGCAGATGGCGGTGCAGATGGCGCGGCTGGCAAACGGGGGCTTTGCCGTCGAGCCAAGGATCACCTTCCTTCCCGATTCGCGCAAACGACTCTTCGCTACCGGAGAATCGCCCTTCCGCTCGTTGGGCGCGGCACCCTCGTCGCTGAGCGTCTTGCGCGCCGCCTTGGACGAGGTCGTCAATCATCCGCGAGGAACCGCTTACGGCGCACGCATCCACAGCGCTGCACGCGCGATGGCGGGAAAGACAGGCACCTCCCAAGTGAGACGAATCTCACAACGCGAGCGGCAGCAGAGAATCTTGAGCAATGCCGAGCTGCCGTGGCTGAAGCGCGACCATGCCATGTTCGCAGGATACGCTCCTGTCGCAGCACCGCAGTGGGCGGTCTCGGTCGTCGTCGAACACGGCGGCAGCGGTGCGCGTGCAGCGGCTCCGTATGCAAGGGATTTTCTCGACTTTGCCCAAAAAACCTTGGAACCTTCCTACAGAAAACCGCAGCCCATCGACAATCTCGGCTGATAACCTCGATTGACAACCTCGGCTGACAACCTCGATTAGCAACCTCGATTAGCAAGCCCCCTGTGCACCTCATCCTCAAACTGCAACGCTTCCCCTACGCCCTTCTGGCGGTGACTATTGCCATCGGCAGCATCGGCATCGCCATGCTCTATTCCGCCGCTCCGAACGCATGGCAGCCGTGGGCTTACGATCACGCGCTCCGCCTCGCCTGCGGAACGGCGCTCATTCTCGTCCTCGCCCTGACCGACATACGCCTATGGTTCAGAACCGCCTTCCTCTTCTATGCGATCGCCTTGCTGTTGCTGCTGGCAACCTTGTATGCGCCCAACAGCGTGAGTGCCAAAGGAGGAACGCGGTGGCTCGATGTGGGCATCGTTGTCCAGCCCTCCGAGTTCGTCAAGATCGCCGTCGTCCTCATGCTCGCACGCTTGGCAAACGGCTATGCGACCAGAGGCGGAAACGAGTTCGTCTTCCTTTTTTTCGCCCTGATCGTCATTGCGGTTCCTACCCTGCTGATCTTGCAACAGCCCGATCTGGGAACAGCGCTCATTCTGCTCGCAACGGGCATGGTGGCATTGTTTGCTGCAGGGTTGCGACTCGTCTTCTTTGTTCTCGGCGCAGGGGTTGCGCTCTTCTGCGTGCCTGTCTTGTGGACCTTTCTCAAGCCCTATCAGAAGCAGCGCGTGCTGACCTTTCTCAACTCCGAGAGCGATCCGCTGGGCAGCAGCTACCATATCGTGCAATCGAAGATCGCCTTGGGGTCAGGGGGGGTGTTCGGGAAAGGGCTCTTCCAAGGTACTCAGGGACATCTCAACTTTCTGCCTGAGAAGCACACCGACTTCGTCTTCGCAATGTTTGCAGAAGAGATGGGATTCTTCGGAGGCTGCCTTTTGATCGGTCTCTACATCATCCTGCTTTCGTTGTGCATGGGCACAGCGCTCAAGACGAAGCATGTCTTCGGACGCGTGCTGAGCGTGGGGCTTGGAGCGACGCTCTTCCTCTACATCTTCGTCAACTTGGGAATGGTGATGAACCTCTTGCCTGTCGTCGGCGTGCCGCTGCCGTTGGTTTCGTACGGAGGGTCTGCAATGCTGACCGCGACGGTTGCGATCGGGTTAGTTGCCAATGTCCATGTTCACCGCACCGAGTGGCTGGACCGCACCTGATGTCGTTCTTGCGTATCGAGGGGGGGAGGAATCTTTCCGGTCGCGTTTCCATTGCAGGAGCGAAGAATGCGACGCTTCCTATTTTGGCGAGCGGTCTGTTGAGCGGCGGTCTTTTGCGCCTCGAAAATGTTCCTCGCCTCGAGGATACGGCGGCGATGGCGGGTGCGCTCAGAGCGGTGGGTGCGTCTATCGAGGAGGTCTTGCCGAATGTTTTGGAAATGCGCATGGAGCAGCCTCCGCGCCCTCTCCAAGAAGGAGAAGAGAGCCTTGCACGCAACATTCGCACCGGCGTGCTGTTCTTGGGACCGATGCTCTCGCGTTTCGGATGGGCGCAAGCTTGCCTGCCCGGAGGCTGTCGTATCGGCGCGCGCCCTCTCGATCTGCATATCTGGGGACTTTCCAAGCTTGGCGCGACTATCCATATTGGCGAGAAGCACATCGAAGCTCGCGGCAGGTTGCAGGGCTGCGACTTGCGTCTTCCTTTTCCCTCCGTCGGCGCAAGCGAGAACTTGCTCATGGCGGCGGCGAGCGCGCGTGGCACGACGCGGTTGCGCGGGGTTGCGCGCGAGCCTGAGGTTGTCGATCTCTGTCGTTGCCTGCGTGCTATGGGCGCGCGCTTGGAGGGGGAGGGTAGCGCTGAGATCGTCGTCGAAGGCAGCGACGGCGAGCCCTTGGAAGGAGCTTCGCATCGCTTGTTGCCCGATCGTATCGAGACGGGTAGCTACGCTTTGGCGGTGGCGGCGACGGGCGGCAGCCTCCTGCTGTGCGACACGCCGCCGCGCTGCGACTTGGCGGTCTTCTTCGAACACCTGCAGCGTTGCGGCGTTGCGGTCGAAGAGGAGCAAGAAGAGGGACAGCAGAGGGGGTTGCGCATCACCAGGGAGGGGGGTTTTTCTGCCGTCTCCTTGACGACGGCACCGCATCCGGGTTTTCCGACCGACCTTCAGGCGCAGTTCACCGCCGCCATGTGCTTCGCCGATGCTACGAGTGATCCCGTTGTGGTCACCGAGTCCGTCTTCGAAAACCGATTCATGCACTTGCAGGAGCTGCAGCGTATGGGCGCGGCGGTCACCCTCGAAGGATGTCGCGCGCACCTCTCGCCGCAGGGCGGGCTTACGGGTGCGGATGTTACAGCTTCCGACTTGCGCGCTTCCTTCTCGCTCGTCATCGCAGGGCTGGCTGCGCGCGGAACGACGACCATTTCAGCCTTGCATCACCTCGATCGCGGCTACGAGCGACTGGAGGCGAAGATTTCCTCGTGCGGAGCGCAGATCGAGCGTATGCCGAGCGCCGCTCCGTCGCGCCGTCGTGCGAAGCCCTCCATCGCCGCCCTTAGCGCGCGCCCTTCTGAAAAAAAACCGGGAGAACATCCATGGCTGCCGGCGTGCTGAACCCCTTGCGATTGCTCGCCGAGAGCGCGGAGGACTTTCGCATCCTGTCAGGATTGTTGCAAGATTCGTTGCTCGTGCCGCAACTCCTGCGCTGGCAGAAGGCGCGCGGTCGTTTTCTTTTGCCTCTGAACCGCTTTTGTTGGGAGCTCGCGTTGGACGAGCGTCCCAACCACTTCTTCCGCGTCGCAAGCGAGCTGGTCGTCGAGGGGGTCGTTCGTGCACGCCACAAAGGCTTCGAGGGCATGCTCGCCGCACAAAACACACGCGACAAGAAACGCTCCACCCCTGAGCGAAGCCTTGCCAATCTGCTCGCCGTCGAGCTCGCCGAAGGTCCCTGTCTGCGTTTCACCTTCTCGCAGGGTTTGGAGCTCTGCCTGTGGGGAGACAAGGACAAAGACAAGGACAAAGACAAAGACAAGGACAAAGACAAAGACAAGGACAAAGACAAAGACAAAGACAAGGACACTTCGCTACGCGCACGGCTCACCGACAGCCAAGAAGTGCAGCGCACCGACAAGCTGCCGTCGCACCTGTCGTCTTAATTTTCTCTTAATTTTCTCTTAATTTTCGAGTGTCAGGAGGACTGTTGTTGCTCTCGCGCTCGTTGTGCTTTCTCGCGGATACCTTGTAGCAGGGCTTCGTGCTCTTCGACCTTTGCAAAGATGGCGCGGCTTTCGGGAAGGTTTTTGCGTACGAAGCGACGAAACAGAGGGTTCGGCAACATGCGCAGGATGCGAAAGCCCCAGGCGACGGGATGGGGGACGACGCGCTCGAAGCTCCAGTCGGCGAGACGCTCCGAGAACTGCTCGGCGCACATCTGCGGGGTCGCCGCATGGCGTGCAAGCGAGTCGATGTCTTTCACCATGTCCTCTTCGAACAACCCCGGCGTGTAGAGCAGCAGACGCACCCCCTTGGGCTCGAGCGAGAAGCGCATCGCTTCGCAGAAAGTTTCGAGCGCGGCGAAGGCGGCGGCATGGCAGGCAAAGCCCGGCAAGCCTCTGTAGCCAAGATAGGAATTCAGCACGCCCAGCACGCCCACCCTGCGCTCCATGAAGTACGGCACGATCGCCTCCATCGCACGCGCCGTTCTTACAAGAACCGCATCGAGCGCCTTTTCAACCTGCTCGGTCGAAAAAGTTTCGCTCTCCAACTTGGCAGGAGGCGTGTGGCAGAATAGCGCGTGCGTCACAGGTCCGACTTGCTGCTCGATGGCTTGCACGCACTCCATCGCCTGCGTGGGCTGCGACAAATCCACGACCGAAGGCATCACCCGCCCTTCGGAACCGCGCGCGCGCGCGGCAAGCCTTTCCAGCTCCTTGCGATCCGTGCCTGTTGCAACGACGCTCCAGCCCTGAATCGCCAGCTCCAGCGCGAGGTAGTAACCAACCGCGCTATCCGCACCCGTGAGCCACGCGATGTTCACGACAACCGAACCCTCAAGCAGACGCGAAGAAAGCGGACACGAAGAGCGGAGGGTTTTGTTTGTCTAGACATCGATCCTAGCGACGCGCAAGGCGTTTTCTTCGATGAACTTCCTGCGCGGCTCGACCTTCTCGCCCATCAAGGTTTCGAACAGACCGTCCGCCTTGGCGAAATGCTCGATGTCCACCTTCACCAACACGCGAGTTTCAGGGTTGAGCGTCGTCTCCCACAGCTGTTCGGGGTTCATTTCTCCCAAGCCCTTGTAACGCTGCAACATGAGCCCCTCTCCGCCCGCCTCCAGCACACAGCTCGCCAGCTGCGAAGGACGCGAGACAAGCCACTCCTTCTCGCCGCGCCGTAGCCGTAGGGGCAGAGCCCCCTCTTGCAAAAAGAGGAAGTGCGTGCGCGCTTCGTTCAAAGCTCGTGCATGCTCGCTTTGCAACAGCCCCTCCTCCAGCGCAAAGCGCTGCTCGATGTCGTCGCTGCGTCGCACGAAGGCGAGTTCCGTCCCTTCCTGCCGCCACGAGGTTCTTTCTGTTTCGCCCTTCATGTGCGTGTTTTCTTGCCCCGCTTCATTACCCTCTTCCTCATCACCCTCTTTCGCATTACCTTCCCCCTTCCTGTCCTCATCCCCCCTCGTCTCCTCGCGCTCTGCGGACTGGAGTTTTTCGAGCAACAACTTTGCCACACTCGCCTGTTCGTGCGGCTTGAGGTTCGTCTCGAGCGCACCGCACAAGGCGGCCTCTTCGAAGAAGGCGGCTTCGCAAGCCTCCGTCGTCAAGTCTTCGAGATGCCGCCGCCACACGAGTGCTTTACGCGCAACCTCCAGCAGGGATTGTCCTTGCAAGGAACGGTCGCTTTGTCCTTTCCGCCCCTTGACCACAAGCTCTGTCGCCTTTGCTCCCTCTTCCAGCAACAATTCCTCCAGCGCGGCTTCGTTTTTCAAATAGCGTCCCTCGTCCTTGCCGCTCTTTTTGCCGACGCGGTAGAGGGGGGGTTGCGCAATGTAGAGGTTGCCCTGCCTGATAAGAGAGGGCATGTGGCGAAAGAAGAAGGTGAGCAAGAGCGTGCGGATGTGGCTGCCGTCGACATCGGCGTCGGTCATGATGACGACGGTTTGATAGCGCAGCTTGTCGGAGGGCTTGTCTCTGTCCGCGCCGTTCTTGCGTTCTCGCCCGTTCTCCTCTTGCGTCGCCTCGACAGGCTCTTCGAGCCCGATGCCAAGCGCCGTGATCATCGTGCCGATTTCTACCGACGAGAGGATCTTGTCCTTGCGCATGCGTTCGACATTGAGGATCTTGCCGCGCAACGGCAAGATCGCCTGATAGCGGCGGTCGCGTCCCTGTTTGGCGCTTCCGCCCGCCGAGTTGCCTTCGACCAAAAAGATCTCGGATTTTTCAGGGTCGCGCTCCTGACAATCGGCGAGCTTGCCGGGCAGGTTGGCAATATCGAGCGCGCTCTTGCGTCGCGTCAGCTCGCGTGCCTTGCGCGCCGCCTCCCTTGCGCGCGTCGCCTCGAGGATCTTGTTGAGAATGATCTTCCTCTCGCGCGGATGCTCTTCGAACCATCGTTCCAACGTGCCACCTACGAAGCTCTCGACGGCGGCGCGCGCCTGCGACGAGACGAGCTTGTCCTTCGTTTGACTGGAGAACTTAGGATCCGCCATGCGCAAGGAGAGAACGGCGGTCAGCCCTTCGCGTGCATCCTCGCCTGCAGGCGACAGGTTCTCGCGTTTCGACGCAGGCAGGGTCGCAAGGAAAGCTTGCACTTGGCGCGTGAGCGCCGCGCGAAAGCCCATCAGGTGTGTGCCGCCGTCGCGTTGCGGGATCGTGTTCGTGAAACACAACATCGTCTCGTGATAGCTCTCGTTCCATTGCAGCGCGCAGGCGATCTCCAACTTGCCGATGTCGCTATCGACTTCGCCGCTCATCGTAATCGGGAGCGCCAGCGGCGTGCGCGTTCGGTCGAGCCAAGCTAAGAAGGCGGTCAGTCCGCTTTGCGGCGATTTTTTTGTTTTTTTGTTCTCCTGCTGTACGCTCGCCTCGAACACCTCTTCTTTCGCCTTCGCCAAGCGCTTGTCGCGGCAGACGATTCGCAACCCTTCGGTGAGGAAGGCGATCTCGCGCAGACGGCGACACAGGGTGTCGAAATCGAAGTGGCGCTGCGAGAAGATTTCGGCAGAGGGCAGGAAGGTGATCTTCGTGCCGCTGTTCTTGTCGAAGGCCTTGTCGAAGGCCTTGTCGCTCGGATCTGCGTTGGGACCGCAGTCCTTGAGCGGTCCTAGGCTTTTGCCATTTTCGAAGGTAATGCGGAACTTGCGTCCCCCCCGCCATACGGTCAGATCGAGCGCGCTGGACAGCGCATTCACGACGGAGACGCCGACGCCGTGCAAGCCGCCTGAGACCTTGTAGGCGTCTTGGTCGAACTTTCCCCCCGCGTGCAGTTGCGTCATGATCACCTCTGCGGCGGAGATTCCTTCGCTCGCATGGAGGTCGGTAGGAATCCCTCTGCCGTCGTCCTCGACCTCGACCGCGCCGTCGCCGAGCAGGGTGATGACGATGTTGCGGCAGAATCCGGCGAGCGCTTCGTCGACGGCGTTGTCGACAACCTCGAAGACCATGTGATGCAATCCTGAGCCGTCGTCGGTGTCTCCGATATACATGCCCGGACGCTTGCGCACTGCATCCAAGCCTTTCAGCACCTTGATCGATTCTGCGCCGTAAGCCGCCGCCTCGTTCGCCTCCGCTTCCTTGTGCGGATGCCTGCGAGTGTCAGGAGTGTCGAGCGGTAGGGAGGGTTCCATAGGGAGCTATCACAGGTTGAGATTGGCGTAGGACACCGCCTCTCACTCTCACGCAGCGTTCGATCTGAGGGCCGGCATCGCAAGGCGTTCCTTGCGCACTGTCAGGGATTCTAGCAAAAAACCTTTCGCGCACAAAGCTTCTTGCGCACCTGCGACGGGATCGGTCGCCGTGTAGAAACACTGCGTCTGCAGCTCCGCAAGCACGCCTAGTATATTTCGTTGCATGCCGACATCCAAGTGCGCCGGAAAGTCGTCGAGCAGCAGCACGGGGGCGGGTTTGCGTTGCGCCGTTCCCATCAGCAGCAAGGCTTCGGCGACCAGCAAGGCGACCAGCATGCTCTTCTGCTCGCCGCACGAGCAGAGCTCGGCTGCGACGGGCTTGGCGAACAGCGAAAGATTCTCGATGGCAAGGCGCGCTCGATGCGCTCCTTCGCGGCTGCGTTGCTCGGTGCGGTCTTGCGCGCGCGCTGCTTGCAGACGATCCTGCAGTCTCGATTCCGCCGTGAGCGCGTCGTACAGAGCAAGCTCGCAGGCGATCTTGCTTTCCAGCGACAGACGCAGCTTCGGAAGCTCGGCAAGCAGCGTATGCTCGGCAAGGAGGGAGTTCAGGCGAACGAGCGTCTCGGCACGCGACGCGGTGAGCGCGACGGCACAAGCGGCGATGTTCTGCTCCAGCTGTTCGAGCCACGCCGCCTCGTCTTTGTACGAGGAGAGCACGGCAAGCCGTTCTTTGATCAGAACGCCGTGGCGTGCAAGTCGCTGCTCGTGCTTGGGGTCGTTCTTCGCCGCAATGCGATCGATCCACACGCGTCGCGCCTTGATGCCGTCCGTAAAGAAAGTTCCCATCTGCGGCAAGAGCCAGCACAATCGCAGGTGCTGGTGCAGGGCGTGCTGGGGGATCTCCTCGTCGTTGAAAAGAAGGCGGCGACGCGCGACCTTGTCCGTAACTTTGGCATAGATTTGCGTGCTTGGCATGAACGATATTGCGAGTTCTGCGTGTGCGTCGTCCGCATCAGAGGCAAGGTCGAGACGGACGGCAAAGCCGCGCTGCGGATCGTCGATCGGACAGAAGTCCTCGAGCTGCGCGTTGCGAAATCCTCGGCTTTGTCCGAACAGCGAGATCGCCTCCAGTACGTTCGTCTTGCCTGCTCCGTTCGCGCCGTAGAGCATGACATGGCGCGGCAAATCTCGAAGCCGCAACCCCGCGTGGTTGCGAAAGAAAGGCAGGTGCAGTGCAGAGAGCATCGTCTAGCAAGCAGCTCTCCCAAAAGCTTTGTTAGCGTCGCTCTGGCGGTGGAAAAGGCTCGGCAGATCTGGCTCGGCGAGTCTCCGAGTCCCCGACTCTCCGAGTCTTCGGCTCTCCGAGTCCCCGACTCCCCGACTCTCCGAGTCTCCGAGTCTCTGACTCTCTTGACCAAGCTGTCCGCGTCAGACTCGCATGGGCATGAGCACATAGAGGACGCTGTCGTCGTCGCAGTTGCGTACGACGGCGGCGGTCTCGGGGTCTTTCCATCGGAACTCTGCCTTGCCGGGGATGACATCGCGCGTCATGGCGAGCAGGTAGAGGGCATTGTAGCCCACCTCGATCGGTTCGCCGTCGTACTCGACATCCAGCGGATAGTTGCCCTCGCCGTCCGTGCCGTGATGCGCGCTGATTTGCAACGATCCCTTCTTCAGGTCGAACTTCACGCCGTGCGTCGTCTCGCTGCTCATGTAGTGCACGGCGGCGACGCGCTCGGAGAACTCTTTGCACTGGAAGCGCATGACCTTGTCGTTGTCCTTCGGAATGACACGCTCGTAGTCGGGAAAGCTGCCGTCGATCAAGCGCGAGGTGAGCGTCGTCTTGTCGAAGGCGAACTCCATGACGGTGACGCGCGTGTTGTCGAGGTCGCCGTCTTTCTCTTTCTCTTCCTCTTGGCGAAAGAGTTTCACATCCACTTCCACTTTCTCCTCGGCATCCTCCAACAGCTTGCGCAGCTCCTGCGCTGCTTTGCGCGGCAGAATCACGCCGGGCAACTTCTCTGTCCCGTCCACTTGCCGCTCGATGCGCGCAAGACGATGCCCGTCGGTTGCAACCGCGCGGAAAGTGGAGGTGGTGGTCTTGTCGTCGTTTTCTTTTTGATGCGCGTGCAGATAAACGCCGTTCAGGTAGTAGCGCGATTCGTCGTCCGAGATGGCGAAAGAGGTGCTGACGAGCATCTTGAGCAGGTCGGGCGCGGCGATTTGGAATCGTTCCGTCTCTTTCAGCTTCTCGCGCCTCGGCAAGGCTTCCTGGGTCATAGAGCTGAGCACGAAGCGCGCCGCGCCAGATTTGAGCGTAAGCGCGTTGTTTTTTACCTCGAGGTGGATGCTCGATCCTTCGGGCATCGCGCGGGCAATGTCAAACAGCTTCTGCGCCTTCACGACGGCGCTGCCTTCGGTTGCAACCGAGGCCTCGCATGTCTCGTCGATCCAAATGTCGATATCCGTGCCGGTCAGCGTCAGCTTTCCTTCGCTCGCCTTGATGTGAACATGCGAGAGCACGGGGAGCGTGCTGCGCGTCTCCACAACGCTACGCACGCGCGAGAGCGCATGCACAAGGTGCGAGCGTTCGAGAGAACTTTTCATGCCTGGTATCCTCAGGGTTCGATGTTGAAGCATCTCCTACTATCTCTACTCCCTCTGCGGGAAAGTTGCAAGCACGCGCGACAACTTTTCCCCAACTCATCTTGTCTTCGCGTCAAAGAAAGCTCTATAGTGCAGAAGCTGCAGGCTTTCTTGCGCGACATCTTGTGCGACATCTTGCGCGACATCTTGCGCGGCATCTTGCGCGGCATCCTGACGGTCACTCTGCGAGATTTGCAAAACTTTATGACACCCTCAAAAACCTCTCCAATGGCGACCCAAGCGGACAAAAAGACGGGCGGGAAAAAATCCGCCAAGCCTTCTGCCGACTCCTCCGCCGACTCCTCTGCCGACTCCTCCGCCAGCTCTTCTGCCAGCTCTTTCGCCCGAAAGTCTGTTCGAAAGTCCGCTGGAAAATCTGTCGAGAATTCTGTCCGCGGTCCCGTAGAGCTCGCCTCTTCAGGCGAGGCGAGCGCGTTCTTCTCTCGCGTGCAGATCGTTGCTCAGTACCTGAAGGATCTGTCCTTCGAGTCGCCGAACGCGCCGCAGATTTTTTCTCAAGCGCATGGCGCGCCCCCGCAATTCTCGCTCGATATTAATGTGAAACCGCAGCAGCTCGCCCCCCAGCGTCACGAGGTGACCCTCGTGCTCAAGGTGGCCATGCAGCGCGAGAGCGAAGTGTGCTTCTTGGTCGAGATCGTCTATGCAGGGCTCGTCGCCGTTCCCGACGACGCGGACAAGCATCCCTTGCTTCAAGCCCTTCTGCTCATCGAAGTGCCGCGTCTGCTCTTTCCTTACGCACGCAACATCCTCTCGGAGCTGACGCAAAGTAGCGGCTTCCCTCCCCTCGTCGTCCAGCCCGTCGACTTCGCCGCGCTCTACCGCAAGCACTTGGCAGCCGCCGCCGCGAGGCAACAATCGTGACAGAAGAGGCTGCAGCAGAGGCAGCCCGTCATCGAGAAAAGATGGCGAAGTGGAAGTCCGCCAAGGACAAAATCCTCGAAGCCAAGACGCGCGAGAAAGGGCTGTTGATCGTCCATACCGGAAAGGGCAAGGGCAAGACGACCGCCGCGATGGGACTGGTCTTGCGCGCGCTCGGAAGGGGCTTGCGCGTCGCCGTCGTGCAGTTCATCAAGGGGCAGCGCCAGACGGGCGAAAAAATGGCACTCTCGCGTTTCGAAACATGTCGATTCTACGCGCTCGGAGAAGGCTTCACATGGGAGACGCAGGACAAACAGCGCGACATCAAAGCCGTGCATAACGCTTGGCAGCGCGCGCGAACTCTGATCGAAGATGGAACATGCGATCTGCTGCTGCTGGACGAGATCAACATCGCCTTGCGCTACGACTACCTGTCGCTAGACGAGCTGCTGGAGGTTCTCGCCAGCAAGCCCGCCGCCTTGCATGTCGTGCTTACGGGACGCAACGCGCCGCAGAGGCTGATCGAAGCCTCCGACTTGACGACCGAGATGACCGAGATCAAGCATCCCTTCCGAGCGGGCATACGCGCACAAGAGGGAATCGAGTTCTAGGATAAGAACGCTCTCTTGAAACCAAGGCGACGACAAGGATGATGACAAGGGCGACGACAGAGCGGTGAACAATCCCGCTTGCCCAAGCCTGATGGTGCAGGCAACAGGGTCGCACGCGGGCAAGTCGGTCTTCGTGGCAGGGCTCTGTCGCTTGTTGCGACGCAGGGGATGGCGAGTCGCTCCGTTCAAGCCGCAGAATATGGCGAACAATGCGGCGGTCACCGCGGACGGCTTCGAGATCGCGCGTGCGCAGGCGTTGCAATGTCTCGCCAGCGGCTGCGAGCCTTGCGTCGACATGAACCCTGTGTTGTTGAAACCACAGGCGGGCGGCAGCGCGCAGCTGGTCGTGCGCGGACGTCGCGAGGGCGAGGTGTACGCCAAGGATTATCCTTCGTTGCGCTCAAGGCTGTTGCAGCCCGTGCGCGAGAGCTATCGTCGTCTGCGGTCACGCTTCGATGTTGTCATCGTGGAGGGGGCGGGCAGTCCTGCGGAGGTCAATTTGCGCGCGGGCGACATCGCCAACATGGGCTTCGCTTGTGCCGAGCGGATTCCTGTTGCTCTGCTTGGCGATGTGGAGCGCGGCGGAAGCTTGGCTGCTTTGTGCGGCACGCATCTGTTGTTGTCGGAGGAGGAGCGGTCGCTCGTTCGGGGTTATCTCATCAACAAGTTTCGTGGTGATGTGTCTCTGTTTGACGAAGCCTTGAGCGTGATCACAGAGCGGACAGGGTGGTCTTCTTTTGGCATCGTGCCGTGGTTTGCTGACTTGGCGGCGCTGCCCGCCGAGGACTCCTTAGGCGCGGGGCTTGGAAAAAACAAAAACAAAGACGAAGACAAGGCAGAGCGCGGGGCAGAGAGCAAGGTAGAGAGCAAGGTGGGGAGAATGTGTCGGGTTGCTGTGTTGCGCTGTCCTTACGCCTCGAATGTCGATGATGTGGATCCTCTGTTGTTGGACAAGAACTTTGCGGTGACCTTTGTCGATGCGGGCGGGGTTCTTCCTGTCGAGACGGAGTTGGTGGTGTTGTTGGGGTCGAAGTCGGTGTTGTCGGATTTGTCGTTTTTGCGGCGACAGGGTTGGGACATCGATTTGGCATCGTTGGTGCGTCGTGGGGGGTATGTTCTCGGCATTTGCGGAGGCTATCAGATGCTGGGAGAGGTGGTCGAGGATGCAGAGGGGGTGGAGGGAGATGCGGGCAGCGCGCGGGGATTGGGTTTGTTGGCGGTTGCAACCAGCATGACGCGACGCAAGCGATTGCAGCGGCGGCGAGGGCGAGCGACGCTCAATTTTGGAGGCGCGAGGGGCGAGGGAGTTGGACAAAAAAGGGTTGTTGTAGAGGGGTATGAGATGCACAAGGGTCTCACCAAGGTTGGAGACAGGGGGGGGAGGAAGAAGGGGAAAATGTTGCGGGGGTGGTTGTCGGAGAGTTCACAGGACGCGGCGGATATGTCGTGTGGGGTTGTATCGAGCGATGGTCGGGTGTTGGGTTGTTACTGGCATGGGTTGTTTTGCGGGGAGGCTTTCCGTGCCGCCGTTTATGAGGGTATTGTGGGCGGAGGGTTTTGCCACGGGGGAGGCACGGGGTATTGGGATCGGATCGATGGTGTGTTGGAGGGGTGGGCGGATCATTTGGAGACGCATTGCGATCTGGCGGCACTGCTGGGCGAGCGCGAGGGGAGGGGTAGAACAACGAGGATGGGTGGCCGAGTGGTTGAAGGCGTCGGTCTTGAAAACCGATAGGGGAGTAATCCTCTCGTGGGTTCGAATCCCACCTCATCCGTTTGCCTAATTTTATATTGCGCTCATATTGCGATGGCTAGCGAGCTGGTAAGTGTATGAGTAGCTCGCCCGCGCGGTCGGTGATAACTATACCAATCGGAAAATAGCTCGGTTTCAGTAAGCGCAATGCCTGTTCTCGAGCTGCTGTTGCTAGGCTCTGCAAAAAATCTCCGCGCACAGAAAGC
>JABACB010000001.1 GCA_014237925.1 Alphaproteobacteria bacterium
CAGCTCATGCACCGCTGCTCCGCCGTCTGCCTCGGCGGCGCCATGGCGAACTGCTTCCTCGCCGCGCGCGGAACCCTCCCAGCAACCGCCTTCGAAGAGAAAGAACTGCAAACAGCACGCTCGCTCGAAAAGCAGTTCCAAGAACACAAACAAACCTGCCTCCTGCTGCTGCCGGTAGACGGCGCTTGCACGCCCGAACAAGGCAAAACGGGAGCAAACAAAACAGGAGCAAACCAAGATGGAGCAAACCAAGATGAAGCAAACCAAGGTGAAGACAGTCAAGAAGGCGAGGTTCTTCCGCGTACCGAAGTGCGACTCAACGCGCAACTCGAAGGCAGCACGGCGTTGATCGGAGATATCGGTAGCGAGAGCTGTCGTGCCATCGAGAAGCTGCTCGACAAGGCAGCGCACGGCACGCGCGTTCTCGTCAACGGGCCTGTCGGCATCGTCGAGCGTCCTCCTTTCGATGTTGCAACATTGCGTCTGTTGCGCTACTTGGCAGCGAAGACGGAACGCGGTCTCTTGCGCACGATTGCAGGCGGCGGCGACACGCTCGCCGCCTTGGAACGCGCAGGCATCCAGCGCAAGTTTTCGCACCTCTCGTTGGGCGGCGGCGCCTTCCTCGAGCTTCTGAGCGGAGAGACCCTGCCCGCTCTGGAAGCCTTGCGGCACAACAAACGGCGATGAGATCCTTGTCATGAGCCGTGCGTCCTCCGCCTTGAAGGCGCGAGAAGAGGAGCAGGGGTGGCTTGCCTGCATGCGCTCGGCTTTCGCGCAAGGCGAGGCTTGCGCCTTGCGGCACTTTCGCAGCCAAGAGAAGAAAGGAGATTTGATCGTGCATGCCAAGGAGGATTGCTCGCCGGTAACCCTCGCCGACAGAGAGACGGAGCAGGCAATGTTGCGCGTGGTGCGCTCCTTCTACCCCGACGCTTCGTTGTTGGGAGAAGAGACGGGCGAGAGCTTGTCCTCCTCCGACGGAGGCTTGTGGATCGTCGATCCGATCGACGGCACAAGAGGTTTCGTTGTGGGCTGGCCCTTGTTCGGAATTTTGCTCGCACGCCTCGACGAAGCAGGAAAGCCTCGCGTCGGCGCTGTGAGCATGCCCGCGTTGGGTTGCAGGCGTTTTTTCGCCACCTCTTCAGGAGGCTGCTGGGAAGAAGACGCGCAAGGCTGCAAAAAGCAGGAGATGGCGACCTCCGCCTGCGCACAGCTCGAAGAGGCGCGGCTGTTCGTAGGAGAGGCGGAAAAGACTCTGCTCCACGACGCAGCCAGGGTCTTGGCTTCGCGCGTGCGGGTTTGTCGCTACGCACACGACTGCTACATGTTCGTGCGTTTGGCTGCGGGCGGGGTGGATATTGTCGTCGAGGCGGGGTTGCAGGCGTACGATTTCATGCCGCTGGTGTTGTTGGTCACGCAGGCGGGCGGGGTCGTCAGCGACTGGCAGGGCAACCCTTTGACTCGACATTCGAAGGGCGAGGTGGTCGCTTCGGCGAATGCACGCTTGCATCGCCAAGTGTTGGCGTGTATAGAATCTTCTTTGTGATGAGTGACTCTTCTCCTAGCGTTTCTTCTCTTGCTGCTCTGCCTCGCATGCCGTCGTTTTCTTTGCAAGGCAAGCGGGCGTTGGTTACGGGCGCGTCGCGCGGCTTGGGGCTAGCTGCGACGGTTGCGCTTGCGCAAGCGGGCGCGGAGGTTTGTTGCGTTGCGCGCAGCAAAGAGGAATTGGAGCGGGTTGCGCGTGCCTGCGTCGAGCAGGGGTGGAAGGCACAGGCGGAGGTTTTGGATGTGGTGGATCGCGATGGGGTCGAGCGTTTTTTGTCGTCGCAGGCTTCGTTTGATGTGTTGGTGAACAACGCCGGGATCAACTTCCTGCAGCCTTTCTTGGAGGTGGAGGAGGATGTTTATGACAGGATCATGGCGTTGAATTTGCGCGCTGTCTTTTTTCTGTCCCAGGGCGTTGCGCGAGAGATGCGCGAGCGCGGAGGGGGTTCGATCATTCATGTTTCGTCGCAGATGGGACTTGTTGGCGGCGAGTGTCGCACGGCTTATTGTGCTGCCAAGCATGGCATCGAGGGGTTGACGAAGGCGATGGCGTTGGATTTGGCTCAGTATGGCATTCGTGTCAATACGATTGCGCCGACTTTTGTCGAGACGGCGTTGACGCGTCCGTTTTTGAAGGATGAAGCGCAACGCGCGTCGATTGTGTCGCGCATTCCTTTGGGACGTTTGGGTGAGGCGGAGGATATTATGGGAGCGGTTGTTTTTTTGGCGAGCGAGGCTTCTTCGTTAGTGACGGGCTCTTCGATTGTGGTCGACGGCGGTTGGACAGCAGTGTAGAAGATTCAAAAATATAAAATGACTCGCGCAAAAAATTATCAGTTTAACAAGCTGAAAAAAGATAACATTATCCATCGCTGGGGTCTTTCGATAGAAGAGATTTCATTGATCATAGAAAGCAATCCAAGTTTGCGCGGTATGGTTTTTGGATATATTAGCGAATTCAAAGCAAGAAAAATGTGGTTTGAAAGACAAGAATTTACTAGCCTTAAAAAATACGATGACCATGAGCGCAGAAGGGAATAAGATTTGTTCTTTCTTTATAAAGATACAGAAATACGTATTGAGGTTAAATCTTTGCAAAAACCTCGGCGTTACCTGCCGTGTAAGCAGACACAACAAGCGAGCTTGTAGATTTACCGTCGGGGGATTTACGCATAGGTTTCGATGATGATCAGCAAGTCGCCCGTGTCGACGGCGTCGTTTTCGCTTACGACGATCTCCGCGACCACAGCGTCAACATCCGCCTTCACCACCGTCTCGATCTTCATCGCCTCCAAGGTCAACAGATCATCACCCGAAGCCACCTTCGCTCCCGCCGCCACAAGGATATTTCCCACAACTCCGCGCATCGGAGAACCCACATGCGTCGTATTGCCGCTCTCAGCCTTCCTGCGCGAGACACCGCTCGATTGCGAACGATCCTCTGTTGCAATCACACGCGTCTGACCGTTCAACTCGAAGAAGACATTGATACGACCACTCTCGTCCGCTTGCCCCAGCGCTTGACAGCTGATCTCCAGCGTCTTGCCGCGCTCGATCTCCACCGAAACAGCCGTCCCCGCATCCAGCCCGTAAAAGAAGATCGAGGTCGGAAGACACTCGACAGGACCATACTGCTCGTACGAGCGCATGAACTCCAAAAAAACCTGCGGATACATCAGATAACTCGCAAGCTGGCTGTCCGTCAAACGCCTGCCCGCCAACACCGAGCCTAAGGCTTGCTCGGCTTCCGCACGTTTCGCTTCCAAGTCGTAAGCCGCAAGCATTGCGCTCGCTCGCTCGCCCGCCTTCAGAGGAGCAGACACCTGCTCTCCCTCGTCCTTCCCCCCTTCGTCCTTTTTCTCCTCGTCCTGCTCTCCCTCGTCCTGCTTCCCCTCGTCTAGGACGCGCTTTCTGATCGTCTCAGGAAATCCGCCCTGCGGCCATCCCAAGCCGCCCCGCAGCATGTTGCACAGCGAATCGGGAAAGACGAACCCCGACCCTTCGGCGAAAGCGTCTTCGATGCATAAGCCGCGCGCCACCGCCATCAAGGCGACGTCGCCCACAACCTTCGACGACGGCGTCACCTTGACAATGTCGCCTAGCAAGCGGTTCGTCGCTGCATAGGCTTGTGCGATTTCAAGCCACTTGTCCGCCAAGCCCAAGGCGAAGGCTTGTTCTTTCAGGTTCGAAAGCTGACCGCCGGGCATCTCGTGTTCGAAAACCTCTGAGGCGCTCGCTCGCTGCTCGCTCTCGAAGGCGCGGTAGCCCGCCCGCACCTGCTCCCAGTAGAGCGAGAGCCGCCTGATCGAAGCCAAGTCGAGCGAGCTCGAACGCTGTCCCTCCCGCTTGCCGTCTGCCAGCGCCGCCACCAGCGAGCCCAGGCATGGCTGCGAGGTGCCGCCCGACAGAGCGTCGGTTGCAGCATCGAAGGCATCGACACCCGCCTCCACCGCCGCAAGCACCGTCGCTGAGCCTAGTCCCGAAGTGTCGTGCGTGTGAAGATGCACGGGTATGGAAAGCGTCTCTTTCAACGCGCCGATCAGCGTACGCGCGCTCTGCGGACGCAACAACCCCGCCATGTCCTTCACGGCGACGATATGGACGCCTGTGCGCTCCAGCTCGCGTGCAAGGGCAAGGTAGTAGTCGAGCGTGTAGCGGCGCGAAGGATCGAAAAGATCGCCGCTGTAGCAGATCGCTCCTTCGACCAGCTTGCCCGTCTCGCCGGCGGCATCGATGGCAAGACGCATGTTCTCGACCCAGTTCAGGCAGTCGAAAACACGGAACAGGTCGATACCCTCCGTCGCCGCTTGGCGGATGAAAAAGCGCACCGCGTTGTCGGGATAGTTCGTGTAGCCCACGGCGTTGGCACCGCGCAACAGCATTTGTAGCAAGATGTTCGGAACGCGCTCGCGCAGCGCACGGAGACGTTGCCAAGGGTCTTCGTAGAGGAAGCGCATCGCGACATCGAAGGTGGCGCCTCCCCAGCATTCCAGCGAGAGCAGCTGCGGAAGACGGTGAGCGTAACTCTCGGCGATACGCAGCAGATCGTAGCTGCGCATGCGCGTTGCCAAAAGCGACTGGTGCGCGTCGCGCATGGTTGTGTCGGTGATGAGCGGCTCGTCCTGCTCTTTCAACCAGCGCGCGAAGCCCTCAGCCCCCAGCTTGTCGAGGCGTTGTTTGCAACCCGCCTGAGGCGGGGTTGCAGGCACGGACGGCTTCGGGGGAGGGGGCGTGGAGACTTCAGGACGCGCGCGACCCTTCAAGCCTGCGTAGCCGTTGACCGTCGTATCTGCAAGGTAGGTGAGTAGTCTGGTTCCTCTGTCCTTGCGGCGAATCTTCAGGAACAGCTCGGGAGTTTCGTCGATGAACCTTGTCGTGTAGTCGAAGCGGCAAAACTTCGGATGGCGAACGACATTTTCCAAGAAGGACAGGTTCGTCGCAAGTCCGCGAATGCGGAACTCGCGCAACGCGCGTCCCATGCGCTGTCCCGCTTCTTCGACGCTCGGCGCCCAGGCGGTGATCTTTTCCAGCAGGGGATCGTAGTTGGGCGAGATCACCGCTCCCGCATACGCGCTGCCGCCGTCGAGGCGGATGCCGAAGCCCGTCGCCGAGCGATAGGCGGTGATCCGACCATAGTCCGGCACGAAGTTGTTGCGCGGATCCTCGGTCGTAATACGACATTGTAGCGCGTGTCCGTTGCAGCGGATCGATTCTTGTGAGGGCAGCACCTCTGCAACGCTCGCCCCTTCGGCGAGCGCGAGCTGCGCCTTGACGATGTCGATGCCTGTGATCGCTTCTGTGATCGTATGCTCCACTTGGATACGCGGATTTACCTCGATGAAGTAGAGGCGCTGCTGTTGGGTATCGAGCAGAAACTCGACAGTACCTGCACCTTGGTAGTGCGTCTCGTGTGCGATGCTGAGCGCGTAGCTCAGCGCATCAGAACGTTGCTGCTCGCTCAGGTAGGGGGCGGGTGCGCGTTCGACGATCTTTTGGTTGCGACGTTGAATCGAACAATCACGCTCGAAAAGATGTACAGCCCCTCCTTGTCCGTCGCCGAGAATCTGCACCTCCAAATGTCGCGCCTGAGAGACGAAGCGTTCCAGGTAGAGATCGTCGCGTCCGAAGGCGGCCTTCGCTTCGCGGCGCGCTTGCTCCAGCGCAGAAAGCAGGTCGCGCTCGACGGCGACGGTGCGCATGCCTCTTCCGCCCCCGCCCCACGAGGCTTTGATCATGATGGGATAGCCCAGCAGATTCGCATGCTGTTTCGCTTGCTCGGGGGGGGTGTCGTGTTCTATCGACGGGCTTGCGGGCAGAACAGGCACACGCAGACGCTCGGCGATCGCGCGTGCCGAAACCTTGTCGCCGAGCGCACGCATGGTGCTGGCGGAAGGACCTACGAAGGTGATGCTTGCGTCTTCGCAAGCTTGGGCGAAGTCGGGGTTTTCGGACAGGAAGCCGTAGCCCGGGTGGATGGCGTCGACGTCAGATTGTTTGGCGAGCGCGATCGTATCAGGAATCGAGAGGTAGGCATCGATGGGTTTCTTGCCTTTGCCGATGAGATAGGCTTCGTCCGCCTTGAAGCGGTGGAGCGCGGTGCGATCTTCTTCCGAGTAGAGCGCGACCGTGCGCAGATTCAACTCGCTTGCGGCGCGAAAAATGCGAATGGCGATCTCCGAGCGGTTGGCGGCGAGAATCTTTTTCATCGGACGGGCATCGCTAAGTCAAGGTTACAGGCAAGGTTACAGACAAGGGCTACGGGCAAAGGGTTACAGACAAGGGCTACGGGCAAAGGGCTACGGGCAAAGGGCTACGGGCAAAGGGTTACAGACAAGGGCTACGGGCAAGGGGCTCGCTGCGTCGATGCTGGAGTGGCATCGAGCGTTTTTTTGCAGTATAGTCGCCTCACAGAGAAACGGCTAGGGGGAGCTTGGAGAGGAGACAAGGAGAACAACGCATGAAGTATTTTCACACGATGGTGCGAGTCTCGCACCTTGAGCAGAGTCTCGCCTTCTACGGGCTTTTGGGACTGGACGAGGTTCGCCGCCTAGACAACGAGCAGGGTCGATTTACGCTCGTCTTCCTGGCGGCATCCGACGAGCGCGACCAGCAACAGCCGCCGCTGTTGGAGCTGACCTACAACTGGGATAGCGAGACTTACGGTTCAGGACGCAACTTCGGACATCTCGCCTATTGGGTTTCGGATGTCTACGCCTTGTGTCAGAAGTTGAAACAGGCGGGGGTAGTCATCAATCGTCCGCCGCGCGACGGGCGCATGGCTTTCGTGCGTTCGCCCGACGGCATCTCGGTCGAGCTGCTGCAACAAGGGGATCCCTTGCCTGCGCAGGAGCCATGGCTTTCCATGGGAAACACGGGCAGCTGGTAGGGCGCGCGTTCGGGGTTGCCAGGAGATCGTTCAGGGCTGCGCGTCGTTCGTGCGGCTGTTTCGGAGAATGGCATCGAGCAGAGGGCGGGCGAGGGGGACGGCTTGTCGCGTCTCTTCGGCGATGCGGCGGCGGATGTCGGGGTCGCGCTGCTCCAAGCGCAGGCGTTTCAGAAAGGCGGCATCCTTGCGTCCTTGCAAAAGCTCTTTCGAAGGCGGCGCGAGCTCGCTCAGGCGCACGGAGCGCTTGTCGGTGAGCGACGCCGCAGGGCGCGAGAGGCTTCCTTCGCCGCCGTCCAAGTTGTAGCGCGGCGGCAGCGCCAAGGGTCTCAGGCGCGGCATGGAAAGAGCTTCGCGGCTTTGCGCGTCCAGCACCAAGAGTCCCGTATCCTTCTTGCCGCAGCCGCCCAGCGACAGCAGCAAGGCGCAAAGGAGGCAATAGGCGCAAACCCGTACGCAAGTCTGTACGCAGGCTGTTGCTGAGAGGGCTAAGGGGGCGGACATGCTTGGGGGGCGGACATGCTTGTTCTCTGGTGTCTGTTATTTTTTGCCGTAGATGTTGAGGAGTTCGCCTACGAGCCACAGGATGGCACCGCAGGTGATGGCGGCATCGGCGATGTTGAACTTGTACCAGTGGTAGTTGTAGGCGTAGGCATCGATGAAGTCTAGCACGCCGTTATAGACGATGCGATCGTGCAGGTTGCCGAGCGCGCCGCCGACGATCAGGCTGGCGGCGAGGGCGGAGAGGGCGAGGCGGCGGCGTTGCAGCGCGAAGTGGGCGAAGAGAAGCGCTACTGCCGACGAGAGCAGCAGGAGAGGCGTTTGGCTGTAGTTGCCGAGCGTGCGCAAGAAGCCGAAGGCGACGCCGGTGTTGATCGAAAGCGAGAAAGAAAGACCGAACGCGCCTGCGCTCCAATCGAACAGGGGCGTGAGAAGAGAGCCTTGTGCGTTTTCTGTGGCTGTGAGCATCCATGATTTGCTCGCGCGGTCGAGCGCGAAGGCGAGAGCTGCGGGCAACAGAAAGTGCCAGCGGCGCGTTGTCAGGTAGCAGACGACCTTGCAAGCGAGTGCACGCGAAAGGAAGAGAAGACGGGTCATCGTGTCGTCGTCGTCATGGTGCGTTGTCATGGTGCGTTGTCATGGTGCGTTCGATTCTACCACAAGATAGCAACGTTCGCAGAGGGCGGGGTGCTGTTCGTAATCTCCGACCTCATCGGTGTATTGCCAGCAGCGCACGCATTTTTGCCAGGCTAAGTCTAGGTCTTTGATTTTCTCGATCTTAGGCTCGCCCGTCAAGCTGTCGTCGAAGCGCACTTCGGAGACGATCAACAGCTCAGCAAGTAGGGTTGCTTGATCTTCTTTAGGAATAGCGATGGCGTTGAGCTGGTCGCGCCAAATGCCTCTGCTGGGGAAGTGAATCCTCAATTCTAACGAAGAGCCGATTTCTTTGGCTTTACGCTTGTCATCGATATTTTTTTGAAGGATGCCATGCCATCCTTGAGCAGACATCATCTGTCCCCATGTTTCAAGATTGTCGTAGCGACCCCAATTTGTTGGAATGTAGGCGAAGGCTTGCAAATGCACAGAATCCGACCATATTTTTTCGCCTCGTTTTTCGCGCAAGGCTTGGAAAGCCTCTTCCGCTGTAAAGCAGAGAACGGGCGCCAGGCGTGTCGTTAAAAATTCAAACAACACCTCCATGACCGAAAGGCAGGCGACGCGTTGCGGGTCGTCTTTCGCATCGCAGTACAGACGGTCTTTGCGTATGTTGAAGAACCAGCTGGAAAGAGAAATTGCACAAAAATGATGCAACTCGTTGATATAG
The DNA here is from genome assembly GCA_014237925.1 of Alphaproteobacteria bacterium. Classification (GTDB taxonomy): domain Bacteria; phylum Pseudomonadota; class Alphaproteobacteria; order JABAAW01; family JABAAW01; genus JABAAW01. Next base: position 8,751 of record JABACB010000001.1, read on the forward strand.
CGTGTGAAGTTATAATTCTCTACATAACCTTTAAGGTTGTCGTCAAGGGTTGCAAGCATAGCGACAACGCCGCGTTCCAAGTAAGGTAGATCGACAACATTGTTTTCGTCGAGCGCGGGGGCGGGGGTTGCCTCTAGGTTGCCGAGCAAAAAACGCAAGGTGTTGCGAAAACGACGATAGCTATCGACGACCGATGTTAAAATATCTCCGCCGATACGCAGGTCGCCCGTGTAGTTGGACGAAGCAACCCATAGGCGCAAAATATCGGGACCGTGTTGTTCCATCACCTCCTGCGGCGCAGTGATGTTTCCCTGCGACTTGGACATCTTGCGTCCTTCCTCGTCCAGCACGAATCCGTGCGTCAGCACCGCCTTGTACGGAGCCTTGCCCTTCGTGGCGCAAGATTGCAACAACGAAGAATGAAACCAGCCGCGATGTTGGTCGGAGCCTTCCAAGTACAGATCGGCTTGCTCGACCCCCAAGCGCGGTTCAAGCACGAAAGCGTGCGTCGATCCAGAATCGAACCATACCTCGACGATGTCTTGGCACTGCTCGTAGTCTTCCGCCTTGTAAGGCGCGGGAAGGAAATCTTGCGCGTCGCGCTCGTACCAGCTGTCTCCCCCTTCTTTCGCAAAAATCTCGCTTACGCGATCGATCACCTTTTGCTCGCGCAACGGCTCGCCGGTTTTTTTGTCTGTAAAGATCGGCAGCGGCACGCCCCACCACCGCTGGCGCGAGACGCACCAGTCGGGACGCGATGCGATCATGTCGTGCAGCCGCGCCTTGCCTTGTTCGGGATAAAATTGCACCTTCTCGATTTCTGCCAAGGCAATCTCGCGCAAGGTCCTGTCCGTTTTGTTTTTTTTCCAGTCCATGCGGATGAACCACTGGCGGGTCGTGCGAAAGATCAAGGGCGTTTTGGAACGCCACGAGTGCGGATAGTCGTGCGAGATTTTTTCTTTGCGCAACAGCAAGCCCGTTTCCTCCAAGACCTTGAGCACGCGTTGGTTGGCGTCTCCCTCCTTGCCGTTTTCGTCGATCACGCGCGCGCCTTGAAAGATTGTTTGGCATCCCGCGACCTTGTCCGTATAAAAGCCCTGCTCGCTGACGGTGTCGTCGCACGCCAAGCCGTGCTTCTGCCCCAGTTTGAAATCTTCCTCGCCGTGCGAGGGAGCGGTATGGACGAACCCCGTTCCTTGCTCGCGCGTGACATACTCGGCGGGCAACAGCGGCACCTCAAAGCCGTAGCCCTCTGTCAGCTCTTTGTCTTTGTGGCTTGCGAAAGGATGGCGCGCTTTACAGCCCGCCAGTACGTTGCCTGAAATGATGATGTCGTTTTTTTTCCACTGGGAGTTTCCGTTGTTGTCGAAGCATTCGTCCTCGATGAGAAAGCGTCGTTGTGTCCTTTCGTCTTCGGCGAGGGTATAGGAGAAGGTTTCGTTGTAGGCGATCGCGCGGTTGGCGGGGATCGTCCAAGGGGTCGTTGTCCAAATGAGAATGGCAGTATCAGGCGGCAGTCCCAGTTGTTGGCAGGATTCGTTCGTTAAAGGAAAGGCGACATGGATCGCTTGCGAAGTGTGTTTGTGATATTCGACCTCGGCGTCGGCGAGCGCCGTCTTCTCTGCGACCGACCACAGCACCGGTCGCACGCTTCGATGCAAATTTCCGCTCGTCAAAAACTTGCCGATCTCTTCGGCGATGCGCGCTTCGCTTGCATAGTCCATCGTCAAGTAGGGGTTCTGCCAGTCGCCCAGCACGCCCAGTTTTTGGAACTCTTCTTTTTGCACGCCGATCCACTCTTCGGCGAAAAGACGACAAGATTGTCGAAAGTCTGCTATCGAAGACTGCTCCTTGCGCTTGCCTTGCGCGCGAAGATTTTCTTCCACCTTCCATTCGATCGGCAAGCCGTGGCAGTCCCAGCCTGGGATGTAGTGCGCGTCGCACCCGTCCATTTGCCGCGAGCGGTTGACGATATCCTTCAAAATCTTGTTGAGCGCGTGTCCCATGTGCAAGTGTCCGTTCGCGTAAGGGGGACCGTCGTGCAGGACAAATAGCTCGCGTTTTTTTTGCGTTGCGCGCTCGTGCAGTTTTTGCGCGCGCAGCCGTTGCCAAATATCCATGCGCTGCCACGCGCACAAGAACGCTTCCTTGCGTTCTGCCATCGCAGCGCGCAGAGGGAAAGAAGTGTTCGGCAAAAGGACGGAGTAAGGGCTTTCGTTGCTCACAAGAGATCGCGTGCCATATTTTTTGCAAACGGAATCGACAGCATTCGACCATAGCGCGTGAGAAATCGCTTGACAAGCTCTGCTTGGAAGCCGTACAGGCACATGCGCGAGCAACTTTTTTTGTTGCTGTCTTTCTTTCAAGTTTTACCCAAAAATCACTACAAGAATTGCTTATGTCTGCCAAGCCCTCCGTAGTGTCCTCAGGCGTTGCGGGCGTTGTGAGCGCGCGCCGTTTTCCGTTGTTGCAACGTTTTTTGCGCGCGCTTGCGGTTGCGCGTCTTCCTGAGGTGTATCGGAACTCGTGGACTCTTCTTTTTGGCTTTCTGATGCTGATGATGGGCAACGGCATCCAAGGCAGTTTGATTGCGATTCGCTCGGGACAAGAGAACTTTTCGGATATTACCAGTGGCTTTGTGATATCGGGTTACTACTTGGGCATGCTGTTCGCGGGCTTGCTGACGCAAGGCTTTGTCGAGCGTACGGGGCATGTGCGTGTTTTCGGAGCGCTCGCTTCGGTCGCCTCGGCGGCGATTCTGTTTTTCTTTGTTTGGGTCGATCCCTTAGCGTGGTTTTTTCTGCGCATCTTTGTAGGCTTCTGCTACACGGGTCTTTATATCGTTGCGGAAAGTTGGCTGAACGAGAGCGTTTCGAACGCCTTTCGCGGTCGGCTTCTTGCCACTTATATGATTGTGCATTTCGTGGGTTTCGCCTGCGGTCAGTTGCTGTTGAATGTTGCTCCTCCTTCGGAGGCGACCTTGTTCATTTTAGTTTCTGTGCTTCTATCGAGCGCGATCGTTCCGATGATGATGAGCGTGCGTCCTTCGCCGAAGATTCCTGCTCCGATTCGCTTCGGCGTGCGCGCGCTCTATCGCGTCTCGCCCTTCGGGGCGGTGGCGATTCCGATGATCTCCGGCACGCACACCTCCTTCTTTGCCATGGGAGGATACTTCGGCTACAAAGCGGGCATGTCGATCGCCGAGATATCGGTGATGATGTTCTCGCTCATCGTCGGCGGCGCCGTGTTGCAGGGGCCGATAGGTTATATCTCGGACAAGGTCGATCGCCGCTCGGTGATCATGTATACAGCCGTCATCGTGTGCGTGGGAGCGATTTTCGCGTTCCTGTTCTTTAGCAGCGAGATGCCTCGCCTCACGATCGTTCTGTTCGCCGCCAGCGGCGCGCTCTCGCTGCCGAGCTACGGCAACTGCGTAGCCCACATCAACGACCTCGCGCCGCAAGGACAATCGGTTGCGATCAGCGGGCGCGTCTACCTTCTTTCCGCGCTGGGTTGCATGTGCTCGCCGTTGCTGACGGCGATCTGCATTGCAACGATCGGCGCGAAAGGCTTCTTCGTCTTCATGGCTTGCTCGCACGCTTCCATCGCTACCTTCACCTTCTACCGCCTGCGGATACGCGGTGCGCAGAGCCACGAACGCCTCGGCTTCATGCCGCTTGCCTCGCGCGTCGGCGTCGCCGTCTCTCCGCAAGCTTCCTACTCGCGCCTCATCGAGCTGAGACGCAAGAAGCTCGACAAGCAGCGAGCCGAGAAAGAAGCCGCCGCCAAACGAAAGGACAAGCGAAAGGACAGCAAGGCGGACAAGGCTTCCGCGCAAGGCTCAAGCAGTTCTCGCTAGCGAAGTTTGTTAGCGATGTTTGTTAGCGAAGTTTGTTAGCGATGTTTGGAATGTCTCGAAAGCTTTTTACCGCGCAGAGCTTCTGGCGCCTGTTGCGTCTGGAGGGCATTTTCACCCTCTATCACAAGGTGGTGCTGTGGTCTTTTTCTGTCGCCGGCGCACGCTACGCCACGCCGTGGATTTTGTTTTTCTCCTACATCGAGGCGATCTTTTTTCCCGTGCCGCCCGACGCCTTCTTGCTTGCGCGCGGCGTGGCGCGACGCAAAGGATTGCTGTGGCTCGCGCTCGGCGTTGCCGTCTGCTCCGTGCTGGGAGGGGCGACCTGCTATGCCATCGGCGCGTGGTTCTTCGATAGCATCGGCGAAGGGCTGATACGACTGCTCGGCTTGGAGCATGCCTTCGAGCGCGTCTTCAGCGCCTTCTCAGGCGAGCTCGCCTTTTGGACGGTGCTCCTCTTCGGCTTCACCATCCTGCCTTTCAAGGCGATCGCGCTCGCCAGCGGCGGTGCGGGCGTGTCGCTGCCTGTCTTTCTTGTTGCAGCCTTTCTTGCTCGCGCTGCACGCATGCTCGGCATCGCGCTCCTCGTGCTTCTGTTCGGAGCAACATTGAAAGAGTGGCTGCAAAGCCGTCAAGCCTTCCTGCTCTCCTTGCTCGTCGCCGTGCTGGGTTTGTTGCTGCTCGTGCTCTACGCGTCGAATGTCTTCTAGAGGGGGAGAAATGTTTTTGCTCGCACTCTCGCTCCGCCGTCGCCTTGTGCTGTGCGCCGCCTTGGCGCTCCTCCTGCTTGCCGCCGCCTACGCCTTACAATATCTTTTCGGCTATCAACCCTGCTCGCTGTGTCTGAAGCAACGTTTGGCGTGGTGGGGGGTGCTTGTCGGTGTCGCGGCGGTCTCGTTGTTGCCTGAGCGTCGCCGCACGCAGCTCGTCTTGAGAGCGGCAGCCCTGCTCGCAAGCCTGCTCGTGTTGGCAGGGGGGGGGCTTGCCGTCTTTCACGCCGGCGGCGAACGCGGCTGGTGGACCTTGACGCTCTTGTGCGAAGGATTCACCTTCGACGCCGCCATGACAACGGAAGACTTGCGCACTCTGTTGCAGACACGCAAGCCCGTTCCTTGCGACGAGCCCGCGCTGCGTGTGTTTCGGCTTTCTTTGTCGGAGTACAATGCCCTTTTTTCTTTTTTTGTGTTAGGCTGGCTTGCGGATGGCGTGCGGCGCGAGCGTGCGCAGGACTTGAGGAGGGGGCGCAGAAGAGACGAGCGGAAGAGATGAGCGGAAGAGATGAGCGGAAGAGACGAGCAGAAGAGACGAGCAGAAGAGACGAGCAGAAGAGATGAGCGTTGGAGATGACAAGGATGTCGAGCGGGTTTTGTTTTCGCGTCCTCCTTCGGACTTGGAGGACGGGACAGCTTTCTTGCCCGGCGATCTTCCGCCGCCGTTGCGTTTGTCGCGTATGTTGCGCGTCGATCAAGCGGGCGAGCAAGGAGCTGTGCGCATCTACGGCGGACAGCGCGCTGTTTTGCACGAAGGGGAGGTGGGAGAGCTGATCGCGCATATGGCGGAGCAAGAAGAGGTGCATTATCGCACCTTCAACGAGTTGTTGAACAGACACGCAGTGCGCCCTTCGTTGCTCGCGCCCTTTTGGCATCGTATCGGCTACGCTTTGGGTTATGCGAGCGCACGGCTGGGTGCGGAAAGTGCGATGGCGTGCACCGTTGCGGTCGAAGAGGTGATCGACGCTCACTACGCCCACCAGCTAGAATGGTTGCGGCGCTTTCGTGAGCAGGAGGAGCTTCTCGATACGATCGAACGCTTCCAAGCCGAAGAAGCCGAACACCGCGACTTGGGACTGGCGCACGACGCTGAGAGTGCGCCTGCGTATCCGCTCGCCCAACGCGTCATCAAGGGTATGGCGCGATGGGCGATCCGTATCGCCGAGCGTCTCTGAACGAGAACATCTGGACAAGACAAAGGAGGTTTCTATGTTTGTGTTTTCATCTGTGTTTTCGTCTTCCCCTGCGGGAGACGGCGGACGCTCTGTACGCTCTGTACGCTCTGTCGCTTCGCTGCGGTTCGCCGTTGTCCTCACCATTGCGTTGGCCGTTGCGTTGGCCGTTGTGTTGGCGTTCTCGGTCGCCTTCTCCGCAGCGGTTTGGGTGAACACGCCTTCGGCTTGGGCTGCCGAGAAGAAAGAGTCTTCGGGCGACGGCAAGGCTTTGTACAAGAGCGCGGTGCAGAAGGTAAAAAAAGCGCACTACGCCGCGGCGATCGAAGACTTGAAGAAGGCGCTGAAGCAGAACGGCAAGAACGCCGATTTTTGGAGCCTCTACGGTTTTGCCGCGCGCAAAGCGGGCTCGTACGAGCTTGCGGAGAAAGCTTACGCTCGCGCTTTGGCGATCAACCCGAATCACTTGGCGGCGCTCGAATACAGCGGCGAGCTCTATGTCGAGACGCAACGCATCGAAGAGGCGCGCAAACATTTGGAACGCCTCGTGCGGCTGTGTCCGCAGGGCTGTCGAGAACGCACGCTATTAGAGCAGGCTCTCGAAGGACAAGCCAACGACAGCACGCACAAGTGGTGACGGGTTGTGGAGAACCTTCTCGACTTTGAAGAACCCGTGATGGCGCTCGAGAGCAAGCTCGAAGAGCTGCGACACTTGGACGACGGCGAGGGAGTCAATATCATCGAAGAGATCGCTCGGCTGCAGGGCAAGATCGAACGACAGCTGCAAAGCATCTACGCGAAGCTCACGCCTTGGCAGAAGGTGCAGGTTGCGCGTCATCCGCAGCGTCCTCATTTTTTGGACTATATGTCCTCGATTGCAGACGATTTCCTGCTGCTGAGCGGCGACCGTGCTTTCGCCGACGACCAGGCGATCTTAGGAGGGGTGGGATCGCTCAAGGGTCGCAGCTGCATGTTCATCGGCATGGAGAAAGGCAAGACGGTCAACACACGCCTGAAGCACAACTTCGGGATGGCGCGTCCTGAGGGCTACCGCAAGGCGGTGCGTCTGATGCGCATGGCCGAGCGGTTCTCGCTGCCCGTCGTCACGCTGGTCGACACGCCAGGCGCCTATCCCGGCGTAGGCGCCGAGGAGCGCGGGCAGGCGGAAGCCATCGCGCGTGCCGTCAGCACGGGGCTGGAGGTCCGCACCCCCTTTGTTACCGTCATCATCGGCGAAGGGGGGTCGGGAGGGGCGATCGCGCTTGCAAGCGCGGATCGCGTGCTCATGCTCAGCAACGCTGTCTATTCGCTCATCAGCCCGGAGGGCTGTGCAACCATTCTGTGGCGCGATGCCTCGCGCGCCGTCCAGGCCGCCGAAGCCTTGCGCTTGACCGCGCAGGACCTGATCACCTTGAAGGTCGTCGATCGCATCATCGAAGAGCCCGTGGGCGGAGCGCATCGAAAGCCCGATGCCATGGCAGAAAGCTTGAAACACACGCTCATCGAAGAGCTGGAGAAACTCGACGCCAGCGAAGGGCACGACCTTGTCGAGCGGCGACACGAAAAATATCTTCACATCGGAGCCGCCGCGCATCTGTGACGCACTCCCGGTGACACGCTTCATCACAGAACCTGAGCGCGGCGCTGATCGTATGGAGGTCGAGCGTCTCTACGACGCGAGCTTCGGCGGAAACGCGCGTTGGCAACGCCCCGTCTACGAGCTGCGAAGAGGCTATTCGCCCATCGCAGCGCTCTGCAGTGTCGTCAAACAGCAAGCCCAGGTAGCAGAAGCCCAGGTAGCAGAAGCCCAGGCAGCAGAGGATCAAGCAGCGCCAGAGGAGGGCGAAGCCGAGCAGGCGCGTACAGGGCGCATCGTTGCAGCTCTGCGCTTTTGGGAAGTGCGCATCAAAGAAAAATCAAGCGTACCAAGCCCAAGCGTACCAAGCCGAGGCACAACAAAAGATGCAAGCCGAGAGCAACGCCCGCGCACACAAGCCGAGAAACAGGCTTTGCTGTTCGGACCGCTCGCGGTTTGCGCCGAGGTGCAAGGCAAAGGCTTGGGCAAAGCTTTGGTCGAGCGCAGCATCGCCGAGGCAAGAAGGCTCGGATACGGCGGCATTCTTATCTCAGGCGTCGCCGCTTACTATCGTCCGTTCGGCTTCCGAACGCTCTGCGTCGAAGGGTTGCGCATGCCTAAGCCCTCGCCAGGACATGTTCTCATGGGCTTGGAGCTGAAGCCTCACTACTTGCTCAGCGCCCAAGGAGAAGTCTTGCCTGAAAGACGCAATGTCTGTCGCAGCTAAAGGTTGAGCGGCTCCGAAAAGAACCGCCGCGAATAGAATCGAGCGACGAAAAGGCAAGGTGGCAAAGGCAAGGTAGCAAACAAGGTGCGGTGGAAGGACGAAGGCTTGTTGCTCGCCGTCGCTCGACACGGCGAAGGTGCTGCGCGCCTTACCGTCTTGACGCGAGAGCACGGCTTGTGGAACGGCTTGGCGCGAGCGAGCAGCAGGAAGGGAGTGGCGTTTCCTCCCGTTGCCAGCCGTTTGCAAGTGCAATGGTCGGCGCGTCTCGAAAGCCATCTCGGACGCTTCGCCTGCGAGACGCTGAGCGCGACCGCCGCCACGCTCTACGACGCTCCGACAGCCTTGTTCGCCTTGCAGTCGCTGTGTGCGCTGTGCCAGCAAGCCCTTCCCGAAAGAGACCCCTGCCGCGATTTCTACGAACGCACGCTCGCGCTCTGCCAGACGATCGACCCTAGCCGACGATGGCTTGCAGACTACTTGCGATGGGAACACCGTCTGCTCGGCGAATGCGGCTTCGGCTTGGATGTCTCGCGCTGTTGTGCAACGGGCAACGCGCACGAGCTGAAGTGGCTTTCACCGCGCACAGGACGCGCCGTCAGCCGCGAGGGCGTCGAAACCCCTCTGGTGGCACCCTACCGCGCAAGATTGCTCGCGCTTCCCCCCGCCCTGCTCGAACAGAGCAGACCACAAAGCATGCCGCACGCCGAGTGGCACGAGGGCTTGAGCGTCTTGGGCTTCTTTCTCAACAAATGCCTCGATCCCATGCCCGCCGCACGTCTGCAACTTATGGAGACGGCGCGACCTTAACTTAATCCCGCCTTGTAAGGAGGGGCGTGTCAGCGCTGCAACCAGGCGGCGACTTGGCGCAAGATCGCGCTAGCGAGCAGGAAAGCTCCTCCCGTAATGGACATGCCCTTCCACGCCGGCATCAGCAGCACGGGAACAAAGACGATCTCCCAAATCTTCGGGCTCAAATAACGTTGCACAATCGCTTGGGTCAGGTTGAGCCCTTGCGGCAAGTGCGAGAACCACAGCTCGCCCAGCGGCGATTTCAAGTCGCTCTCCGCGAGGTAGAGCAGACCTTCCAAACCGAAAATAGCGAGCGCTGCGATGACCAACGTCAATGCCAGCAAGTCCAAGATGATACGAACGATAAACATGATCTCTCCTCTATCGAAAGAATTGAAAGAATGGCAAGCACGACAAAGGAGACCAGGCGGGTACCATCAGGTCGGATACCTTGGTTGCGCAAAGGTGCAGACCTATGATAGAGTGAATGGGCTCTTCTTGCAAGCGGGAAACGACGCAGGACAATAGACGGGAAATTGAAATTGTGTCCGAAATCGTGTCCCAATCTGTGTCCGAATCTGTGTCCGAATCTGTGTCATTGTCTTCCTCATCTCTGCCCCGCTCTTTGCCCCGCTCTTTGCCCCGTTCTTCGCCCCCCCTTCCCGAGCGTGCCAACAGCCTTCCTAATCAGGAGGGAAGGTTCGGAGCTTTCGGCGGACGCTACATGCCCGAGACGCTCATGCCGCTCGTGCTCGACTTGGAGGCGGCATGGCGGGCTGCGAACGACGATGCGCGCTACTGGCAAGAGATCGAACATTTTTCGCGCCACTACATCGGCAGACCGAGCCCCCTGTACTTTGCCGAGAGGCTGACCGAGCATTTGGGAGGGGCAAAAATTTATTTCAAGCGCGACGAGCTGAACCACACCGGTGCGCACAAGATCAACAACTGTCTGGGACAGATTCTGCTGGCTAAGCGCATGGGCAAACAGCGCATCGTCGCCGAGACGGGAGCGGGACAGCACGGCGTTGCCACCGCTTCGGTTTGCGCACGCTTCGGGTTGCCGTGCGTTGTCTATATGGGGGCGAAGGATATGGAGCGTCAGTCGCCGAATGTCTATCGCATGCGTCTTCTCGGCAGCAAGGTTGTTTCTTGCGCCAGTGGTTCTGCCAGCCTCAAGGATGCGATGAACGAAGCGCTCAGGGACTGGGTCAGCAATGTCGAGGACAGCTATTACTTGATTGGCTCTGTCGCCGGACCGCATCCCTATCCTGAAATGGTGCGCGACCTGCAAGCGGTGATCGGACGCGAGACGCGCACGCAGCTCTGGGAGGCGGAAGGAAGGTTGCCCGATCTGCTGGTCGCCTGCGTCGGCGGCGGCTCCAACGCCTTGGGACTCTTCCACCCTTTCCTGGACGAAAGTCATGTGCGCATGCTGGGCGTCGAGGCGGCGGGAAAAGGAACGCAGACAAGCCAGCACGCCGCAACCTTGACGAAAGGCTCGCCAGGAATCCTGCACGGCAGCATGAGCTATGTCTTGCAAGACGCGCACGGGCAGATCCAAGAGGCGCACTCGATCTCGGCAGGACTCGACTACCCCGGCGTAGGCCCCGAACACGCCTTCCTCAAGGACAGCGGGCGCGTAGAGTATGCATCGGCAACCGACGAGCAGGCGTTGGACGCCTTCCACCTCTGCGCAAAGCTGGAGGGCATCATTCCCGCGCTCGAACCCTCGCACGCGCTCGCCGCCGTCGTCGCGCGCGCTCCTGCCATGCCCAAGGACGCTTTGCTCGTCGTCAATCTCTGCGGACGCGGCGACAAGGATATCTTCACCGTCGCGCGCGCACGCGGCGAGACGATCGACGACAAGGGGTGAGAGAGAAGTCTGTGGAGAGGACGCGCTTGCAGCGCTGTTTTCAGGACTTGCGCGCACGAAAACGCTGCGCCTTTAGCGTCTTTCTGACGGCGGGCGATCCTTCGCTTTCCTGCTCGCAACGTTTGTTGGAAAGCCTTGAGGGCGTCGATCTGATCGAGATCGGCATGCCCTTCTCCGACCCCGTAGCCGACGGCGAAACCATCCAACGATCTTCCGCCCGTGCCTTGGCGCACGGAACGGGGCTGCACGATGTTTTTCGCATCGCGCAGGCGCTCAGGAAGAAGAAACCCGCCACGCCGATCGTGCTGATGGGATACGCCAATCCCGTCTATCGCTTCTCCATCGCCTCCTTCGCCGAGCAGGCGAGCGCGAGCGGTGTCGATGGCGTCATTCTTGTCGATCTGCCGCCCGAAGAGGACGCAGCATGCAGGATCGCTCTGGCAGAAAAAAACATCGCCCTCGTCCGCTTGGCAACCCCCACCTCCGACGAAGAGAGGTTGAAGACGATCTGCGCGGATGCGAAAGGCTTCCTCTATGTCGTCTCCGTTGCGGGTACGACGGGAAAGAAGCAGGCAGACGAACGGCAGCTCCAAGCTCTTGCACAAAGTCTGCGAAAACACACAGAACTGCCGCTGGTCGCAGGGTTCGGCGTTCGAGACAAAGAGCAGGTTGCGCATGTCGCGCGACACTTCGACGGTGTCGTCGTAGGCTCGGCATTCGTCGCAGAGGTGGCAGAAAGCGCCTCCTGCGACGAGGCTGTACGACGCGTGCATCAGCGACTGCAAGAGCTGCAACAGGGGTTGCCAATAGGATTGCAATAGGGTTGCCGACAGGGGTTGCGCACAGCCCTTGATTCCATGAGGCGCGATGCGCTAGAGTGCAGACGCGGGGGCAGCGAGGAACAAAGGAGGCGAAGCAGAGTCTTTCCATGTCGTGGCTGAAGGATATCGTGCGCCCGCGCATCAAGGCGATCGTAGGCGAGACCTCCGAAGAAGAGGCGCGAGCGCGCAAGCTTTGGAGCAAGTGCGACGGTTGTTCCGAGACGCTCTACAGTCGTGATTTGGAGAACTGGTCCTATGTCTGTCCGCATTGCGGCCACCATGTGCGCATGCCCCTGCAGGCGCGCCTGAAAAGTCTTTTCGACGAAGGACGCTATCAGCGCCTCGCCTACGCTTCGCCGCCCGAAGACCCGTTGCGCTTTCGAGACTCGAAGCGTTACACCGAAAGGCTGAAAGAACAACGCGCACGCACAGGCGAGGAGGATGCCGTCGTCGCCGTCGAAGGACGCATTCAAGGCATGCCGGTTGCCTTCGTCGGCTTGAACTTCGAATTCATGGGCGGCTCCATGGGGATCGCGGTCGGCAGCGGCTTCGTCGCCGCCGTCGAGCGCGCCATCGAAAAGACCATGCCCCTGATCTGTCTTACCGCCAGCGGAGGCGCGCGCATGCAAGAAGGTCCCTTCTCGCTTATGCAGCTGCCGCGCACGATCGTCGCACTCCAGCGCTTTCGTGCCTCGAAGCAGCCCTACATCGTCATCCTCACCGATCCCACCATGGGCGGGGTGACCGCAAGCTTCGGCATGCTGGGCGACATTCAAATCGCCGAGAAGGGCGCGCGCATCGGCTTTGCAGGACCGCGCGTCATCGAACAGACGGTGCGAGAGAAACTGCCCGAAGGTTTCCAACGCGCCGAATACCTGCGCAAGAACGGCACCGTCGACATTGTCGTCGAAAGACGTTTGTTGCGCCGTACGCTCGCTCAGCTGCTACGCCTGCTCGGAAGCGGGCAGCGGCAGCGGCAAGGGCAAGGGCAGGGGCAAGGGCAAGGGCAAGGGCAAGGGCAGGGGCAGCCGGACAGGCTGGCGGATAGACGGCGGCGTAATTTTGCCGAACGAATTCCTGCGGTGCTGCCCGACGATTCGCTCAAAGCCGCCGCCGACTGACGAGACCGCTTCGCGCACCTTGTCCTCCGTATCGGAACGTTTGCTGGAGCGTTTGCGTAGCCTCCATCCGCGCAAGATCGATCTCTCCTTGGAACGTTGCGCACGCCTCTTGCGCACGCTCGATTCGCCGCAGCGAAGCTTGCCGCCGGCCATTCATATTGCAGGCACGAACGGCAAGGGCTCGACCCTCGCCTGCATCGAGGCGAGCCTGCTGGCGGCGGGACTGTCTGTCCAAGCCTACACCTCGCCGCACCTCTGTCGCTTCAACGAGCGCATGCGCTTCGACGCGCAGCCGATTGCAGACGCGCCACTGGCAGCCTGTCTGGAGCGCACCGCGCTTGCCAACGCGTCGCAACGCATCACCTTTTTCGAGATCACCACCGCAGCCGCCTTTCTCGCCTTCGCCGCCGAAGAGGCAGATTTCCTCGTCCTGGAGACAGGGCTGGGCGGAAGGCTCGATGCGACAAACTTGGTACAGACGACATGCGCCGCCGTGCTTACGCCCGTCGATCTCGACCACGCCCAATTCTTAGGCAACGACATTCGAGCGATCACGCGCGAAAAGGTTGCCATCGCAAAACCTCACAGTCTGCTCGTCTCCGCAACGCAGCCTTGCCGCGATCTCGTGCTGGAGCAAGCACGCGATTTGGAGATTCCCTGTCTGTTGCAAGCCCGCGACTTCGACGCGGGCAGCGAGGCGGATCGTCTCGTCTTGCGCTTTCAACCCCACGCCCCCTTGCTGGCAGGACAAGAGTTTTCCTTCCCCCCCCCCAGCGCGCTGGGACAACATCAACGCGACAACGCCGCGCTCGCCGCCGCAACCCTGCTCGCCCTGCACGAACAAGGGAAAATCGCTTGCTCGCGCGAGGTATTGGTGCAAGGACTCTCGCGTGGAATCGCCGCCTTCGCGCAACCCGCCCGCTTGCAACGCCTCTCGTTGCCAAGCCTTGAACAGCCCGATCGACCATGGGAGGTGCGTCTCGATGGTGCGCACAATCCGCACGCCGCGCGCGCCGTCGCCCGCGCTTTGCACGAGCATTGGCACGGCGAGCCTTATTGTATGATCATCGCCATGATGCATGGGAAAGATGTGCGCGCCTTCGTCGAACCCTTCGTGGGCAAGGTCGTGCGCGCGGTAGCTTGCGAAAGCGCCGACAACGAAACGGGTTCCTTCCTCACGGCGCAAGAGCTTGCCGCGCGGGCGCGGGAGGGCGGACTCAACCTCACGCCCGCGGCGAGCAGGCTTGCCGCTTGCTCGATGCTGGCAGAAGACCCAACCTTGCCGAGACGCCTGCTCGTTGTGGGGTCGTTGTACTTTGCAGGGGAGTGGCTTGCGGAAGAACGCCGATCAGCCGAACGCTGCTCAGCCGAACGCCGCTCAGCCGAACGCTGGGCAGACTTGGAGTGATCTGCGTATGACTTCTTCCGAAATGTTGGCGTTGCGTTGCAAACGGCTGTTGTATCGCGCGACCCGTCGCGGCATGCGCGAGCTCGATACGACCTACGGCGCGTGGGTGGCAACCCTTGTTGCCGACGGGGCTGTGGACGAGGCGCGTGTGGCGGCGCTCGAAGCGTTGTTGGAGAGGACCGAGCCAGAGCTGCTCGACTTGCTGCAGGGAAGGCTTGCGCCGCAGAATGAGGAGGAAGCGGGATTGTTGCGCGCCTTGAACAAATTTTTGCAAGCAAGATGAGTATGCCAAGATGAGTATGCCAAGATGAATACGCCAAGATGAATACGCAAGCCGAGCTCTTGTCTTCTTCTGCGACCGCCCCCGATCTTCTCTCCTCGTTGGTGACGCGTTTTCCGTCTCTCGACGCAGGCGCGCAGCTGCCCCTGTGCGGCGTTCCCTTCGGCATGAGCGGTGCCGTCTTGGCGGCGCTGTACGAGCGCTACGGTTCAAAGCACTCTCCGCTGCTCTTCGTTGCCGCCGACGAACGTGCGCTCGACGAGACCTCGGCGGCGCTCGGCTTCTTCGCGCCCAAGGTCGAGCGTCTCCGCTATCCGCCGTGGGACTGCCAGCCCTACGACCGCGTCTCCCCGTCGCGCGAACAGGTTGCCGCGCGTCTCGCCTGCCTCGATCGCCTTTCGTCTGATTCTTCTGCTCCTGCCTTCGTCCTGACCACCCTCGCCGCCGTCCTGCAGCGCGTTGTGCCGAAAGGTTTTGTGGCAAACAATCCCTCGCTCGTCGTGCGCGAAGGACAAGTTTTCGTGCGCGATGCCTTCCTCGCCGCCGCCGTGCGCAACGGCTACAGGCGCGAAGAGGTGGTGCGCCGTGCAGGCGACCTTGCGTTGCGCGGCAGTTTGGTGGATGTCTTTCCTCCCGACTTATCGCAGCCGGTCAGGATCGATCTCGACGGCGACAGGGTTGCTTCCGTCAAACGTTTCGATGCGGTGACCCAACGCAGCGTCGAGCCGCTCGGAGAAGTGCGGCTCTTGCAAGCGAGCGAAGTGCCTCTGTCGCAGGAAGACTGGCGAGCGTTTCGCGCACGCTATCGCCAGCGCTTCGGCGTGGACTTTGCGATGCGCGACCCCCTTTTTGCGGCTGCCGAGCGCGAGGAAGCGACGAGTGGTTTCGAACATCTTCTGCCGTTGTTCTTTGAACGCATGCACACCCTTGCCGATCACTTGCCTGCCGAAACCCTGCTGGTGCTGGGACAGGAGACGCGCGAGGCTTGCAAGCTGCGCTTGGAGACGATCGCCGACCACGCCCAAGCGCGTCAGAGCTTGCTGGAAGAAGCGGAGAAAGCGCGCAAAAAGGGAACGGAAGAGGGCGGAGAGCTACGCGCCGTCTTGCCGCCGCAGACGCTCTATCTGAGCGAGCAGGAGTGGCAAGAGTTTGTACACAAAACCTTCCGCGCGACAGTGCGTTTGCATCGCGCGCCCGAGCTTGCGCCTGTTGCGTCGGTGAAAGGGGCTGATGAGGGGTTGTTGGCATCGCTGGATTGCGGCGGGCGTCCATGTCCCGACTTCGCCCTTGCGCTCCGCCAAGAGCGGCTCTACGAGGATTTGCGTGCACGCGTACGGCGCAAGCCTCATGCGTTTGCCGCGCATCCCGAATCGGCGCTCGTGCGCTTGGCGGCACGGCTGCGCGAGAACGCCGTTCCTTTGGAGCCTGTGCGCGATTACGCCGCGCTGCTAGAGGCGGGCGAGGGCGTTCCTGGCGGAATTGCCCTTTCTGCACGGCAGGGGTTTGATTCTCCGTCTTTCTGTCTTGTCAGCGAATCGGAGCTGTTCGGCGAGCGTTACGGCGCGTACGTACGCAGACGTACGCGTCCGCTCGAAGCCTTGCTGGCAGAAGCGCGTACGCTTGTTGCAGGCGACCTGGTCGTCCACGACGAGCACGGCACCGGACGCTTCGAAGGGCTCTGCTGTATCGATATCGACGGCGCGCCGCACGATTGTGTGACGATCGCCTATACCGAAGGCGAGCGACTCTACCTGCCCGTCGAAGGCTTGGAGGCGCTCTCGCGCTACGGCGAGGAGGGCGAAAGCGCGGCGAAACTCGATCGACTCGGCGGAACAGCCTTCGCCCTCAGGAAGGCGCGCGCCAAACGCAGAATCAAGGATCTGGCGGAAAAACTCATCGCCACCATGGCAGAGCGACACTTGAAACGAGCTCCCGTCTTTCGACCGCGCGAAGGATTGTGGCAGGACTTCCAAATGGGCTTTCCTTATATGGAAACCGAAGACCAACAATCCGCCATCCGCGATGTCGTCGAAGACTTGGGCTCGGGGCGCGTCATGGATCGCATCGTCTGCGGTGATGCAGGCTTCGGCAAGACCGAGGTCGCCCTGCGCGCAGCCTTCGTCGTCGCTGCTGCGGGCGCGCAAGTGCTCATGCTCGCTCCCACCACCCTGCTCGCCGAGCAGCACGCGCGTCTGTTCCAGCAACGTTTTGCACGCCTTCCCGCCTCGGCGAAAGTCGAAGTAGGCATCCTCTCGCGCCTGCGCAGCGCGAAGGAGCGCACGGAGACAAAGAAAAAAGCCGAACGCGGAGAGCTGGCAGTGCTCATCGGAACGCACGCAGCCCTTGCCAAAGGGATCGCCTTGCCGAAGCTGGGGCTGCTTGTCATCGACGAGGAGCAGTCCTTTGGCGTCGAGCAAAAAGAACGCTGGAAGAAGAGCTGCGCGCACATCCTCTCGCTCAGCGCAACGCCGATCCCGCGTTCGTTGAACATGGCTCTTGCCGGGTTGCGCGACATGTCGCCGTTGCTCTCTGCGCCTTACGACAGGTTGAATGTGCGGAGCTTCGTGCTTGACTTCGACGCGGTCTCGCTGAGCGAAGCCTTGCGCCGAGAGCGTTTGCGGGCAGGGCAGGCTTTTTGCGTTGTTCCGCGCATCGCCGATTTGAAACGCACGGAAGCCTTGCTGAGACGTCTTGCGCCTGAGGCGAGGCTCGTCGTTGCGCACGGCAGACTGCCCGCAGTAGACTTGGAAAAGCGCATGCGCGCCTTCCTGGAGGGCGAGAGCGACCTTTTGCTTTCGACCAACATCGTCGAGGCGGGCTTGGACATTCCGCGTGCCAACACCATGATCATTCTCGACGCGCATCGTTTCGGCTTGGCGCAACTCTACCAGTTGCGCGGGCGCGTCGGGCGCGCCAAGCTGCGCGGCTATTGCTACTTTTGTATTCCGGAGTATGCGCGCAAGCAAAAAAGCGCCATGCAACGTTTGAACCTCATGGAGACGCTCGATAGCGCGGGCGCGGGTTTGCGCGTCTCTATGCAAGACCTCGACATGCGCGGCGCAGGAAACTTGCTGGGCGAGGAGCAATCGGGAAAGATCCGCGAGGTCGGCGTCGAGCTCTATCGAAAGCTCTTGAGCGAAGCCATCCGAGAACGAAAGCAGCACGGCACCGCCGAAGCCTCGGAAGAAGTTCAGGAACAGGATCAGGAACAGGTAAAGGACATTCGCATCGCCTTGGGCATTCCTGTCCTCATCCCCTCCTCCTATGTTGCAGAGGAGGGCTTGCGCTTGGCGCTCTACCGCAGGCTTGCGCTGCTTGCGAGCGACGCGGCGCGAAGCGACTTCAGGGAGGAGTTGCAAGATCGATTCGGCGCAGTGCCTGAAGAGGTCGACAACCTGCTCGCGCTGTTTAGAATCAAGGCGCAGGCGGCGCGCGCCAACATCGAATCGCTCGAGGCGGGGGAGGCGGGCGTCACCGTACGCTTTAAGAACAACCTTTTTGCCAAGCCGCAGAAGTTGCTCGAGCTGCTTCAGCGCGGGGAAAACAATCTCAGATTGGGCAAGGACCAAAGCCTTTCCTGGCGCACACAGCTGGGAAGGAGCGCCAAGCTGCGGACGAAGGCTGCCGAGTCCTTCGCACGCGACCTTGCCGAGATTGCTTTGGGCAGGGACGACAGGGAGGCGAAGAGGGGAGGCGAAGAGGGGGGAGGAGAAGTGCGGGAGTGACGGGACTTGAACCCGCGGCCTCCGGCGTGACAGGCCGGCGCTCTAACCATCTGAGCTACACCCCCGAAAAAGAGATCCCCTCCATGCTAGAGGTTGTCGCGCATAAAGGCAAGGACAGCATGATCGTAGCGCGCGACACGGCGGGCGATATGGCGGGCGACACGGCGAGCGACATGGCGGGCGACACGCTTTTTTGTCGATGGAGTCCTATTCTTCTACAAGCAAAATCTGTCTGCAAATCTGCCTACATCAATCTCAAGTTTTCTAATGTCGCGTCGAGGACGCAGCAGCCTGCATGTCAAGCAATGTCAGCAGCGTACGACTGCGCTCGACACTGCTAGGCTCTTCCAGCAAAGCCTGCTTCTCGCTGGGCGCGAAAGGACACAGGATGCTGAGAAGGTTGACAACCTCCTCGTCGCCGCAGGCGAACAACGATGCAATGTCGAAGTCGTCAGGCAACACCGAGAGCTCTTGCAACACACGCCGCAGACGCTCGCGCGGCAAGGCGATGTCGACGATAGGCGCGACCTCGTCGAGCGCGAACTCTTCGCCCTCGACGGCGAATCGTCGATAGCCTCCCTCCGCCGTCGCTTGTTCTTGCGCACGGCGGAAGCGCCGCACCCCCTTGAGAACGACGAACCGCTTGCCGTCCTCCAACTCCTCGTAGCGCACGATACGCCCAGCGCATCCGATGCGGTAGAGAGGTGCCGCTCCTTGTGTTTCCTCCGCCTTGCTCCCCTCCGCCTTTCTCCCCCCGTCTTGCGGCTGGATCATGCCGATCAGTCTGTTCGTGCCGAGCGCGTCTTCGACGAGCGCGATATAGCGCGGCTCGAACGCCACCAGCGGCAGACGCGCGTGCGGCAACAACAACGCTCCTGAGACGGGAAAGAGAGGCAGGGTTGTGGGAAAAGCGTTCATGCCAAAAGAATCATGCCGAGAGAATCATGCCAAGAGAATCATGCCAAGAGAATCATGCCAAGAGAATCATGCCAAGAGTTATGCCAAAAGAGTTATACCAAGAGGGTTATGTCGAGAGGGTTATACCAAGAGGGTTATGTCGAGAGGGTTATGCCGAGAGAGTTATGCCGAGAGAGTTATGTCGAGAGAGTTATGCCGAGAGGGTTATAGGGTTATGTCGAGAGTCCTGCAAAATCGAACAGCCTAGCCGAGCGTCCCTCGCACGCGAGGAAGCGCAGGAAGTCTGCGCCCGAAAGCGCGATGCTGCGGTCGTTGCGCATCGGGTGCGCGTTGAAGCAGCGGCTCTCGGCGATGCCGTTGTCCAGCACGAGGTTGACGACGCCCTCTTCGTCGAAGACGACGGCGAAAGGATTGACCGCCCCCGAAGTTACGCCGAGCAGGCGTTTCAAGTCTTGCGGGTTGCCGAAGGAGAGCCGTCCCGTCACCCCCAGTCGCTCGCCGCTAGCCCCTTTGCTCAAGGCTTTGAGATCGAGCCGCAAGGCAGCGGGCAGGCAGAGCAGGAAGAAATGTCGCTTGCGGTCGCGGACGAAAAGGTTGCGGACGGCTAACCCCGGCACAGACAGCCCCGGCGCAGAACGGGCGAGCGCGCGCGATTCGGCAACCGTGAAAACACGAGGATGCTCAAAACGGCGATAGGCGACGGCTCCCGCTTCCAGCCGTTCGTAGAGCTGCTGCTCGCGCGTTTCTTCCTCGGCGACATCGGCGGCATCGGCGACATCGCTCGGCGTTGCGTGCGTGGCATCGCGGGCGGGAAGCATCGACGGGAAGCATCGAGAGATCAGGAGGCGGGCGGCATCGTCTCCTGCAGGCAGGGGCGTTGTGCGAAGACCTCTTGCCACGCTTTGAGCTTGGGATGCTGCCCCCGCCAGTCGTATTCGGGGTAGCGCAGGGGGATGTAATCGAGCGCGATGGCGAGCGTCAAGGTTCCCAGCGAGAAGCCGTGTTCCTCAAACGGCTGTCGTTCGAACCACGCGCAGGTGGTTTGGACATTCGTCTCCTGTTTGGTGATCCATGCAGGCGAGCGTTCTCCATCGGCGCGCAGCGTCTCCTGGAAGCGCAGCACGCAGGCATCCAAGAGACCGTCGGCTGCGGCTTGCCACAAGTGCGTCTGCCTCGCGCGCGGCTGTTCGGCAGGCAACAGCAAGCCTTGCTTGTCCGCGCCTGCCAAGCTTTGCAAGTAGGCGCAGATGACGGGCGAATCGAACAGAACCGTGCCGTCTTCCAAGATCAGCGCGGGGATTTTTCCCAAAGGGTTGATCGCGCGATAGTCGGCATCCGCTCCTGCGCGAACATCTCTGGCGACGCGCTCGACGCGCTCGGCAAGCCCCAGCTCGATCAGCGAAGCGGTGGCTTTCCGCACGAACGGAGAGGTGGGAGAATAGGAGAGTTTCATCATGGGGAGCTCCTGTCAGCTAGGTGTTGTTTGTCGAGTGTTGTTGGTTAGGAGGAGGGAGGTGTTTGCAGGTTTTTTGTGTCGTGCCAGCCTTGCTCGTGCAGCGCTTCGATCAGGGGCTGTTCTGCCCAGCCCTCGCTTCGCGGCGTCGTGGAGAGGCGAGCGAGCATCGGATGCGCTCCTTTGGTGAAGATGTGCCCCGCGAAGGGGAGGTCGCAGGCTTGCTCCAGCGCACCCAGCATGACGCTCCACGCTTCTTCGCGCGGCGGTTGGTTTTTTTGCTCGCATCGGCGATAGAAGAGGCTTGCGCCGCAACGCGAGCAAAATCCTCGTTCCGCCCCTTGCGACGATCGGTACCAGACGAGTGTTTCTTCGTGTGTCTTTTGCGCGAGGAAGGTGAGATGTTTCTTCAAGACCTTCGTCGCAACGACGAAGGTGCCGCTCGTCTTGCGACACTGCTCGCAGTGGCAGGCGATGAGGGGACGCAATGTCGCCTCGCGCGGCGCGTCCGCCTCGATGACGAAGCGCACGCCGCCGCACAAGCAGCCTCCCGTTCGCTTGCCGCAAGCCTTTCGGGTATTTTCAGTCATTCATCGATCCTTCTTCGAGAAGTCGTTTTCTCAAGTATGTCATACTTCGAGAAGCGAGGCTTCAAGAAGCGGGGCTTCAAGAAGCGGGGCTTCAAGAAGCTGATGTGCGTATTAGGCTAAGGAGTGCCAAAAGGCTTCGGTTACGGGGGTGAAAGAGTTCTCGTTGAAGAATTCGATGTTGATCGTGAAGGCTGAGTTATCCGTTCCCGTGTCGGGATTGGTGTCGAAGGCGTCCTTGACCGTGACCTCAGTATCTCTGACGGTGATGACAAGGTCGTTGCCGTCTCTGACGAAGTTGTCGGAGTCGCTTGCGAAGTCTGCGGCTTCGTAATCATGCCCGTAGAATCGCAAGAGCATGGTACCTCCTAAGGCATCGTCGTAGGAGTTTGCGACTCCGCTATGTTCGCCGTAGCCGTAGAGTATGTCATCGGCACCAATATCGGCACCATCGAACGGATTGTCGTCTGAACTCGGGTCGACTATCGGCCAGCAGGTGACCCTGTCTGCTCCGATGAAGGGGTCGTCGACCTCGTCGACTTCGTCGCCAGCATCGGTTGTGACCTCTCGCAGGGTTGCGTCTGTCAGGACGAGCGGAAGGCTGTCGTCGACCTCGTCGACTTCGTCGTCAGCATCGGTTGTGATCTCTCGCAGGGTTGCGTCCGTCAGGACGAGCGGAAGGCTGTCGTCGACCTCGTCGCCTTCGTCGCTAGCATCGGTTGTGACCTCTAGCGAAATGGTATCTCCGCGCCAGTTCTCGACCTCGACGATGGCGGGGAGCGGTGCTTCTTCTAGCGGCGTTTCTTCTAGCGACACGACCAAAGAGGCGGGGTTGCCCAAAGCAGCGGCGTTTGCCGTTGCAGCCGAAGAAGAGGACAGGGAAGAAGAGGACAGGGAAGAAGAGGACAGGGAAGAAGAGCCCCCTTCGCTTTCTTTGGCGCAGCCCTCAAGAAAGACGCCAAGCGCAACGCTCGACAACAAGGCACTCAAGACGCGGGATTTTTTGTTGCTTTTCCCCTCGAAGTCCTTACCGAGTGAAGCGGTGAAGGTGATGTTTTCGTTCGGCACGGCTCTGTTCCTTGTGGTGTGTCCTTGTGATGTGTGTGGCGTGATGTGTGTGGTGAAACAAAAGTGTGCCAGTCTTTATTTTTTGCGTCCGTCTTTCGTGCGTTCTACAATAGCGTCAGCAACACAAGAAAAGTAGCACAAAAAACGCATCGTGTCAAGGTTGTTGCGACGACGAATGTCGCCTCTTGTCGCTTCGCGCGGCGCGTCCGCCTCGATGTTGAAGCGCACGCCGTCGCACAAACAGCCTCCCGTTCGCTTGCGGCAAGCCTATCGGGTATTTTCAGTCATTCATCAATCCTTCTTCGAGAAGTCGTTTTCTCAAGTATGTCATATCTCTGTTCCCTTTTGTTCGATTGCACCAGCCGCATAGCAGTTGAAGGTTGCTGTCGGTATCGATCCCGCGCTTGGATTGAGGAATGATATGCTCTGTCTCCAGCTTCTGAATAGGTCGACGATCTTTGCAACCCGCGCACTGCCCGTTTTGTTCATGGTAGAGAATGTAGCGTATATTCTTCGATCGTTTTTCAATAGGTGGAGGAATATCTTTTCGATGGTGAATGCCAAGTCCAAAGAGCCCCAGCTCGTTTTCCAATCGTTGAATGATAAGATGCGCCGCAAGAGACGATATATCAATTCCGATCCATTGCCTTTTGAGCTCTTCTGCCGCCAGACAAGTTGTTGCGCATCCGCAAAAAGGATCTAACACCGTATCGCCTTCGTTGCTCGAAGTTTTGATGATACGACGCAGTATTTCCAAAGGTTTTTGTGTCGGATAGCCCGTGCGCTCCTTGGCGGAGGTCGCCAGCATGCCAATATGCCACCAGTCCTTGGTGTTGACCAGGGTATATTTTCCCAATCCGTCTCGATCGTCGTAGAGCTTGATATTTTTGTTGCCCGTGTTGTAGTTGATCCCCATGTAGGATTTTTCTTTTTGAGGATGGAAGGTATAATGCTTGGTTTTTGTGTAGAAAAAAATAGTGTCGTGCTTTTTGGCAAACCATTTTTTAGAAGCGCCTCCGCTTTTATAAACCCAGGAGATCTCGTTGATAAAACGGTCTGCTCCGAAAACGGCGTCCAGCGTCAACTTCAAGCTGTGGCTCATCGTCGGGTCGCAGTGGAGGTAGAGCGACCCCGTCGATCTCAACACGCGATGCATCTCCATGATTCTTACCGCCATATAGACAAGGTACGCTTTGTCGCTTTCTCCATGAAGCAATCCTGTCGTTTCGATAAGGTTATGGAGCGCAGGGTAGGATTCGCCAATCAAGCCTTGCCAAGTTTTGTCGATATCGTTCCAAGTCCAGCTGTCTTTGAAGGCAGCTCCCGCCGCTTGACTGCCGATGGGAGCTGCGTAGTTATGGTTCTTGTTGAAGGGAGGATCGAAATAAATCAAATCTACGGATGCCCCCTCCATCCCTCGCATGATATCGAGGTTGTCGCCGGTAAAGATGGTGCGATTTTCCAGCACAAAAACTTCGATGCTTAGAACAGATCCTTGCGCTTGCGCAGCTCTTGGAACGCCTTCGCGCCCGCAGGATGAGAAATGTCGTTCGCGCGAAGAAAGGTCTCGTCGCTCGCTAGCAAGAAAGGATTGGCGCAAATCTCGTCCTTCAGGCGCGTAGGCAACCCCGCCGCTTGGTTGTCAGGCGTATGCGCGCGTGCTTGCTCCAGCGCTTTGACGACGCGCTCGCCCGCCTCGGAAAAACCTTTCAGCGAACGCACGAAACGCAAGTTGCCCGCCGTATAATCGTGTCCGCAACAAACCTTCGTCTCAGGGGGCAGCGCGCGTAGCCGCGTCAGCGAGCGCCACATCTCCTCGGCGCTGCCGTCGAACAGCTTGCCGCATCCCAAGGCGAAGAGAACATCGCCACAAAACAACGCCTCCAGCGCAGGAAAATACAGCGACACATGATGCATCGCATGTCCGGGCGTGTCGATCACTTGCATCGACAAGCTTCCGACATCCTCTGTCTTCCCCCCCTCCAGCGTTTTGTGCAAGGGCTGCACAGCTTCGCGCGGCGCCCAAATCCTTGCCCCCGTCTTTTCGCTAAGCTCTGCCGCACCCCCGACATGGTCGAAGTGATAGTGCGTAATCAAAATATGCGTCAGCTTGGCTCCCCTTTGAGCCAAATGCTCTTCCAGCGGCGCACTCTCGCCGGGGTCGACCACGAAAGCCTCCTTGCGGGCGTTCTCGAAAACCCACGCGAAGTTGTCCGTCAGGCAAGGAACAGGAAAAATCTGTGACGCGTCCATAAGGCTCTCATAGCATGCTTGGCATCGGCAAAGTTAGGTTTTTTGCGCCAAGATTTTTATGCCAAGATTTTTGTGTCAAGATTTTTGCGTCAAGATTTTTGTGCAAGATTTTTGTGAAAGAGTTTTCGCTCGCCGCACGACCCGCTCGAACATGGCAGTCGACAACAATCCGCGCGAGGTGTTGCGACGCGAACAATGGTAGGAATCGACGATCACAGCTCCGTCCAGTCGATACTCGGCGGCGTGGCGAAAGGGAAAGGCGCAGTAGGGCTTGAGCGCGAAGAAATCGAGCAGCGCGCGATGCGCCACTCCTCCGAGCGCGAGAAACACGCGCGCTTGCAGCCGCCGCAGTTCGGCATGGAAGAAAGGTCTGCAGGCTGCAATCTCTTCAGGCAGAGGCTTGTTTTCGGGAGGCACGCAGCGCAGCACATTGACGATGCGACAGCCTATAAGGGTCAGACCGTCGTCCTTCTCGCGGCGGTAGCGTCCGCGCGCGAGCTCGAGTTTTTGCAAGGTTGCATACAACAAGTCGCCCGCCGCATCGCCGGTAAAGGGTCTGCCCGTTCTGTTCGCGCCCGAAAGCCCGGGCGCCAAACCGACGACGGCAAGCGCGGTGCGCTGCTCGCCAAAGCAGGGAACGGGCGCGTTGTGCCAGTCGGGAAAACGACGGCGGTTGGCGAGACGAAAGTCTCTCAGACGCGGGCAGAGGTTGCAGTCGCGCGAAGGCTCGCTGAGCGCCGCGACCATCGTCAATAAATCTCGGTCAACAAGGCTCGCTCAACAAGGTTCGCTCGACAAGGTTCGCTCGACAAGGTTCGCTCGACAAGGTTCGCTCGACAAGGCTCGGTTGCGCTCGGCTACGGGTAAGGATGGTGACCGCGCGCCGTGCTGCCGGGCTCGATAGGGTCGCGCGTGATGTGGGAGCGTAGATCTTCCAGGTCGTAGTACTCGTCCACCTGTCGCCGCAGGTCGTCGGAGACCATCGGCGGCGAAGTTTTCAGCGTGCTGATCAGACTGACGCGCACTCCCTGCTGCTGGACAACCTGAACAAGGCGACGAAAGTCGCCGTCGCCCGAAAGCAAGACGATGTGGTCGACCGAAGGAGCGATCCGCATCATGTCGATAGCGAGCTCCATGTCCATGTTTCCTTTTAGCTTGCGCCGCCCGTGCATGTCGACATACTCTTTCGTAGGCTTCGTGATCACGCTGTAGCCGTTGTAATCGAGCCAGTCTACCAACGGACGCAGCGGCGAGAACTTTTCTTCGGTGTTCTCTTCGAAGATGGCGGTGTAGTAGTAGGCGCGGATCAAACGCCCGCGCGTGCGGAAAAAGGTCAGCAGCTTGCCGTAGTCGATGTCGAAGCCCAGCGTGCGCACCGAGGCGTAGAGGTTCGCGCCGTCGATGAAAACGGCCAGACGCTCCGACTCGACAAAATTGTTGCTGAAAGACGAAGGGGATGAAGGACTCATGAGCTGCTCCGTTAGAGATTTTTGTCTATGGATGTTCGAAGAATTCATGCTATCCTAGTCTAAAATTTGTCGCGTGTGTGTTTTTTGTAAAACCACTCTAGCCCACTCCGATACTCTTCTGATCCCACTCCCCTGATTCTACGATGGCAAACGACCCCGCCACGACATCTCCTGCCAAATCGACTCCGTTGGCGACTCCGTTGGCGACCTCGCTGGCGACCCCGTTGGCGACCCCACTGATGCCGAAGGCGACGGCGGTTTGGCTGATCGACAACACGGTGCTCACCTTTGCGCAGATCGCCGAGTTCTGCGCGTTGCATCCTTTGGAGGTGCAGTCGATCGCCGACGGCGAAACCGTCGCAGGCATCGCGGGCGTCGATCCCGTGCGCAATCGCCAGATCACGCAGGAAGAGCTCGATCGCTGCCTCAAGGATCCGAGCGCGCGTCTGCAGCTCTTGGAGACCGCTCTGCCCGTTCCCCAAGAGCGCGTGCAAGGACCGCGCTACACGCCGCTGGTCAAGCGGGTTGCCAAGCCTGATGCGATCTTGTGGTGTCTGAAGAGCTATCCCGATCTTGCCGATGCGCAGATCATCAAGCTCATCGGCACGACGAAAACGATGATCAACACGATCCGTACGCGCTCGCATTGGAACATGCGCAACTTGCAACCGCGCAACCCCGCCGATTTGGGGCTCTGCACTTACAGCGAGTTGCAGCGAGCCGTTGAGAAAGCAGAGCGCAACAAGAAACGCGAACGCGAAGAGCGTGCGCGTCAAGAGAAAGCAGAGGCGGCGAAAAGTCTTGCCGCCGAACGATAGTGCGGAGACGATGGGCGGCGTTGACGTTGGTGTCGGCGTTGGTGCCTGCGTAGCGCGCCCCGCGCGACATGCTTCTTCCATCGAGGGCAGACTCAACGCCGAGACCGCTTCTGGCATTAAGGCTTGGGTTTTTGATCTCGACAACACGCTCTATCCACACCACTGCAACCTTTTTGAGCAGATCGACCGTCGCATGGGCGGCTTCATCGCAGACAAACTGAGATTGCCGCCCGACGATGCGCGAAGCTTGCAAAAAGGCTTGCTTCGAGATTACGCGACCACCCTGCAGGGGCTGACGAGTCGCTACGGCATCGACGCGCACGAGTTTCTTTCGTTTGTCCACGACATCGACTACGCCTGCGTTCCCGCCAATCCTCAATTGGCGGGCTTGTTGGCGGACTTGCCAGGGCGGAAGATTGTTTTTACGAATGCGACGACCCGTCATGCCGAGCGGGTGTTGGACAGGCTCCAAGTTCCGCGCGAGTGTTTCGATCACTTCTTGGATATTGCGGCGATGGAATTTCGACCCAAGCCGCATCGTGCTTGTTACGACGCGCTTTTGACTCATTGTCGGGTGGCAAATCCGCGTGAGGTCGTGATGTTTGACGACTTGCCGTCGAATTTGAAGACGGCGCACGAGTTGGGAATTGCGACTGTTTTGATCGATACGCCGTCGCGGTATGGGCGTTTTGTCGGGGACGAGCGTTATATCGATGCGGTGGCGGAGAATGTCGAGAGCTTTCTTGAGGGCGCTCTAGGATTTTCCTAGAATTTTCCTAGAATTTTTCTGGGGCTTTTTACGGGCGCAAAACATCGCGCGCGTAGCACGCGGGGGAAGTGGGGGGACGAGTCCCTCCCCCTACAGCACGCCGTAAGAGAGCAGCAGCTGCCTCGTTTCAAACAAGGGCAACCCCACCACCGCGCTATGCGACCCGTTCAACGCACGCACAAACCCCTCTCCCTCTCCTTGTATTCGATAGCCCCCTGCGCTTTCCCGCCACTCTTGCGAATCGACATACTTTTCGATCTCGCGCTCCGTCAAACGTTTGAAGGCAACCCGCGTCAGCCGCCAGCGCAGATTGCTGCGGCGGTCGTCGCAGACGACGATGCTCGTCCATACCTGATGCCGTCTGCCGCTGAGTTTTTGTAGAAACTCTTTCGCCTGCTCTCGATCGCGCGGCTTGCCGAGGATCCGTCTTGCGCAGACGACCGCCGTATCGGCAGCCAGCAGGCACAACCCGTCGGAAAGAAGCACGCCCTCTTCGGCAAGCTGACGTTGCGCCTCGTCAGCTTTGCTGCGTGCAAGCCGTGCGACCAGCAGGCGCGGCGTCTCTTGGCGCAAAGGTCGCTCGTCGATGCAAACGGCTTGCAGCCTGTGCGGACGCACGCCCAAACGCTCGAGCAAGCAAAGACGTTGCTTCGATGCGGAAGCCAGCACGAGCGCCGTCTTCTCGCCATGCTTGTCACATGGCGAGTTACATGGCTTGTCGCCATGCTTGTCACATGGCGAGTCTCTTTTCGAGATGCCGCCCTCCGTCACAAGCGCAGATAGAGCATGGCGATCAGCGTGAAAAGACGGCGTGCGCTTGCATGGTCGGTCTCGATCTTGCCTGTCAGCTGCTCGACCAACAATATCGCCCCCTCGTCGTGCAGTCCGCGCCGCGCGGCGTCGATCGTCTCGATCGTCGAGGGCGAATGCTTTTTGACCGCGTCGTAGTAGCTCTCGCAGATCTGAAAATAGTCGCGCACGATCTTGCGAAAAGGCGCGAGCGAAAGGAAGATGCGTCCCTGTTCCTCGCCGTGCGTGCCTGCGATCTCGAAGACAAGCCTTCGCTCTTCGACGCGCAAGCGCAAGCGAAAAGGTCCTGACCACACGGCTTTCTTCTTGTCGTCCTCGCCCTCACAACAAGGACGGAACACATTTTGCGCGATCAAATCGTGGATCGCAATCGCACGCTCGCGCTCGACGGCAACGCTGCGCTGACCGAGCGTTTGTTCGTCCAATGCGATGTCTTCGATGCGATCTTCCGCAGAGGAAGCATCGACAGAATTGTCTGCTGGATTGTCGACAGAATTGTCTTCGGGCGTATCAGGTGTCACGGCTCGCCTCGTCTCGTATTTCCAGCGAGCGCGCGTGCGCCTCCAGCCCTTCGGCGCGCGCCAGCACGACGGCGTGCGGTGCCAGCTCGCTCAAGGCACTGCGCGACGCCTCTACGGTCGTGGTGCGTCGCGTGAAGGTCTCGACATTCAAGCCCGATGCGAATCGCGCCGCCCCTGCGGTCGGCAAAACATGGTTTGTTCCCGCAACATAGTCTCCGAGCGCCGTCGGTGCGTAGGCACCGACGAAGACGCAGCCCGCGCACTCGATCTGTCGTGCGAGCGCGCGCGCGTCTCTTGCGATCACCTGCGCGTGTTCGGGGGCAAGCCGCTTGACGATGGGAGGCGCGTCTTGAGCCAAGTCTTCCACCAGCAGACACAAGCCGTTCTTTTCCCAGCTTGAGGGTGCGACAGAGTTCTCAGGCAGCAGCGCGAGTTGACGCTCGACCTCCTCACAGGTCGCCTTGATGGTTTCCTCGTCGTTGCAGATCAGCATGGCGCAAGCGTCGACATCGTGCTCGGCTTGCGCGATCAGGTCGGCGGCGAGCCATGCGGGCTCGGCGCTGCTGTCGGCGAGAATGAGAACTTCGGACGGACCTGCGAGCGTATCGATGCCGACGCGTCCGAACAGCTGGCGTTTGGCTTCATTGACCCATGCGTTGCCCGGCCCTGCGATCAAATCGACGGGAGGAATGCTTTCGCAGCCGAGCGCGAGCGCGGCGATGGCTTGCGCTCCGCCGAGGCAGTAGACCTCGTCGATGTCGAGCAGACGCAGGGCTGCGGCGAGCAGCGGCGAGAGGGTGCGGCGCGTAGAAGGGGTTGCAACCACAAGACGACGCACGCCGGCGAGGCGGGCAGGGATGCCTGTCATCAACAGCGTGCTCGGATAGGGATGGCGACCGCCAGGGACATAGAGCGCGACCGATTCGATCGCGCTCACTCGCGCCTCCAGCCGCATGCCCGAGGGCTCGCGCACATCGCAAGCAGAGGGATGGCAAGCAGAGGCGTGCTGGTGTTCGTGGAAAGTTCTGATCCGCGCATGCGCCACGCTCAAGGCTCGCTCCTCCTGCGGCGAGATACGCTTCGCCGCCTCGCTGATCGCCTCCGTCTCCATCCGTAAAGGATCGGCATCGCTCAGCCCGTCCCATCGTCGGGCAAAGTCGCGCACGGCATTTTCTCCCTCGCGTTCGATGCGCGCGACAATCTCGGCGGTCTGCTCGATACAAGACGGCGCGCCACCCCCGCGACACCTCGCCTTCGTGATCGCCTCTAACCGCGTGGAAAAATCGGCGTCGAGGGTGGAAAGAAACTCCGCCATCCCCTCGTCTCACATCGCGGGTTTGTCCGTGGGCAATTGTTTTGACAATTGTTCTTCTGTTTTGCTCGTTTGCGTTTTGCCCGCTTCGTCGCGTTCGTTTTCCCGCATGGCGTCCTCGAAGCGTTCGATCCACGTCTCGATTGCAGCACCGCGCAGTTTCATCGCCATGCGTCCGACGACGAGCAGGCAGCTACTGTGGCACAAGGTTTCGATCACTTCGAGCCCGTTGTCGCTGAGGGTCTTGCCGCTGTCGACCAAATCGACGATATGACTCGAAAGCCCCAGTTTGGGGGCAAGTTCGACCGATCCGTGCAGCTTGACACACTCGGCTTGCATGCCTTGGGTTGCAAAATAGGTTTTGGTCATGTTCGGATACTTCGTTGCAACGCGGATGTGCGCGCTTTTTTGCAACTGCTGCGCGTGTGCTTGCTCTGTAGGTGCGGCGAGGCAGAGGCGGCAAGCACCGACTTTCAAGTCCAACGGAGCGTACAGGTCTTCGCTGCCCGTCTCGATGAGGACGTCGCGTCCGACGATTCCCAAATCTGCGCCGCCCAAGGCGACCAACGTCGCAGCGTCGAAGGAGCGAACGCGCAGAATGGTCAAATCCTGCTGCTCGGTCGAAAGCAACAGCTCGCGGCGTTGTTCAAAGTCCTGCGCGTGCGGCAAGCCAAGCCGCCGCAGCAGCGGCGCGAGTGCCTTCTCGATGCGTCCGCGCGGCAGAGCCAAAAGGGGTTGTGGCAGGGGCTGGGGCAACTTCGACAAAAGGGCGAAAAAAGGCGGCGAAAGAGAAGGGTGGCGAAAGGGTGGCGAAAGGGTGGCGAAAGGATGGGTTGACTCTTATAAGAAATCGCGTTACACAAAGGAAGACAAGGTCGAAAAGTGAAAACGAAGAGTGGAAACGAAGAGTGGAAACGAAAAGTGAAAACGAAAAGTGAAAACCTTGTTTTGGACAACGAACGAAGGTAACAAGTATCATGGCGAATAGCCCGTCTGCACGCAAGCGCATCCGACAGACTCTAAAGCGCACCGCTCGCCATGGAGCGCGTCGTAGCCGAGCGCGGCGCTTCGTACGCTTCTGCGAAGAAGCCATGGCGAGCATGGCGCGCTCGACAGCTCCTTCTGCCAAAGAGTTGGCGAAGGACAAGGCGAAGGACAAGAAGACAGCCAAATCATCCTCCCCCAACAGCGACAAGGGTAGCGACAAGGGTAGCGACAAGAGCACGGACGAGGGTTCTGCCCCCATCTCGCTGGACGAGCACTTTCGCCGCGCGACGGCGGAGCTGTATCGCGCCGCTCAAAAAGGCGCGCTCCATCGAAAGGCAGTCGCGCGCAAGGTGTCGCGCTTGTCGAAACGCTTGAAGGCTCTGACGCAAGAAGCAGGCAAAGAAAAAAACCCTTCGACCAAGGACGCGCCGCGCGCATGACCCTGGCAAGCTTAAGGGCGCGGAGGGGGGCGGCGAAAAGGGTTGTCGACAGAGTTTTCAGCGTGAGCGCAAGGACGGCTCGTCTTTCCGTCCTTCTGCTTGCAACCTCCCTGCTTCTCGTCTCGTGCGCGAAGGACAGGAAGCAAGTCGGCGGTGGACGCGGTGCCGTGCGCGTCAGCTCCGGCGATGTTATCCTCGATCCGCGTTTCTCGGTCTTCTTGTCCAAAGCCTACTTCGCGGTCGCCTCCAGACGCGAGGCGGTCAAGCGCGTCAAGCTGATCAAGAAAGGACGCCGCGCCGCACGCGGAGAGATCGTCGATCCTGTCGCAGTCAAGCGCGGCAGACGATGGAGAAACGAGGATACCGCATGGGTCAGACAACAACGACAAAAGCTCGACGCTCTGCTGGCAACGGTCGCCGGCGACAACACGGCGATGTTCGCCTCGGCAGCCCTTGCGCAAGCCAACTTCGACTGCTGGTACTACGAGATGTACAAAGCCCCTCTCACCTCGCGCAACAGCGCGTGCGCCTTGGACTTGGCAGCAGCACTGGGTGCGGTGCAGGCACGAGCTGCGGGCGGACAGCAAACATTTCCGAGCAGGGAAAATCTGTCCGGTGCCATCGCGCGTCCGGGCGCACAACAGGGTTTTGCAACAGGACAACAATTCTCCCTCTTGAAACGCTATTTGGAACAGAGGGATATCGATACTCTTCTGATGTTGCTCCAGCGGGGCGACACCGACATGAGGGCGGTCGTCGAAAAACTCGTGCAGCAGGAGCTGCAACAAACCCCGGGCGGTGCGCCCTTGCCCGTGTGGCAGATCACCTTCAAGGGGCAGAAGCGCAAGCTCGCCAGGAAAGAAAAGAGGACGATCAAACGAATCGCCGAGTGGTACAAGACGCAAGAGGGGAGCGTTAATGTTCGTATCGAAGCCTCCAGCCTCGATTCTGATCGTGTCGAGGCGATCGTAGCCGCTCTTGTCGGACGCGGCGTTGCCGAAAAATCGCTGCTCTACGGCGAGAGCGTCGGCAGCGAAGGGGGAGCAGGACAAATTACACCAGGACAAGTCATTCTTCGCGCACAACGTTCCACTTCGAGCGTAGAGCCATAACGAGCAGGCGCAATACAAATAAGCAGGTACATCGGCAGGCAACAATTCGCAACAATCCTTGATTTGTCTTTACGAAGCCTATGCGCAAAAGTGAGAATGGATACGGGGGAATTGCACGGGGGAATTGCACGGGGGAATTGCACGGGGGAATTGCACGGGGGATTGGGGGATTGCGTTAAGCTCTCGATGGGGAGTCTACAAGAAGATGACCATGCCACACAGCGAAGCCACCAGCGATACAAGCCAGCGATACAAGTCAGAGGCGACTAGGCAGAGGAGTCTTGAAGGAGGGCTTGAGGGGGTCTTGAGAGAGGGCTTGCCGGAAGGACAAAAGAGGAGGCAGCAGGAAGTGCAATGAGAGCGGCAGCAGATGCGGCAGTAGGCGGCGAAAGCGTCGGATCGAGCGTCTCCGCCGAGAAGGCGGGATTGGAAGCCTGGGAAGGAACGCTCGCGCGCCCCGTCTCCCTCAAGGGTCTTGGCGTGCATTCGGGACGCGATGTCTGTGTCGCGTTGCGTCCGAAGGAGCCGGGTTTTGGGATCGTGCTTCGCAGGACCGATCTTGCCAACGGACAGCGCGACATTCCCGTGCACTACGAGCGCGTCGAGCCGCGACGCTTGTGTACGAAAGTTGTCAATGACGCGGGCATGGCGGTCTCGATGGTCGAACATCTCATGTGCGCGCTCGCGATTGCGCAAATCGACAATCTTCTCGTCTTGCTGGACGCCGACGAGCTTCCCATCCTCGACGGCAGCGCAGAGCCGTGGCTCAAGGCGATCTTCGATGTCGGCGTCGTTCGACAAAACAAACCCCGACGCTACTTGCTGGTAAGCAAACCCGTCGAGGTGCGAGAAGGCGACCGCTTCTGCCGTCTCCTGCCCTTTTCGGAAGGAACGGAAAGCCTGCCTTTCTCCGCAACGGCGACAGATCCGTTGTCTCATCCAAAATTGTCCCAGCCCGAGCTGTCCCAGCCCGAGCTGCCCCAGCCCGAGCTGTCGCATCCCATGCTGTCCGTAGATTTTTTGATCGACTTCCCGCACCCTGCGGTCGGACAGCAGCGTCTGCAATTTGCGCCCTGCTCGCGTGGCGCGTGGCGCGAAGGGATCGCGTCTGCGCGAACCTTTGCCTTCAAGGAAGAAATCGAACAACTGAGGAAGCAGAACTTCGCCCTGGGCGGTTCGCTCGACAACGCCGTTCTTGTCGACGATCAGGGCATCGTCAATTCGGAAGGACTGCGCTACAAGGACGAGTTTGTTCGCCACAAGGTTCTCGATCTCTGCGGCGATCTCTACCTCGCCGGCATGCCGATCGTGGCGCGTGTGGAGGCTTGCAAATCAGGGCATCGGCTCAACAATCGCCTTCTCCACGCCCTGTTTCAGGATACGCAAGCATGGCGCGAGGCGCATCTGCCTTCAGCAACCCCCTCCTCTTTTTAGGAAGGGGAGCAGGGCGGT
Source organism: Alphaproteobacteria bacterium (assembly GCA_014237925.1). GTDB lineage: Bacteria > Pseudomonadota > Alphaproteobacteria > JABAAW01 > JABAAW01 > JABAAW01. The sequence continues at coordinate 42,841 of JABACB010000001.1, forward strand.
AGCCGTAGGGCGTTGTTGCGCGAAGAAGATCTGTTTTTTGAATCTCTAAACGCAAGGCGGTGCAAAATGCGGCTGGGGAGACTCGAACTCCCATGCTGTTGCCAGCGGCAGATTTTGCATCCTCCCACGGCTTTCGCCGCCCTCAGGCACGCACGACGGCGACGCCCAAGGTTCGGAGGCTGGACTTTCCCTTCGCCATGAGCCCAGCATTTGCATGCAAGCTTTTAGGCGAGCGCCGTCAAGTCTCTACACCTTCCTCGTCGCTCGCGCCGCTACAGAGCGTGCAACAAGGCTTGGCACGGGATTGGCATCGCTCTGGGGAGGAAAATCCTCCGTTCGAGCGCAAAGCGTTCCCCGTTTTTGACGCTTGCTCACCGCACGGTTTCCCGTGCGGGGACCCATGTTTTCCGCTCTTCTCCCTCCTTCTCGTCAAAGGTTCTTTGCCGAGAGAGCAGGGCGGGAGGGAACTTCGAGTCTGCTGCGTCTACCGATTCCGCCACAGCCGCAGCCGCACACCACTACTAACACGTCGGCGTTGCAACGGCAACAACTATTGGCGATGTTAGGGGCATGACGATCTACCTTCCGATCGCCGAGATTTCGGTCAATATGTTCGTACTCTTGTCCTTGGGGTTGGGGGTCGGAGTTCTGTCGGGCTTGTTCGGCGTGGGCGGCGGATTTCTCATGACGCCCATTCTCATCTTTCTCGGTGTGCCGCCCGCGATCGCCGTCGGAACGGAGGCCAACCAAATCTTGGCTTCCTCCACCTCGGGCTTCCTCGGATACTGGCGGCGCGGCGGCGTCGATGTCAAAATGGGAACCTTCCTCATGGCAGGCGGACTCGTGGGTTCCAGTCTCGGCGTGCTGCTCTTCACCATTCTCAAGAACATCGGACAGATCGATTTTTTTATCAAGATCGTCTATGTCGTCTTGCTCTTCGCCATCGCCTCCATGATGCTTGCAGAGGGCTTGCTGGAAAAACATCGCGCCCATCCCAAAAGAGGAGGGCGCACGAAGAAAAAGCGTCGGCGCAACTGGACAAGACTCCTTCCTTTCAAAACGCGCTTTCGAACCTCCAGGCTCTACATCAGCAGCCTTCTGCCGCTGGCGGTAGGCTTCGTCGTCGGCGTGCTGGCAGCCATGCTCGGCATAGGCGGAGGCTTCGTCATGATTCCCGCCATGATCTACATCCTGCGCATGCCCCCCCACACCGTGACAGGCACCTCCCTGTTCCAAATCGTCTTCGTCACCGCGAACGCAACCTTCTTGCAAGCCGGCTTCAACCAAGCCGTCGATATCGTGCTCGCCATGCTGCTGGTGGCAGGCGGTGTCATCGGTGCCCAGCTCGGCGTGCGATGGGGCAGCCGAATCGACGCCGTGCAATTTCGATTGCTGCTCGCAATCATTGTCCTTGCCGTCTGCGGAGGGCTGTTGTGGGAACTCGTCGTACAGCCGAACGAACTCTTCTCCATCACAGAAGGGATACGGTGATGCGTCGACTGGCAACATTCGTAGCAACATCGGCTGTCGCGCTCGCCGTCGTCGTCGCGCCGTCCTTTGCCGAAGAGCGTATCGTCGTCGATTTGTCGCGATACGATGTTCCCGTCTCGACGGGATTTTCAGGCGCAAGACTTCTTCTCTTCGGCGCAAGCCCCCAGGGCGACAGCGGTGATGCGGATATTCTCATCAAGGTGCGCGGTCCTTTGCAAAGCTACACCATGTCGCGCAAGGAGCGCGTCTTCGGCTTGTGGCGGAACGGCGCACGGCGGCACATCTCTTCTGCACCCGCTTTCTTTCAAATTCTCACCTCGCAGAACGAAGACAACTGGTTCGAGGACTTCGAACGCCGTCGCAACGCCTTCTCCTTCCGCAATCTTTCCGTTTCCGTCAAGAGCGCTCCGCCTCGCTCCGCCGACACTCCAGCGCGACAGCAAGAGCAACTTCGAGAACAGCAGCAAGAGCAGCAGGCTTTCCGTTCCGCCTTCCTGCGTCTGCAGGGACGCAAAGGGCTCTACGGAAAGCTGCCGAACAGCATCGAGAGGTTAGGCAACAATCTCTTTCGCGTGAACCTCACGCTGCCGCCGGGGCTGCCTACGGGAACCTACATCGTCGAAACCTTTCTGATCGAAGAGGGAAAGCTTTCGAGCGCGCAGGCAACCCCCCTGTTCGTGCGTCGTGCCGGCGGCAGCGCCTTCATCTTCGCCTTTGCCGAGCGCTACAGCTTTCTCTACGGCTTTTGTGCCGTTCTCATCGCGTTGCTTGCAGGTGTCGTTGCGAATCGGCTCTTCGCCCGTTCGTAGTCGCGCGATACACGGCTTCGATCGCCTCCGCCGCACGCCGAGCGGGGGAGTGCACAGGGGGTGCTGCGGACAGACTTCGGCTCTGCTTGTGAGGAAAAAGCGCCGAGAGCTGCTGTCTCAAACGCATTCCCTCCGCGCCCAAGTGCCGTTGTGCTTGGCGAGCGAGCAGGTCGCTCTTCGCAGCGCCTTGAATGAATTCGGGAACGATCGGGCGCGCGTGCAAAAGATTGACCAGCCCCCAGTAGCGCAGATTGTAGAAGAGCCTCGCCAAAAGAAAGGTCGAGGGGGCAAGGCGGTAGGTGAGAACATGCGGCACATGGCGCACTGCGAGCTCCGCTCCGACGGTGCCGAGGGTTGCCAATGCCGCGTTGCACGCGCACAGCGCATCTTCCTTCTCGCGCGCCTCCAAGACGAGTTGTACGGGCGGGTCGTTCGTGCGCAGCAGGGGCTTGAGCAGAGGGACAAGGCTGGGAAGGCTGGGTGCGACAAAGCGAGGCTCAGGCTTGCGCGCATCTCTCTGCAACGCGCACAGACGGCGCGCGCTCTCTAATAGCAGCGGCGCAAGACGCCGCAACTCGCCCGTGCGGCTGCCGAAGAAAAGTCCCACGATCGGTTCTTCCGCGCCGTACAGATGGCGTTTGCGAAAAGCTCTCCCGCAGCCGCGCGGCGCAGGATCGTCGAAAATCGGATGCCCGACATGCACGACGCGCGCTCGAAAGCCCTCGAAGTAAGGCACTTCGAACGCGTAGAAGGTCAGAATTCCATCGTAGCAGCGCGCAAACCTACGCGCGCGCCAAGGGCGAGAAAGCCATACCGAAGGCGCGATGTAGTGAATTTTCACAGCAGCATGTTTTCCCAAAGCGCGCGCGATCCAGTACGAGCTGATCGACATATCGACGCTCAAGAAGAGATCGGGCTGTTGTGCCCGCAAGGCACGCACCGTCTGCCACAGACGCCGTACGATCAGAGGCGATTTGACGAGAGCTTCTTTCATTCCCACCACTGCGAAATCTCTTGTGTCGAACAGACTCTCCAACCCCAAGCGTTGCAACGCCTCGCCGCCTACGCCGCAGAGACGGAGCTGGGGATGGCGTTCCTTCAAGAGCCCCACCACCTCTGCTACCAAACGGTCGGCAGAGGGCTCGGCTGCAAAAACGGCGAGGCGTCTCAACTTCACGGGGCAAGGCTGTAGAGGAAGAGGTTGCGCCTGTCGGCTTGTCTTATCGTCTCGCTCGGCGGCAGCAGCAGCGCTCCTTGTGCCTCGAAGGCGACGCCGTGCAAACCCGCACGCGCCGCGTGTTGCAAGGTTTTGATGCCGATGGCGGGAAGATCGAGGTCGCGACGTTGTCCCGTCTTCGGCAATTTGACCAGCACGCCGCCTTGGATGGAACGTTGCTTCTTCAGACGACGCACGCTATCGAGCAGCGCATCCGTTCCCTCCAGCGTCTCCAGCGCCAGCACCAGCCCCTGAGCGACGACGACACCTTGTCCCATATCCAAAGACGCGAGCCTGTCGAGAACGCGCTTGGCGTATGCGATGTCCTTCTTGTCGGCGCGCGAAGGTCGCCGTTCGCCGAGCGCACCGCGCCGCGCAGGACAAAGGGCGGGACAGAAGGTCTGCGGGGCAAGGATGCGCACGCCGCAACAACGCAAGAGCCACGCGAGCCGCCTGAGCGCACGCGCATCCGTGTGCCGAGCGATCAGCCGTGCGGTGAGGAAGGCGAGCAGGCGGTTTCGAGTTGCACGCTCTCCCTCGCGCTTGCCCGAAGACCGCTTGTAGCCGCCCGCCATCACGACACGAGAGATGCCGCGCGCTTTGGCAAGACGCAACGCAGACCAAAAACCTTTCGGACGCACGACAGGACAGCCGTAGAAGGACGGGGCAACCCTTTGAGGAAGCCAAACGACCAAGGGACGCATTCCCCGCGCGACACAAGCGCGAGCGACGAGGCGCGGCAACAAGCCCTCGCCGGCGACGATCGCAAGATCCGACAGACGCGAAGAATGTACGAAAGCGCGACTGCGCGAAAGTGATCTCCCCCTCATGGGCCTATTTCCTATCTCGCGTGGCGGGTGTCGCTGAGCTCAGGGTAGGGGGTCAGCAGGGGGTAGCGGTGTCGTGCTTGGACAAAGTCGAAGACGGGTTGCAACTCCTTGACCGCGCTGAACTCTTCTTGCAACGCCTCGACGCGTTTGTCGAGCGCACCTTGTTTCTCGCGCAACTTTGCATAGAACGCCCTGATCCTGTCGACCGCCGTGCGCGAGACCCCACGCATGAGCAGTCCGCGCGCATTCACACCGCGCAGGCAGTAGCGCGTGGCCACCGTGAGCGGCAGAACATCGAATTGCATCTGTGCGCCGGCGACGAGATAACAATCCTCGCCGATCTTGACGAAGGGTTGCGTGTCGCACTTGCCGAGCAGCACGCTACGCGCTCCGATCTCGGTGTGTCCCGACAAGCCGCACGCCGTGCCGACGATCACGCCGTCGGCGATGCGACAATCGTGGGCGATGTGCGACTTGTTCATGACATAGCATCCCTCGCCGAGCGTCGTCTTGCCGCCGCCGGCAACGGTGCCGCGGCTGATCGTCACATGTTCTCTGATGACGCACCGCGCCCCGATCTCCAGGCGCGTCTTCTCGCCGCAATCCTTGATATGTTCAGGCTCCGTTCCCAGCGCGCAGAAAGGAAAGACTCGACAGCCCTCGCCCAGCGCCGTAGATCCCGTCAGCACCGCATGCGAGGCGACGACGCAGTTCTCTCCGACGCTCACTCCGTCGCCGATCTCCACCCACGCGCCGATCTCGGCAGAAGCGGCGATCGTAGCGCGGCGGTCGACTCGCGCCGAAGGATGAACGCTCATGAACTCAGTCGGCGCTCTCTTCCATCATCGCCATGATCTCTGCGTCGGCAACGACGACTCCCGCAACCTTCGCCTCGCCCTTGCATCGCCACAGCACACTGCCGTTCGAACGACGTTCGCGCGCTTTCTTCACATGCAGCTCCAAGATGCAGCCCGGATAGACGGGCTTACGGAAACGTGCGCGATCGATCCCGACAAAGTAGATGTTGCTCTGGCGCAGGCTCATCGTGTTGGACGCGCCGAAGACGATGCTGGCAACTTGCGCCATCGCCTCCAAGATCAACACGCCCGGAAAAATAGGTCTGCCCGGAAAGTGACCCTGAAACCACGGCTCGCACACGGAAATCGCCTTGATGCCCACGCCCGATTGCGAAGCTTGGATGCGCTCCACCCGATCGACCAACAGGAACGGAAAACGATGCGGCAGGATCGAAAGGATGTCCTGAATTTGCTGGTCGTCAACGCTGCCTCCTTGCGCCTCGACAGGCTTGGGGGCAGAAGGGGGAGGGGAAGAAGTCATGGAAATCTCGAAGAAGGTTACCTTGTCAGTCTATCCATTTTTTTGCGGCGACGCAATTCTTCGCGCAAGGGACGCGCCGGTCTGCCGAAGAAGATCACTCCGTCTCCCTTCAGGTTGCGCTCGGCGATCGAGCAGTTCATGATTTGCACCCCCTCGCCGATGGTGATGTTCGACCAAAAGGTGCATTTCCCGCCGATGCCGACGCGATCGCCGATCACAACACCCTGCGCTGTCTCCATCGTGCCACCTGCCGTCACATAACGCCCGATGCGCGTCGAGCCCGAGAGCGCGCAACGTGGCGAGATTATCGTGTAATCGCCGATTTGGCAATTGTGACCGACCATGCCCTGGCAACCGATCTTCACATGCGCGCCGATTGTCGTGTCGTCCAGCGTGCCTCTGCCGATGGTCGTTCGCTTGAAAATTTCGCTCTCCGTGCCGATCAAAACCCTTCCCAGCTGAGGGAATGTGCGAGGGATGTGGCGTTCGTCGCGCACGATACCGAACTCTTTGCCTCCGATGGCACAATGCTCGTGGACAACGACGCCGTCCGCAAGGCACGCGTTGGCGACTATCGTTCCCGCACCGATGTGGCAACGTTTGCCGATGCGTGTTCCTGCGCGCACGAGGCAGTGGCTTTCGATCCTCGTTCCCGCACCGATGGCAACCCCGTCTTCGATGACGGTGTAGGCACCGACGCAAACGGGCTCCTGCAAAATCGCTCCTGCGGCTACGATGGCGGTCGGATGGACAACATGCTCGTGCAACAAGACATCAGGCTTGAGCTTCTCGACCACTCGACACCACGCCTGTTTTGCATCCTCGACCTCGACAAGCACAGCCCTCGCTCGGCGCACGCGAGCAAGCGGCGCCTGCTCTTTCGAGATGAGGCAGAGCACGCAGCTCGGCAGCGAGAGCAGCTGCGAAAACAGCTTCGAATCTGCAAAAAAACAGAGATCACCCGCCTCGCGCGCACTCGTCAAGGCGACCAGCCTGCGTATCGGACGGTCGTGGGTTTCGTCGGGTGCGTCGGACGGTAGCGCATACGAAACACCTTCGAGCAACCCCGAAAGCGTCCAGGCTTTTTCATAGGCAACGCAAGGCAAGTCCACAGCCCTTCCGCACCCTAGCCGAGAGAACAAGTTTCGACGAAGTTCGTTTCCGTGCGGAGGGTCAGTTTTTCGGCAACTGCTTCAGGTCTTTGTTCAGCTGCGCCGCCACCTCTTTCGTCAGGTCGAAGGTCTTGTCGCTGTGGACAACCATCGCAGCGTTGAGCACAAGCGTCAAGCCGCGCTTGCGTCCGACAGCACTGGCGGCATCGTTGATCGCCTTGTTCAAGGCTTGTTCGGCTTTCAGCACACGCTGGTCCAACGCGCGCTTCGCCTTGCCTAACTCTTCGCTCAGTTTCTGTTGGCGTTTCTGAAGCGTCAGCTGCTTGTCGCGCACCGCGCTGGGCGAAAGACTGTCCTTGGACGAAAGCAAGGCTTTCCCCTCCTTAGCCAGCTCCGCCTCGGAGTTGCGCACCTTGTTCTGCCACCGCTTCACATCGCCGTCGAGCTGCTTCTTGAAGACTTTCCACGCTTTCGAAGCGTTGGCAACTTGCGCCTTGTCGACGACGCCTACCGACAGCTCTTGTGCGACAGCTTCGCGTACAGGCGTTGCCAAAAGAAAAAAAGACAGCGCAACAAGCGCAAGACGAACTCCGATCGACCGATCCATGGGATTTCCTCACAGGTTGGGGGTTAAAAACTTGTTCCGATGTTGAACGAAAAAAACTGAGGCACGTCGCCGCTCGCTTTCGCGATGGTTCTGGCAAAGGTGAACTGCAACGGTCCTATGGGCGTTGTCCATAAAATACCTCCGCCCCAGCTCGCGCGCACGGTGTAATCCTCCTCGTAGTTAATATCCTCTGCAAGCGGACTTGGCAAGCTCAAGCCGAAGGGCAGAGCCGCTTCGATGAAAAGAAAGCCGCGAATCCCCACCTCCTTCGGCAACCCGACAGGAAAACTGAAGTCGAGACTCGTCTTGGCAAAACTGTCGTTGCCGACCGCCGTGCCAGCGTCTTGGGCCCCGGTGCCGTAGAGCTGAAAGCCTCGGATCTTGTTGCGATAGCGGTCGGTGATGCGCAAGGGTTTTCCCAGCGAGGACACATTGCCGATCAGAGCATCGAATTTCAGAATGCTACCCTTGATGAAAGGTTGATAGTAGACATAGCGGGCTTCCGTGCGCACATATTGGCTGGTGGTGCCGAAGTCGGCGAAGGTTTGGCGAAAACGAAACCACTGTCCCTTGTTCGGATTGGCAGCGTCGTCCAGCGAGCTGTAGGTGAAGGCGTAGCCCGCCGCAAGCTCGTGACACGGACATCGATCGATGTCGGCTTGCGCGATCGGAGAGAGGAGCACATCGGCATCTTTGATTATGTCGAACTTGTATTGTGCATTCCAGCTGTTGACCCAATCGCCTCCGATCTCCAGCGCGATTCCTGAATTGACTTGCACCGACAGCTGGCCGTAGGAATCTCCGCTACGCTTCTCTTGGTTGGTGATCGAAAGGGTTGCCGAGGGATTCAAGGGCTGTCTTCCCAAATAACGCTGCCCGTAGGTGACAGAGGTTTTTTGCGTGTTCTTGCTGAACGTTCCGACGAGATCGAACTTCTGTCCGCGTCCGCGGAAGTTGCTTTCGCCGAACGAAAATTGTCCGAAGAATTTTTCTTGCGTCGAATATCCTACGCCCGCTTCGATCTTGCCTGTCGGGCGTTCCTTGACATGGAAGCGAACGATCACGCGCTGCGGGTCCGAGGTTTCCACGATTTCAGGTTCGACCGTCTCGAAGTAGCCGAGCCTTTGCAAGCGTCGAACGGATTGTCGAATTTTCAAGGTTTGCAGCGCATCGCCGGGGCTCAGAGAGATTTCGCGGCGGATGATGCGTTCCAGCGTATGGCTGTTGCCGACGATCTCGATTTGGGCAACCTGCTGCGGAGAGGCGCGCGCGATCGAGAAGGTCAAGTCGGCTTCTCCCTCCTCCGTATCGAGTTGCGGTGCAACCTCGATCTTGACGAACAGCAAGCCTTGTTCGCCGAGACGCTCCAGAAGGCGTGTGCGTGCGTTCTCGATGCGCGAGGATCGCAACAGCTTGCCGCGGCGGACTTTCTGTCGCGTCAGCAGCCGTAGCATCGCCTCCTTGTCGATCTCCTCGATGGGAGTGGTCAGCGTGATGTTGCGCATACGGTAGCGTTTGCCTTCTTCGATCGACATCGTCAAGACGAAGCTTTTGCGATCTTGAGAAAGCTCGGCACTCGCGCCGACCACGCGCATGCGCGCAAATCCTTGCTCGCGGTAGAAGTTCTCCAAAACCTGTCGGTCGGCTGCAAAACGCTCCGCCTCGTAGTAGGTGCTACGACCCAAGATGCGGTAGAAGCGCGCTTGGCGCGAATACAGACGCTCCAACAGCTTGCGACGAGGAAAGGAATCGTTGCCCAAGAAGGTGATGCGGCGAATCTTCGTCCGTTTCCCTTCGTGAATCTCGTAGACCAAATTGACGCGGTTCTCCTCAAGGCGGATGATGCGCGGGCGGATGCTTGCCGCAAAGCGTCCGTAGCGACGGTACAGCTGTAGAAGCCTTTCCACATCGCGGTTCACGCGCACCTTCGTCAAGGGTTGCAAAGGAACTAAGCTCGTCTCGCTCTCCAAGATCGCGTCCTTCACAGCCTTGTTTCCCTCGAAGGCGATACGATTGACCACAGGCGCTTCCTTCACAACGACGACAAGATCCCTGCCGCGACGCAGCAACGCGACATCGTCGAAGCGTCCTGTTGCATGCAGGTTCTTCAACGCCTGATCCATCTTTTCCTCGTCGAAGCGATCGCCGATGCGAAGCGGGATGTGCAAGACGATGCTGGCGGGATCGCTGCGTTGCGCGCCCTCGATCACGATGTCGCCGATCCGCTGCGAGCTCCCTACAGACGGAGACGAGGATTGACCCGCAGCCTCCCCGCTCGTGCAAGCGAGCAACACTGGCACCATCGCCCAAGAAAGTACAACGGCTCGCAACAAGGCACGCAACGCGATGCTCACGGAACGACGAAGCGAAGAATATCCTGACCGGTCACCCACAACATCAAGGCGAGCAGCATCACGAAACCGCACACCGAGAGCGACTGCTGCACTTTCTCATCCAGCGGCTTGCGGCGCACAAACTCCACGGCGTAGAGCAAAAGATGCCCTCCGTCCAACACGGGCAGAGGGAAAAGGTTCAGCAGTCCCAAGTTCACCGACAAGATCGCCGTGAAAAAGAAGAAGCTCGACACACCCGCGCGCGCCGCATCGCCCGATATTTTCGCCAACCCCACAGGACCGCTCAACTCTTTCGTGCTGCGCGTGCCGGAAATCAGCTCCTTGACGGCAAGCAGAATCTCGCGGATCAGACGACCGCATTCCACACTCGCACGCAACAAGGCGGGCAAAGGCGACAGACGCTCGATTGCAGAGGGCGCAAGACCGACCCCGATGCGATATCCCCCTCCCTCCTCCGCACGAGGGCGCATACGCACGCGCAGCACCTCCGTCTCGCGCAACACCTCCAAGACCAGCATGCGTCCCCCGCTGCCCTCGACGGCGCGCACGAGATCGCCGAAATCGCGCAGATCTTCCGCATCGATCGCTTGGATACGATCGCCCGCGCGCAACCCCGCCTGTTCGGCGGGCGAGGAGGCGATGACCTCCCCTACCTTCACTCCCTGCTCCTTGTCGCGTACAGGCGCTCCTTGGGTCGCATAGAGACAAGCCAGCAGCACGACGGCCAGCACAAAGTTTGCCAAAGGTCCCGCCGCGACCACCAGCGTGCGTTGCCACAAGGCTTTGTTGATAAAAGCGCCTTCTCGCAGGTCTTCGGGCATCTCCTCGAGCTCTTGGCGGCTCCAGCCCTCCATGCGCACATAGCCCCCCAAAGGGACGGCGGAAAGACAAAAGCGAGTCCCGCTCCTGCCTCGCCAGCCGAACAGCACAGGACCGAAGCCGATGGAGAACACCCTCACCGCAACCCCGCACCATCGCGCTGCTACGTAGTGTCCCATTTCGTGCACGACGACCACGACGACGACCACGACCAAAAAGTAGAGAATGTTTTGCAGAACGGCGAGCATGGGATACGAGCGAAAGGACGGCGAGAAGGGAACTCAGGCTTGTTGCAACGAGGCGGCTTGAACAAGGGGAGGGCTTGACAGCGAAGCGGATACCGTCCTGCGCACAAGCCGTTCGTTCGCTAGCCTGCGCCCGTAGGCATCGATTGTCAAGACGCGCTCCAGCGAATCGGGACGCTCCAACACCGAGGCATCGTAGCGTTCCATCGTAGCCCGAACGAGCGGCACGATATCACGAAAGGCGATGCGTTCTTTCAGGAAGGCATCGACGACAACCTCGTTCGCCGCGTTCAACACGATAGGCGCTTGGACGCTCGAAAGGCTTTCGCGCGCCAAATCGGGCGCGGGAAAACGATCGCAATCGAGCGGGCGAAAGGTGAGGTTCGTAACAGCTCGCCAGTCGAGCCGTTGCGTTGTCGCGCGCGTCGACGGCGCGCGATGCGGCCAATGCAGCGCGTGCCAAAGAGGAAGTCGCATGTCGCAGGCGCCGGCGAGGGCGAAGACAGACCCGTCGCCGTAGACGACCATCCCGTGGACGATCTGCTGCGGATGGACGACGATGTCGATCGCGCGTTCTTCCATTTCGAAAAGCCTCGCCGCTTCGATGACCTCGAGCGCTTTGTTCATCATCGAAGCCGAGTCGACGGAGATCTTCGCGCCCATGCGAAAATTGGGATGCGCGCAAGCTTGGCGCAGCGTCACGCGCGAGAGCTCTTCTTCGGACAGATCGAGAAAAGGTCCGCCCGACGCCGTGAGAACGATCTTTTCCACCATGTCTTTCTCGACCTTCTCGCGCTCCAAAATTTGGAAGACGGCGTTGTGTTCAGAGTCCGCAGGCACGACAGGGCTGTGGTGTTGTGCGCAAGTATCGAGAAACCACTTGCCTCCGGCGACCACGCATTCCTTGTTGGCAAGCACCAGCTTCGTTGTGCGGCGTGCGGCTTGGAGCGTCGGCGCCAAGCCGTCGATCCCGCTGATGGCAGCCACCGTCGCCTCGGATGCCATGCTCGCCGCCTCCAAAACAGCGCTCTCCCCCGCTCCTGCCGCAATGCCGCTCCCCTGCAACGCGCGCCGTAGCGGCTCTAACAAGCGCGCTTCGCTCAACGCGGCGAAACGCGGACGATGACGACGGCACAAGGCTACCAGCCCGTCCAAGTCCTTTCGCGCGCACAGCGCGACAGTTCGAAAGTTGCCCTGCAAGATCACCTCCAAGGCGGCGCGTCCGACGCTGCCCGTCGCTCCCAAGACGCTCACCGAGACGGGAGGGGCGACGGGAGGCGTGACGGGAGGCGTGTTCTTATTCGTCTTCCTATCCATAGCAGAAGAAGCTTTTGTCAGAAGAAGTCCCACAGCGCGAGCGCGATCCACGCCACAGGCACGGCGCAGAACATGCTGTCGATGCGGTCTAAGATACCGCCGTGTCCTGGCAGCAGAGAACCCGTATCCTTCACGCCGACAAGCCGCTTGAGCTGCGACAAGGTGAGGTCTCCCAGCTGCGCGCTCGCGCCTGCGAGCAGGCTTGCAACGACGGCAAACAGCACACGGTCGTGGTTTGCCGGAGAGGATGCCAGCAACCATAATGTTCCGAACAAGCCCGCAGCAGCCAAACCGCACAGCAACCCTGCCCAGCGTTTGTCGGGACTGACGCTGACCCACAGCTTCGGTCCGCGCAAGGCTTTTCCCCCTAGCATCGCCGCCATGTCGAAGGCGACGACGACGACGATCACCCATCCCAATCCTGCAACGCCGAAGCGGTTGTGCAAGTCGACGAAGCCCACGCCCAGCATGGCGAGGCAGAAAAGTCCCACGAGGTTGTGCAGCCCGCCGTTGCGCGACAGCAGCAACGAGACGGGGAGAAACAGCAGCAGCAAGAGCAAACACGCCACCCCCAGCACGGGATAGGCGAGAAGGACGAGCGGCAGGCTCACGAGCAAGCCCTTCGAACGACGCTCCTCTTCGCGCGGCGCGAGATGCGCCCACTCGTGCGCGGACAGCAGCAACACGACGAGCGTTGCGGGAAGCAACAAAACACGGGCGAAGAGCAGAAGCGCAAAGACGAAGACGAGCAGGGCGAGAGCAGTCGTTGCGCGCAAAAGCCGCGGATCCGCTTCTGCGATCGTTGTTCTGAAGGCGCGCCATCGCCGCATCGTCAAGGTTCCTCTCTCTTGTAAATTTTCTTGTGTAAATTTTCTTGTGTAGATTCTTTTATGTAGATTATTTTGTGTAGATTTTTTTGTGTAGATTCTTTTGCGTAGATTTTCTTGTGTAGATTTTCTTGTGTAGATTTTCTTGTGTAGATTTTTTTGTGTAGATTTTTTTGTTGGCTCTTGTGGTTCAGCTCAAAGTGAGGCGCGGCTGTCGTTCGCGCCGAAACGTCGTTCGCGTCTGGCGAAGGCTTCCAGCATGCTCTCCAAGTGTTGTGCGTCGAAGTCGGGCCAAGGGCAATCGGTAAACATCAACTCGCTGTAGGCGCACTGCCACAGCAGGAAGTTGCTGATGCGCTGTTCGCCGCCGGTGCGGATCAACAGGTCGGGGTCGGGAAAGAATGCCGTATCGAGAGCCGCTGCAACATGCTGCTCGGTCAGCGCTTCCGCTCGCTCGCCCCCCTCCAGACAGCGCGCGACCAGCCTGCGCGTCGCCCTTACAATATCGTCTCTGCCGCCGTAGTTCAGCGCGAGTCCCAAATGCAGAAATCCTTTGTTCTCGTCGTTCTCGTCGTTCTCGCCCTGAGCTCTCTCGCTGTCCTTGCCGTTGCTGCTGCTGTTGCCGTTGTTTGCGTGCGATGCTTGTGATGCTTGTGATTCGCGCTCCAAGTCGTCCAAGTGCGCGACCAGCGAGGGGGGCAGGCGTGTCTTGTCGCCGAAGACCGAAAGCCGTACCCGTCGGTCGTCCAAGAACGACCTGCGGTTGCGTACAAGGTATTGCTCCAACAGCTTCATCAAGCCCTGCACCTCCTCCTCCGAGCGCCGCCAATTCTCGCTAGAGAAGGCGAACAGGGTCAAGTAAGGAATGCCCTTCTTGAGAACGCAGTCCAAGATTTTTTCCGCCGCGCGCGCTCCCGCTTTGTGTCCCTCCAGCCTCGTTTTTCCTCGCGCCTTCGCCCATCGTCCGTTGCCGTCCATGATGATCGCCAAGTGGCGCGGCACAGAAAAGGGACGAAGAAGGCGGGCGACAGGGTGCTCGCGCACCGCCTCGACCGAAGCGGAGGAGGGAACGGAGCGTAGATTCGAGACGGAAAAACGCGACAGCATCACGGCGTCGCAATGATACGTTCTTTGTCGCGCAGTGCCTCGTCGATCTTGGCGATGTGATTGTCGGTCACCTTCTGTACCAAGTCGCAATAACGCTGCGCCTCGTCCTGCGAGACGGCTTTCTCCTTTTCCTGCTTGCGCACCGAATCGATCGCATCGCGCCGTATGTTGCGCACCGCGATGCGCGCTTCCTCCGCGTAGCGCGCCGCCATCTTTGCCAAGTCTTGCCTCCGCTCGGCACTCGGGCTCGGCAAGTGCAGGCGAATCACAGCACCTTCCGTTTGCGGCGTCAGTCCCAAGTTCGATTCGTTGATCGCTTTCTCCACCGCAGAAACGACGCCGCTGTCCCAAACCTGAATGCTCAATGTGCGCGCGTCGACAACGGTGACACTCGCCAGCTGTTCCAACGGCTGCGTCGCATCGCCGTAGGCGCGCACGCTCAAGGGTGTCACCAACGAGGTCGCAGCGCGTCCGGCACGCAAGCCTGCAAACTCTTTCGCCAACACCTCCAGGGCGCCGTCCATGCGTTTTTCATACTCTTTCGTCGAGAACTCTGATGCCATCGTCGTTTCCTCCTGCTTGCAATGCGATAGTCTACGGAAGGGAATAGTCTACAAAAATAGTCTACAAGAATAGTCTACAAGAATAGTCTACAAGAAAAGTCTGCAAGAATAGTCTACGCTCGGTTCTGGGCTCAGCCTCGGGGTCAGCTCCAGATCAGCACTGGGTTCAGCCTTGTTCTCCGAGCGCGATACGAAGGAATCCTGCCACACGCACGGGCGAGCTTGTGCTACCCGCCTCTGCGAGCATCGATGCGATCGATCGTGTCTCATCGAGAACATAACGTTGTTCGTCCAAGACGACGCTACGGAAAAACTTCTCCAAGCGTCCTTGAACGATCTTTTCCAAGACGTCGTCTGTGGGGATACTTTTTGCGGATGCCCCCTTCGCGTCGGGGTTTCGCGCCTGCTCTCGCAGGATTTCTTCTTCTTGCTGCAGCGTCTCTGCGGGCAGGTCTGCGCGCGACACCACCAGTGGTTTGGCTGCTGCGATATGCATCGCCAGGGCTTTGCCCGTCTCCTCCAGCGCCTCGTTCGTAGCTTCTTCCGCTTCGAGCGCGAGCGCAACGCCGAGCGTTCCCATAGAAACTTCTGCACAAGGTTCGTGCGAAGATTCTTGTGTAGCAAAATCCTCCGCGAGGATGCGTCCGTGCGTGTAGGTTGCAACGATTCCCCGCTCGCCGTTCAGGTAGGCGCATCGCCTGAAGCGCATGTTTTCGCCGATCGTCCCGATGAGGCTTTGCAACGCCTGCTCGACGCTCTCTTCTGCCTCAAACGGAGTTGCCAGCAATGTCTCCACATCGTGCGCCTGCACCGCAAGCGCGCGCAACGCGGCTTTGTGCAGGAAGGTTTGGAACGAGGGGTTGCGGGCGACAAAATCGGTTTCGGCGTTCAGCTCCAAGACGACCGCAGCCCTCTTCTGCCGAGTGGCAACCGCCACCAACCCTTGATCGGTTGCACGCGACGCTTTCGCTTGCGCTCCCGCAAGTCCCTTCTTGCGTAGCCACGCCTTCGCGGTGATGACATCGCCGTCGCTTTCTTGCAGCGCACGTTTGCAATCCATCATGCCGGCGCTCGTCTCCATGCGCAGGCTCCTCACAAGCGATGCCGCAATCTCAGCCATCTTTTGCGTTGCCCTGTTTTGTTTCGTCCTGTTTCGTATCCTGCTTCGTGTCCCGTTTGGCATCGTCCTGCTTGGCATCTTTGGCGGGTTTCGCTGCGAGAGCATCTTTTCCTTCTGCTTTGTTTTCATCGGTCTTTGTTCTTTTCGCCTTCTTTTTCACGACGGTGATCTTCTTCGCCTCAGTTTTGTCTGGGTGGGGCTTCGCATCCGTTTTTTTGTTTCTGTCGTCTTTTCTTCTTTTGGCATCGGCGGTGTTCGCGGCGACTTTGTTTTTGTCTCCCTTGCGCGTCTCTTTTTGCGCGTCTGCCTCCGTGTTGGCAACGAGTGCTGCGTCTTGTTCGGGTTTTTGTTCCTTCCTTGCCAGCATCGCCTCGCGTCCGCTGGAGGCGGCGTGCAAGAGCAACGAGAGGTAGAAGGCAAGCGATCGCGCAGCGTCGTCGTTGCCCGGGATGGGATAGGCGATTCCGTCGGGGTTCGAGTTGCTGTCCAAGACGGCGGCGATCGGAATGGAAAGGTTGTGCGCCTCCTTGACGGCGGTCGCCTCCTTGTTCGTGTCGATGACGAACATCAGATCGGGCAACGTGCTCATCTCGCGGATGCCGCCGAGCGCACGCTCGATCTTGTTTCTGCGTCGCGTCAGGCTGAGTTTTTCTTTTTTCGTCAGCCCCTCCAGCGCGTCGTCCTTTTCCAGGCGCTCGTCGAGGGTTTTGAGCGAATCGATCGACTTCGAAACGGTCTGCCAGTTCGTCAGCGTTCCGCCCAGCCAGCGGCGATTGATGTAGTACTGCCCGCAGGCTTGCGCCGTCTCGGCGACGATGTTTTGCGCTTGGTTCTTCGTGCCGACGATCAGAACCTTGCCGCCGTGCGCAACGACCGTGCGCACGGCTCTCAGCGCTTCGCGCAAGAGGCGCGCGCTCTGCTCCAAGTCGATGATGTGGACACCGTTGCGCTGTCCGAAGATCCACGGCAACATCTTCGGATTGCAACGCCTCGTCGTATGACCGAAGTGCATGCCCGCCTCCACCATTTGGCGCATCGTGAAAGGTGCGTCGTCCATGTTCTCTTTTCGTTCTTGCACTCCGCTTATTCCGCCACAAAAGAGGTTTGCACACGCACGCCACCCCACGACGCTCGCTCGAGCGAACGCAGGGTGCGTTTTTTCTGCGTGTGTCGTCGTCTTGTCAAGGACCCTAGCCCACTGCTACGGAGAAAACAAGCGCGCCAAGAAGCAAGAAGCAAGAAGCAAGCGGCGTCAATCGCGGTAAGACGAACGCGGTTTGGGAGGACCTCGTCGATCGCCTCCCCCCCCTCGTCGGTCGCCTCCACCTCCACCCCCCCGTCGGTCGCCTCCCCCCCCCCGTCGATCGCCTCCACCCCCTCGTCGATCATCGCCTCCCCCCCCTCGTCGATCGGCGTGATGATCGCGCCGTTCGCCGTCGTCGGCTGCATAGGGCGAGTGGTGAACCTCTTCGCCGTAGCGTTGTTCGCGCGGTGCTCCGCCGCCGGGGTCTTCCTGAGTTGCGCGAATGGACAGCCCGACCCTACCCTGCTCGTCGATGCGAAGACACTTCACCGTGACCTCGTCGCCTACGGCGAGCACATCGGAGACTCTTCCGATGCGGTGGTGGGCGATCTCGGAGATATGCACCAGTCCGTCCTTCCCGCCCAAGAAGTTGACGAAGGCGCCGAAGTCCATGATGCGCACCACCTTGCCCTTGTAGACCTTGCCGATTTGCGCGCTTGCGGTCAGCGCCTCGATCTTTTCTATGGCAGCCTCGATCGCGCGTTCTTCGACCGCAGCGATGCGCACGGTGCCGTCGTCGTCGATATCGATGCGGGCCCCCGTCGTCTCGCACAGCTCGCGGATGACCTTGCCTCCCGCGCCGATGACCTCACGGATCTTGTCCTTCGGAACCTTGATCGTGCGCATGCGCGGCGCGTGTTCCGAAAGGCTGTCGCGCGGTTGATCGATGCAGCGCGACATCGTAGCGAGAATATGAAGACGACCGCGCTCGGCTTGCGCCAGGGCGTGGCGCATGATATCCAGCGTGATCTGTTCGATCTTGATGTCCATTTGCAAGGCGGTGATGCCTTTCTCGCTGCCGGCGACCTTGAAGTCCATGTCGCCGAGATGATCCTCGTCGCCCAAGATATCGGACAAGACGGCAAACTCTTCCCCCTCCTTGATCAGTCCCATCGCGATGCCGGCGCAGGCTGCACGCAACGGTACGCCCGCGTCCATCAGCGCCAGCGAGCTGGCGCACACGGTTGCCATCGACGACGAGCCGTTCGATTCGGTGATCTCGGAGACCACACGCACCGTGTAGGCGAAATCTTCCTTCGAAGGCATCAGAGGACGAAGCGCACGCCACGCAAGCTTGCCGTGACCAATCTCACGACGACCAGGAGGACGCATCATGCTCGCCTCGCCGACCGAGTAGGGCGGAAAGTTGTAGTGCACCATGAAGTGCTCACGATACTCGCCCGCCAGCGCATCGACGATTTGCGAATCCTGCGCCGTTCCCAGCGTGGCAACAGCCAGCGCCTGCGTCTCGCCGCGTGTAAACAGCGCCGAGCCGTGCGTGCGCGCCAAGTAGCCAGCGCGGCAGTCGAGCGCACGAATGTCCTCGAGCCCGCGTGCGTCGATACGCACCTTTTGCTCTAGGATTTTTTTGCGCACCATTTTTTTCTCAAGCCCCTTCAACACCTCGAGCACGCCGTTGTCGTCCTCTTGCTCTGCGTAGGCTTGCAAAACCTCGCCACGCAGCTCTTCGAGCGCTTGGACACGTTCCACTTTCTGGGTCTTCTCGTAGCAGGCTTGAATTCGCGCGCCGAAGGCTTGCGTCATCTTTTCGTCCAGTCCGAGAAGCGCGTCGTTGGCGCTCGGCACGACAAAGAGATCTTTTCTTGCCTTGCCGCCCAGCTCGGTGATCGCCTCGAGCACGGGTGCAAACGAGCTCTGTCCGAAGGTGAGCGCTTCCAGCATTTGTTCTTCGCTCAACTCTTTCGCCTCGGATTCGACCATCAGAATGCCGTTCGTCGTGCCGGCAAGCACGAGGTCGAGCTCGCTCTCCTCCAGCTCGCTCAGGGTTGGGTTCAGAACGGGCTTGCCGTCCATCCAGCCGATGCGCGCCGCGGCGACCGGCGACAGCAGCGGCGCACCAGAGAGGTGTAAGGCAGCGCTCGCGCCGATCAACGAGGGAATGTCCGCGTCGTTCTGCAAGTCGTGCTCCAACACGGTACAGACGATTTGCGTCTCGCAGCGGTAGCCCTTCGCAAAAAGAGGACGCAGGGGACGGTCGATGAGGCGTGAGGTCAGCGTCTCCTTTTCGCCGGGGCGACCTTCGCGGCGGAAAAATCCCCCGGGAATCTTGCCGGCGGCAAAGGTTTTCTCCTGATAGTTCACCGTAAGGGGTAGAAAATTCAACCCTTCGCGCGGCTTGCGCGCATAGACCGCCGTGCATAGAACGCGCGTCGCCCCATAGCTGACAAGGACGGCACCGTCGGCTTGGCGTGCCAGCAGTCCTGTTTCGAGGCGGAGCTCGCGCTCGCCCCATGAAATTTCTACGGAATGTTCTTCAAACATGATGGATAATAGTCTCCTAATCGTTGGGGGATGTAAGTCGGGGGATAGATTCGAAAAAGACGCTCAACGACAAGGCAACGCGCAACAAGAGACGAGATTCGTCTCTTGCTCGGTGGCGATGGTCGTAAGCTTCCGTTGTATGCGGACTATCGTCGCAGACCCAAGTCGGCGACGATCTTCTGATAGCGTTCTTCACTAGCCTTTTTGACAAAATCGAGCAGTCGGCGCCTCTGCCCTACCATTAACAATAATCCACGGCGCGAGTGGTAGTCTTTCTTGTGAACCTTCATATGCTCGGTCAACTGTACGATGCGACCGCTCAACAGCGCAACCTGTACCTCAGGCGATCCCGTGTCGGCGTTGCTACGACCGTGCTTCTGGATTAGCGAAGTCTTGTGGTCCTTGGCGAGCGGCATCGAAAAAGCGAAAGAGGAAAAGATTGCAAAAGAGGAAAAGATTGCAAAAGAGGAAAAGATTGCAAAAGAGGAAGAGATTGCAAAAGAGGAAGAGATTGTTAGTGTTCTCAACACATTCGCAACTACTCTACAAGCTGTTTTGTGGCGGCGCAACATTTTTTCTTACATTCTTGAAAGAAGACCTCGCACGATCCTTGCCGCGCTGCGATTCACTAAGAGCCTGCGGCTTGGCGACAAAAAGACGCAACGCCTTCAAACGTCCCTGCAGAAGGCTGCCGACACCCAGCAGCCGAGCGTTCGACGAAAAAACTGCCATAGAATCGCCGCTCGAACAATGCGAAGCAGAGCCACCGCCAGCCAGGGCAAGGCGTTCTTGCTGTTCGGGTTGCGCAAAAAGCACGCCCAGCCCGCGACAGAATTGTTGTTGTTCCCAAGGCTCCAGCGTCAAGCGCGGCATCGCGCCCAGCGCGCTCTCGACAGGCAAGAGAAGCTCGCCGAGCCGAGAAAGCGTTTCGTCGTACAAAAGCGGCACTTCCGAAACTTCCGAATCTTCTGAAACTTCCGAAACTTCCGAATTTTCCGAAGCTTCTGAAGCTGCCTGTCGCCTGTCGAACAGCGCTTCCAACTTCTCCAGCGATACGGCGTGCTGCTCGGTGAAGGTGCCGACCTTGCTGCGGCGCAGGCTTTGCAGACGACCGAAGCAACCGAGACGCTCGCCCAAGTCTCTGGCGATCGCGCGCATATAGGCGCCCTTGCCCGCTTCGACCGAAAAACGAGCCTTGTCCTTGTCGAGAACCTCGACAAGCCGTATGCAGAAAATGCGCACCTTGCGCGGCTGCAGGCAAACCTCCTCGCCTTGTCGTGCCAACGCATAGGCGCGCTTGCCGCCTACGCGCAACGCCGAGAAGCGCGGCGGGCGCTGGACAATCTCGCCTGTGAACTCGGGCAAAAGGCTTTCGATGGCATCGCGGCTCGGACGCGCAACGCTGCTCGCTTCGACCTCCCCTTCCGAATCGTCCGTCGTGCTGCGCTCCCCCCAGCGCACCACCATATCGTAGACCTTTGTGCCGTCCATCGCGTAGGAAACCGTCTTCGTCGCCGACCCCAACGCCAGCGGAAGCAGCCCCTCCGCAGCAGGATCCAGCGTGCCGGCATGTCCGCACTTGCGCGCTCGCAACAAAGACTGAACACGAGCAACCGCAACCGTCGAGCGCAAGCCAACAGGCTTGTCCAAGACCAGCCAGCCGTTCAGCGCAAGTCCGTGTTTTCTTATCTGACGAAGTCCCATAGAAAGCAGCAACAGAGAAAGGAAGAGAGAGAGGAAGAGAGGAGGAGGGGAAGAGAGGAAGAAGAGAGATTTTGCGTGTCGTGCGCCGAGCAGTGTTGCATATAATCCCAGCAGAAAACAACTTTCTCGAAAAAAAAAACGACACAGAGAACGACACAGAGAACGACATGGCACCGCCGCAAACAAACTGGGCGCAGGTCGTCTGGCGCAAGAACGACACGCCTTACGCGCCAGCGTACGACGACGGCTATTTCGGAGAAACCGACCCCGCAGCAGAGGCGCACCATGTTTTCTGCAAGGGATTAGCCCTGCCCGACGCATGGAAGACCTTCTTCGAAGACAAAACAACCTTTCGCATCGTCGAGCTGGGATTCGGCACAGGACTCAACTTTCTGCAAACAGCGCAACTATGGCAAAAATGGCAGGAAAAATGGCAGGAAAAGACGCAGAACGAAGGCACCGTCGAGAACAAGCCTCTTTTGGATTACTGGGGCATCGAAGCCCATCCCTTGCGCGTCAAAGACTTGCAGCACTTCTACCGTCGCCACGAGGTGTGCGGCGCAGGCAACCTGTTGCAGGCGTGGAAGGGGTTGCCAACTTCTGTCGCCAACAACCCCCGCCTCCCCCTCCGCAAGCACACGCTGCGCTGGGAGTTCGCGCCCTCGATCCGCCTCACCTTGTTGTTGCAAGATGTCGAGCGCGCGCTTGCAAGCATCGTTGCAACCCTTGCGCACGAGGTCGACGGGTGGTACTGCGACGGTTTTGCGCCACGATCCAACCCTGCCATGTGGAGCGACAAGGTGTTCGCCGCCCTCGCGTACTGTACGCGTGCGCGTACGTCCTTCCCGCAACTCGCCAGCTTTTCGGTCGCAAAAAGCGTACGGACAAGGGCGAACGCTTACGGATTTCACACGCGCAAAAGAAAGGGATGGTGCGCAAAAAGAGAGGTGCTGCAAGGATTCTTCAGAGGAAACCTCACCCCTCCCGTGAATTCGACACAGAGTTCGACACAACAAGCATGACGCTCGAAAATGTTGCCGTCGCAAATGTTGCTGTCGTAGGTGGCGGTATCGCAGCCTTCGCCGCGCGCAGTGCCTTGCGTGCTGCGGGCTTTCGAACGCTCGCCCTTGTCGGAACAGAACCGCCCGTCGCTCCCGAACGCCTGCTCGTCTGCCCGCGTCTGCAACGCGGAGAAAGTGCTTACGCGCGTTTCTTGCGCGACGCCTACCGAGAAGCCTGCGCCTTCTACGAACGATCACCGCACAACAAAGCGATCGTAGCACGCGGCGCGTTGCGACTGCCACAAAGCGCAGAAGAGCAAAAACGCTGGCGTGCGCTCGCACAGGAGCTGCCGAATCTCTGTCGCTGGCTGAGCGCGAGCGAGGCGCAACGCAAGAGCGGGTTGCAAAAAAACGCCGCGCGCTGGGGAGGAATCTTGTTGCCCCACGCGCTCGTCCTTCAACCCCGACGATTGTGGGAGCAAGACGAGACGACCCTTAAGGTTAGCGTCACGCGCACGACACAAGAGGCGGACGGAAGCTGGAGGCTTGTTGCAAAGAACGAAGAAGGCGAGCAAAAAATCTTGAAGGCAGAAGCGGTCGTGCTTGCGCTCGGCGCGCATCTCCCTGCTTTCCTTCAAGAAAGCGTCTTCGCGCGCTCCTTGCCTCCCTTGAAAAACTTGCTCGCTGCTTTGCAGAAGGGTCGCGGGCGAATCGACATCTGCGACAGGGCTGCCTTGTCCTGCCCGCCGCTGTTGCCCGTGTGCGCTTCAGGATGGGTCATGGCGTATCCGCGTGCGCGTGTAGGGGTTGTGCGCGGAACCGCGCCTTCGCGCGCGCACGAGGGGGAGCATGAAAACCGCAAGCGGCTCCATCAATGGTGCGGACTGCCCGTCTCCGAGATGAGCGCGACGGAGGCGCGCTTCAAAAAACCTTTCGAGAAGCCTTTCGAGAAACCCTACGAAGCCTCGCGCTTGTCTACGCGCGACCGCCTGCCTTTGTTGGGAGAGATTCCTTGCAACGGAAACAACAAGTCGAGCCGCCTCTTCTTGTTTGCCGGCTTGGGCGGACACGGCTTCCTCACCGCGCCCTTGTGCGCGCAAAAACTCGTCCGCCTGTTGCAGAGACACGACGCGATGTCTGTGCCAGCCGAGACGACCCTTCTTTCTCCGCAGAGGTTTTTGTCGTCCCCCCGCCGCTAAGCCCTCTCAGGCGGCGGCATGGGCGAGCGCGCCTCGATCTTCCTTGATCGGATAGTGAAAGGCGGCGGCGATCAAGCCCAGCAGCACGGCGAGCCACCACATCGGATCGTAGCTGTGGAAGGTGCGGAAGATCACGCCGCCAAGCCACGCGCCGAAGAACGAGCCAATCTGGTGCGAGAGAAAAACGATGCCGTAGAGCATCGCCATGTTCGGCGCACCGAAGAAGGAAAGCACCAGCCCGCTCGTCGGCGGCACCGTGCTGAGCCACAGCAATCCCATCATGCTGGCAAAAATCGCCGCCGTCAGAGGCGTCTTGTCCGCGAGCAAGAACAAGACGATCACCACAGAGCGCAGCGTGTAGATAAGG
Organism: Alphaproteobacteria bacterium; assembly: GCA_014237925.1. Classification (GTDB taxonomy): domain Bacteria; phylum Pseudomonadota; class Alphaproteobacteria; order JABAAW01; family JABAAW01; genus JABAAW01. The sequence goes on from JABACB010000001.1 coordinate 66,453, forward strand.
GTCAGAATCGTCTTCTTGCGCATGATTCTGCCGCCCAGCCAGCCGCTCAACAGCGTGCCGAAAATGTTGCCCAGCCCGATCAATGCCAGCGCCGTCGTCGCCGCAGAGCGCGGAAGACCGATATCGTTAAAGTAGCTCGGAAGATGCGTTGCGACGAAGACAACTTGAAAACCACAGACAAAGAATCCTGTTGTCAGCAACAGATAGCTGCCGTGGCGCGTCGCTTGCGCAAAGGCTTTCACCGCAGGGAGGGAAGGGCGTGAAGAACGTTTGCGCTCGGCAAGCGCAAACGCGCCCGGCAGCATCGAGAGCGCGCACAGCGCGAGCAGCGCGCAAGCGACGGGCAGCTCGAAGTTGGCGAGCGCAAAGCCCTCCAGAGGAACGACGACAAACGCGCCCACAGAGCCTGCCGTTGAGACAAGACCCAACCCCATCGCTTGGCGAGCAGGAGGAGCTGCGCGCGACAGCGCACCGAAGACGACACCGAAGGTCGTCGCGGCAAGCGCGATACCGATCAGCATTTGTCCGCTGTAGAAACCCAAGATCGAATGTCCCATCAAGCCTAGCCCCGTCGCGTAGCACAAGGCGCCCAGTGCCGCCACACGACCCGCGCCGTAACGATCGGCGAGCGCACCGCAAAAAGGCGATGCCAAGCCCCAAAGAAGATTTTGAATCGCTACCGCGAGCGAAAAACTGCCGATGCTCAACCCGACCGCGTTCGACAAGGGAGCGGCAAAAAGTCCGAACCCATGCCGCAACCCCATGCCCCAAAACAAAAGCCAAATGCCTCCTGCCAGCACAAAAAGCCACCGATGCCCACCGCTCGCCTCGTCTCTTGTATACTCTCTTGTCATGGTTCCTTCTCTTGTTCGGGGCAAAGACCGCTCGCCTGCGACGATAGCACAACTTAATGTTACTTGCCTGTTTTGCCCTGTCGTTCGAATCTAGTCTGCCGAGGACTCTCTCTCGCGCACGCGATAAAAATCCATGAAACGACAACTCACCTTGCGACAGCTCATCTTCTCGGCTCTCTTGGCGGGAGTGCAGAACCTGCTCTCCTCCTTTCTGACGCTGGCACTCTGCCTCAGTCTGCTGCTCGTGATGCAAAGCGAACGCATCGACAAGGTCGCGCGGTGGGTCAAGGCAGAGCCGGCAACGCGCGCGCGCATGCTCGAAACATGGCTTGCAAAAAGAGACTTCGTCGAGCGCGTCGCCATCGCGAAGGTTGAACGCGCTGTCGAGCGCAATCAGGATGCGCACAAGAAAGGATGGATCGTCTCCGAGGCTTCCTTCTTGCTTGCATCGGGGGTCGAGGCGCGTTTCCGTAGCCTCTCCTTGAGTCCCCGTCAGCTGCGCGTACAAGGTCTACAAGTCCTCGGGTTACGAGTCGTCGACACAGCAGAGACAGCAGAAGACAAGAGGCAGAAAAGAAACACGAAGAGACCCACGAAAGAATTTTGGTACAAGATCGTGCGACAGATAGGGTTTATCACCTCGCTTGCAACCGAGCATACCCTCAAGCTTGAAGACAGCCTCATTCTGCTCGAAGACAACAAAGGACAACCCTTGCTACGCCTGCGCTTCGCTTTGATCGTAGCCGACAATCGCAACGGACTGACTTGGCGCGGTCACGGTTTCGCCGAAGGGGGCGGCGCAGAATCACGCCAGCCCGTCGTTCTCGCCGGCAGCTACGCAATCGCATCGAAAAGGCTGTTCCAGTCGCTCCGCATCGAAGGCTTCTCGCCAAGAGAAGCGTTAAGCCTGATCGATCGCAACAAAACCTTCGACGACAAACCCGCGGCAGAAGCAGGCAGCAAGCAGACAAACCTAGCCCAACACTCCAAGACAACCCGCCGCTGGCTCGAAGGCAAAGGACAAGTCTCGCTCGACTACCGTCTCGATCTTAGAGAGAGACAAAGCTGGTTCAGAGCGCGTTTTGTGCGCAACACCAATGCCAACGTGCTTGACAAGAAAGCCGCGCTCGCCTTCGACCATTCGATCGACAGTCGTCGAACAGGCTCGACGAACACAAGCCTCAGCGTTCGTGCGTTGCCGCTCGACATCGTTTGGCACGCAAGCGATCTGCTGCTGCCCGCCCGTCTCTCGCGCCAAGCAATGCCGTTTCGATTGGAAGGAACCGTATCAGGAAGGGTGTCGCTGCAACAGCAACAACAGCAACCCAGACAATTCTTGGGAAACCTATTGCTGGAGACGCCGCGATTCCGATGGAACGAAAGCGACAAGAGCGCGCTCGCTCATCGACTGACGCTTTCGATCGAGGGCAACGACGAGCGATTGCAGATCGCAGCCTCCCTCGACTTCGATCCTGCCAAAGAGTCGGGACTCGACAACAGCATCGTGATCCTGCCGTACGAAGAAAGCGCACCGCAGCAGAACATCCGCCCCGCGCGATTGAGTTCGAGGGAACGCAAAAAAATCCATCCCTCCAAGTTTCGCCTCACGCTGGAAGGAACCAGCCGCGGCGGTGTGCCTATCCAAACCGTGCGCACCTTATGGCCTCCGCGCTTCAAACCCCAAACGCGGGCTGTCGTCGTCGAAGTCGTCAAAGAAGGAGAACTGACAGATCTGACGCTCGCGCTCGATGCCCTCATCGATCGCAAAGCGAAGACGCGCCGCTTGACAAACTTGGACGGCAGCTTTCTGTGGCAGAAAGGACGCTTGCAACTCTTCGCCGCGCCCGCAACCCTCACAGACATCAAGGCACGCGCACGTTTCACCAAGCGCGAGATCCTCTTCAAGGTTGCGCGCGCGCGCTACGGCGACTTTCGAATCGATGAGGGTGGCGAGGTTTCCTTTGAACGAAAGACCTTGGCGAACGACGAGAAACATACACGGATGCGACTTGCCATCAAAGGCGAAGGGGCGGCAGAATCCTTGCGTCGCTTCGCTCTCAACGCGCCGTTCTTACAAGAGCTCACAAGTCTGCAACGGAGCGCGCGATGGCTGCCTCGTGCGCCGCGCGCAACCGCGAAGGGACATTTCAACTTGACCGCCTTCCTCGCTCAGCTGGATGTCGAGGCACCCGAGACGATCTTTCCTAGTCTCCTCTCCTACGACACGGCTTGGCAGGTGGAGAGTATTCGTTTGCAAGCACCCTTCCTGCGTTTCTACGAAGGATCGGCAACCCTTACATCCTCGAGTTCCGTTCCGCTCTTGCTGGCAGCGCGCTTGGACAGCGACAGAGGGTTGACCCTAAAAGGACGATGGCATATCGCCTTGCCGAACGCGAAAGCCGTTCGACAGCGACAAGAAGTGCAACGCTTGACCTTGCAAGGATCGCTGGACGCGAAAGCCCTCGAAGACGATTTCGCCTATCTGCCGAAAGACTGGATCCAACAAGACCTTCCGTTGTCTCTCTCCTACAGGGAGAAGGCGGGCGTATCGACGCAAGGGTTGTTGAGCTTAGTCTTCCCGCGTTCGCGCCTGCGCGTCGAAAGCTCACAACCCGTCAGAGACGAGACCGTCCGCCTGTCGGGAAGCATCTTGCGCAAAGAAACGAACACAAACTCAGACGCCAGCACGCAGAGCCAGACACAAGCTCCTGCTTGGCAGATCGAAGGCAAATTCCGTCCGCAAGGAAAAACAGCGATCCTGATCGAGAGAGGCAGGGGAGAGCAGAAGCGAAAGTCCCTTGCTATGTCGCTGGAAAATCTACCGAGCCTCGAAGGCAAGACGACGCCAGAAACGACGCCCAAACAAAAAACGCCCGCCGAGTGGCGACTCACATTGGCGGGAGAGCAATTGGATCTGTCGCGGTGGCTGGAGCAAAAGCCCTGGCGCACCTTCACCGAAAAGAAGAGGGGAGAAGAGAAGGGAGGCGAAGCTCTCCCTTCGTTAGGATGGGGAGGGTTGTTCAATCTCACCTTCGATGCAAGGCTGAAAAAACTGCAACTGCAAAAAAACGCCGCTGCGTCGAGCGCATCGCGTCCCAACGATCTGCTGGAAAATGTGCATGCAAGCTTGCGCTGGCAGGACGAAAAGATACGCGAGGCTTCCTTCTCCTCGCACAGCTTGCTCTTTTCGCGCTCCGAGACAAGGCAGCGCTTGCAAGCGCAACGTCGCGTGCGCACGCAAGCCTTCTACACCTTGCGCGAGGGACACGAGCTCGTCTCGGCTTACATCGAAGACCTCGGAAGTTTTCTTCATCAGGCGCTGGGACGAAACACCGCCGACGGAGGCAGGACGCAGCTTTCGCTCGTACGTCCTCACAAGGAAGGACAGCGTCCCAAGCCTCACTTCGAAGGCTACGCTTCGATCCGAAACGTTTCTCTCTACAACTTGCCGCTGTTGTTGAAAATCTTCGATGCCGCAGACTTCGTATCTCTCTTCAACAAAGGAATCAGAGGATTGGATGTGCGTTCCGATTTGCAAATGTGGGACGGAATCCTCACCCTCAAAGAGTTCCGCTTGTCGAACAATCTCACCGCCCTCAGCGCAAACGGGTCGCTCGACTTGACGCAACGGAAGCTCGATCTGCGCGGCGAAATCGCATCCTTGCACTTCGTCTCCAAAATCTTGCGCAACATCCCTCTGATCGGAACCATCGTCGTAGGCAGAAAAAGGCACAACCTCTTCGCCTTCTCTTACGAGGCGAAGGGAGGGTGGAACAATCCGCAGGTGCAATCGTCGCCGCTCAATATTTTCTTGCCGGGCATCGTGAAGATTGCCAATCCTTTGCAGCTGCTCGAACGCGACGACATCAAGAAGGATCAAGACAAAAAGCGCGAACAGATCGCAGCCGAGCAGAACAACAAGACGGATGAGGAGGCGACAAAACCTGCCGACGAAGAACGCTAGCTTGATTTAACTAGCTTGCTTAAACTAGCTTGCCTTAAAAGGCTTCTTAAGCGGCGTTCTAAGCGGTTTTGCCGACCAGCGCGCAATGCGCTTTCTTGCCGATCGAGAGCACTGTCTTTTCTTGCGGTTTCAAGAACAGAAGTGCCTGTTCGTCCGAGACGGTCTTGCCGTCCTGTCGCACGCCGCCTTGTCGGATCAGCCGTCGTGCCGCGCTGTTGCTGGCGACCAACCCCACTTCTTTGAGAACCTCATAGACGAAACGACTGTCTGCGAAAGCGACCGTGCGCTCGCTTGCGTGCGAGAGATCGCCTTCGGCGAAGATTTTTTCGGCGCGCAGATGTTCTTCTTCGGCGACCTTGCTACCGTGGCACAGGGTTGTGATTTCGGTTGCAAGACGAATCTTCGCTTCGTTCAGCTCTTTGCCTTGCAGACGTTCGAGGCGTCGAATCTCTTCCATCGGCAGCTCGGTGAAAAGCCTCAGGAAGCGACCGACATCGGCATCGGCGCTGTTGCGCCAAAACTGCCAAAAATCGTGCGACGAGAGCTTTTCGCGGTTCAGCCACACGGCACCCGTTGCCGTTTTGCCCATCTTTTCGCCCGTTGCGGTTGTCAGCAGAGGGGTTGTGAGGACGAAGCTTTCGGCGCGTTCGACGCGGCGGATCAGATCGATGCCGCAGAGAATGTTGCCCCATTGGTCCGAACCACCCAGTTGCAGGCGACAATTCTCGCGGCGGTAGAGTTGCAGGAAGTCGTAAGCTTGCAGCACCATGTAGTTGAATTCTAGGAAGCTGAGCGGCTGGTCGGCATCCAGACGGCTGCGCACGGATTCGACCTTCACCATGCGATTGACCGAGAAGTGTTTGCCGTACTCGCTCAAAAAGTCGAGCCAAGAGATATCGTTGAGCCACGCGGCGTTGTCGACAAAGGCGACGCGGGAGGGGGAGGAGGGGGGGGAGGCAGCTTCGTCTTGCAGCAGTCTTGTGAAGAGGCTTTCGAGAACTTGCGTGTTGCAGACGATGTCTTTCGTATCGAGCATGCGTCGCTGACTGTTTTTTCCTGAAGGATCGCCGACGCGTGTCGTGCCACCGCCCAACAGGACGATCGGGCGGTGTCCTGTTTTTTGCAGCCATCGAAGCAGCATGATTTGGATCAGCGAGCCAACATGCAATCCGTCGGCGGTCGCATCGAAACCGATGTAGGCGGAGACGCTTTCGCGCGCCATGAGCGCGTCGAGCGCCTGCCAGTCGTTGCAGTCCTTGAGAAAGCCGCGTTCGGCGAGCGTGCGCAAAAAGTCTGAGCGGAGGGTGTTTTGTTTCATGGCTTTCGCACGCTACATGCTAGGCGGGGCGCAGATTTCTGTCAAGGTGCGCGCTGTGTGATGCGCTTCGCACGATCGTGGATGCCTGGGGATGCCTAGCGTGTCCGTTGCGCGAGCGCGCGCTATCCGAAAAGCACAAGCGCGAGACAACAGAAACGCCACACCGCTCTGTCAGGCTGAAAGTGCGTGGTGATGGTGGATGGGTCTGGTGTGGTGATGGGGGGTCAGTCCCTCACAGCAGGCAACGATGCTGCGGTACAGGCAGCACTCCGATTTTCTCCCCCCTCCGCTTCGCACGCGCACGCGCAGGCTGAACCGCCAAGCAGTTCGCACGCGCCAACAACAAAGTGTGCGACGACTCCTGATCCTCAAAAACACGCACCTCCCCCCCCTCCAGCCTTGCCCGCATGTAATGACTGCGCTCCCCCCCTTCCTCAAGATCACAGGCAAGAACCGCCTCTTGCAAAGCAACGGCAGGCGACAGCGAAAGCATCTTTTCCACCATCGGCTTCAGAAAGACGAGCGCGCCGACATAAACGGACGCAGGATTGCCGGGCAACACAAGCACAGGAACATTTTCCGCCATGCCGAAACGGGTCGGCTTGCCGGGGCGCATGGCAAGACGGCTGAATCGCTCCTCGATGCCGAGCTCACGAAGCGCCGCCCCTGTCCAGTCGGCAGCACTGTGCGAAGCGCCGCCGCTGGCTACGACGATATCTGCCCCTGCGAGCGCGTTCCTCAAAGTCGCGCTCAGCGAGGCGAGGCTGTCTTGCGCGAAAGGGACGACGCGCGCTTCTGCGCCGAAACATTCGGACAGCGTCGCCACCATCAAGCTGTTGGCAGCCGAGATATGGTGGCTCGCGCACACCTCGCCGGGGTAGGCGAGCTCGTCGCCGCTGGCGACGATGGCAAGACGAGGCTTCCTGCGTACCGAAAGCCAAGCGTAGTTCATCGTCGCAGCCAACGCGAGGTCGCGCGCCGAAAGCAGACGGTTCTGTTCCAAACAGACGCTGCCTCGTGCAAAATCTCCCCCTTCGGCGCGAATGTAGCGACCCAACACGGGTTGTTCGCGCACGCGCACGAGATCATATTCTCGATCGCATGCTCGACCCTCCTCTCCCCCGCCCTCTCGAAGGCTATGCTCGTCGATGAGAATGCTATCGGCTTCTTCAGGCAAGGCTGCGCCGGTCAACACCTGTACAGTCGAGGGTTCTGCCGTCAGCGGCGGAACAAAAGCAGAGCCCGCAACCGACCTGCCGACAAGGCGCAAGACAGCATCGCGCGGCGCTTGCGCCGCCCTCACCGCGTAGCCGTCCATCGCAGAGACGCGGCGCGGGGGGTGGGAGACGCGGGCAACAAGGTCTTCTGCCAAAACTCTGCCGAGGCAGTTTTGCAAGGGCAGAACCTCCGTTGCAGAAAGAGCACCGCTGCAGGAGAGCAGGATCCCTTGCGCTTGTTGGGGTGAAAGGGCGGACATCCTAAGAAGACATTATAAGAAGATATTTTAGCTAGATATTTTAGCCCGACATTCCCGTCAGACCCCGTGGCGGTAGGTGTCCGCGCGCAACGCGCCCGCGCGCCATGCGCCCGAAGCGCCGCCGCGCTTTTCGAGCAAACGAATATCGGTGATTTGCATCGCGCGATCGACCGCCTTCAACATGTCGTAGACGGTCAATGCTGCAACCGAGACCGCCATCAGCGCCTCCATCTCGACGCCCGTCTGCCCTTGCGTGCGGCATTCCGAAAAAACCCAAACCTTCGAACCCTCAAGACGCAAAGAGACGGAAACCTGACTCAAGGGCAGAGGGTGACAAAGAGGCACAAGCGCACTCGTCTGCTTTGCTGCCATGATGCCCGCAAGCTGCGCCGTTCCCAAAACATTGCCCTTCTCCGCCTTTTGCGTCGCAAGAACGCTCGCGCCTTCCGCCGAAAGCAACACGCATGCTTGCGCGCGCGCGAAACGTTTCGTCGTCTCCTTGCCCCCCACATCGACCATGCGCGCTCCTCCCGCGCCGTCGCTGTGCGTCAGGCGCGCGAGTCCTTGTGCTTTTTGCCCTCGTGCTTTTTGCCCTCGTGTTTCTTGCTCTCGCGTTTCTTGCTCTCGCGTTTCTTGCTCTCGCGTTTTTTGCTCTTGCGTTTCTTCTTTTGCCATAGAACTAGCCTCGAAGGGCAGCCTGCGCAAAGGCTGCAACGCATCCTTGCGTATCGTCGCTGCGCATGATCGCCTCGCCGACCAAAAACGCCAACGGCGCAGTCCGCGCCGCCAAGAACGGAAGAAGATCATCAGGCTTGCGCAAGCCGCTCTCGGCAACCGCAAGGCGATCGTCGGGAACACGCGAGACCATCGCCGCCGCGCGCACGAGATCGATCGAAAGGCTTTGCAAGTCGCGCGCATTCACACCGATCATCAAGGCTTGCAAGTGGCGAACGGCGACCTCCAGCTCTTCTTCTCCGTGCACCTCGACCAACACATCCATGTCGAGCTCCAAGGCGAGCGCCTCCATCTCTTGGGCTTGCTTCGCCTCCAAAAAACGCATCACGAGCAGCACGCAGTCTGCTCCCATCGCGCGCGCCTGCCAAATCTGCACAGGATCGATGAGAAAGTCTTTGCGCAAAACAGGAAGGCGAGAAGCAGCACGCACCTGCTCCAGATCGTGGCAGCGCGCGTGAAACCACGCGCGGTCGGTCAGAACCGACAGGCACGCAGCCCCGCCGCGCTCTAGATGTTGCGCCGTCTCTGCGGGCGACCCGTAAGAACGGAGCGCACCTGCGGAAGGCGAGGCGCGCTTGCTCTCGCAAATGAGCGCCGCCTGTTTGTGCGACAAGCGCTGCAACAGCGCGCGTCGAAAGCCGCGCGGGGACTCTTGTTCGCGTGCCTGCTCTCTCAACAGAGATCGATCGCAGGCAAGCAAGGTTGCGCACTCCTCGCGTTTTGCGGCAAGGATGCGCGCAAGCAAGCCCTCTCCGCCAGCCCCAGGAGATTTCTCAGGCGCCTTGCTGTGTGATGTTCTTGACAGCATCCAGCGTACGGCGAGTCTTGCCTTCTTCGATGGCAGCCCTTGCAAGCGCCGCTCCTTCCGAGAGCGTGCGCACAGCACCAGCGACGACCAGCGCCGCCGCTGCGTTGTAGAGAATCGTTTCGAACAACGCATGCTCCGAACTGCCCTCCTTGCCACTCTTGCAGTCGAACACCCTCAAGATGGCGCGCGCGTTGTGCTTCGCATCCCCGCCAAGCACCAGCGCAAGATCCCGCTCCACCAGTCCCGCGTCCTCAGGCAACAACGCGCGTTTCTTATGCATACCCGCCGAGTCGCGTTGCACAATGAAGGCTTGCGACTCGCCACAAAGCGTCATCTCGTCCGCTCCCCCGGCGCCGTGCACGATCCAGGCATGCTCAAAGTTCAGCAACTCCATCACCCGCGCATAAAGATGGGCAACCCGCACATCGACAACTCCGAACAATCCCCGTCGAACACCCGCAGGATTCAGTAGAGGACCCAAAAGGTTGAAAAGCGTTCGCGCGCGCAGTGCCTTGCGCACTCCGCCCGCTCGTCCGATCGCGGGGTGGTGGCGCGGTGCAAACATGAAACAAAAACATGTCTCGTCCAAACTCTGCTGCAATCGCTCGACGGGCGCGTCGATCCTGACACCCAGGGCTTCCAAAACATCCGCAGCGCCGCTCTGAGAGCTCACTCCGCGGTTGCCGTGCTTCGCAACAGGAACGCCGCAACTGGCGACAACAAGCGCCGTCGCCGTAGAGATGTTGAAAGTTCCTAGCCCGTCGCCGCCGGTGCCTACGATGTCGATCGCCTTCGCCGGCGCAACGACAGGATGGACAACCGCAGCACTCAGCGCATCCACCGCTCCGGCCACTTCTTCTCCTTGCTCGCCGCGCACGCGCAGGGCGGCTAGCACCGCTGCCAGCACGAGCTCGTCCGTCTCTTCGCCTTCGAGAAGGAGGGAGGCGAAAAGATGCCTCGAACCGTCGCGAGAGAGCGTTTGTCCCGAAAGCAACAGACCTAGGCTTTCGTGAATCGTATGTGGGGTTTCTGCCATCGGAGACATTCTATCGTTATTCGGTACTCTGTTGTTATCCGTTACTCTGTCGTTACTCTTGTTCGTTACTCTTGTTCGTTACTCTTGTCGTTACTTTTGTCGTTACTTTTGCGTTACTTTTGTCGCCATTTTTGCGTGTTCGAGACAAAAGTCGACGAAGTTGGCAAGGATGCGCTCTCCGTGTTCGCACGCGATGCTTTCGGGGTGGAACTGCACGCCGAAGAGCGCGTGTTCTCGGTGCGAGAGTGCCATGACAACGGCTTCCTCGTCGTCGCTGACGGCATCGACGCGCAAGATTTCAGGCAACGAGATTTTCTCGACGACAAGCGAATGGTAGCGCGTGGCTTGGAAGGCGTTCGGCACGTCTCGAAACAGAGGACTTTCCCCATCGTGTCGCACGGCGGAAGTTTTGCCGTGCATGAGATGTTTCGCACGCACGACCTCGCCGCCGCAGCTCTGCGCAAGGCACTGCATGCCCAAGCACACGCCCAGCATGGGCGGTGCCGTCTTGCCCTCACGCCCCCGCGCCTGCAACGCCTGCGGCAAGGCGAGCGAGATGCCAGCCCCCTCAGGTCGTCCAGGACCCGGCGAGACGAGCACGCCGCAAGGGTTCAACGCCAACACCTCTGCCACGCTCATCTTGTCGTTGCGCACGACAAGCACGCTTCCTTCGTCCATCGCACGATGCTTCGCTACGGCTTGGTACAGGTTCCAAGTGAAACTGTCGTAGTTGTCGATGAGAACGACAAAAGGCATGTCAAGCGACAAGGCGAGCGTTGCAGAGGAAACAAGGGCGCGATTTGTTGTCAGGCTGCCGATTTGGCATGCGTTTGTCGAATGTACTCGGCGGTAGCCTGCTCCAGCTCGCTCAAGTGTCGCGAAAAAAGATGATCCGCAGACTTGATGCAACGAAAAACAACCCGAACCGCCTTGTGGCAGATCAAAGTCTGTTGTAGCTGCGCAATATGAGCGTAGGGAATCAGCTCGTCTTGCTCGCCGTGCAGAACGAGCCCATCGACGGGACAAGGGTTGAAAAAGGAGAAATCGTAGCGGCGCTCAGGAAGTCCGGCGACGACGAAGCGCGCGATCTCGGGACGGCGCATCAAGAGCTGCAAAGCGACCCACGCGCCGAAGGAAACGCCGCCGATCCAGCACGGCGTCACCCCTTCGCTGCGATCCTGAAGCCAATCCAACGCCGCCGCCGCATCGGCGATCTCTCCTTCGCCCAACTCGCTGCGACCGTCGCTGCGTCCCACGCCGCGAAAGTTGATCCGAAGGCAGCCGAAGCCCTGCCGTGCGAAAGCGCGATACAGCGTATAAACCGCCTTGCTGTCCATCGTGCCGCCTTGCACAGGGTTCGGATGCAAAAGCAGAACAACAGGCGCACAAGGCGCTCCTTGATGCAGCCGTCCCTCGAGACGACCGCTCGGACCATTCAAAACGATGTTCATCTTCTTCTTTCGTCCTTACTTTTTTCTCGCAAATCTCTAGTATGCGTCCATAGGATCCATTCTAGCAGATTTTTGCCGAAGGGTTGTAAGGGTTAAAACAAAAATCACCGAAAACAGACTATGCACCCCGCTGCCGAGACCTTCTACTTGGACGAAAACGCCACCGCACCGCTACGCGACGAGGTGCGCGCGGGGATGCAAGCGGAAATGCAAGCAGAAATGCAAGAGGAAATGCAAGCGGGGCAGCAAGCAGGGCAGCAAGCGGAAATGCAAGCAGGGCAGCAAGCGAGACAGCAAGCGAGACAGCAAGCGGTGTGGCGCGATACGGGAAACGCCTCGTCGGTGCATAGCTTCGGCAGAAGGGCGCGCGCAAAAATCGAGGCGGCACGCGAGTGTATCGCACAAAAACTCGAAGCGAGCATCGAGGGCATCGTCTTTACAGGCAGCGGCAGCGAAGCCAACGCGCTCGCCTTGCACGACAAGACGCGATTTTTCTGCTCGAAGGCAGAACACGCTTCCGTCCTCGAATGGCAGCCGAAGGACAAAAGAGCGACCCCCGAAATAGCGACGCAGAGCCTAGAGCGCGAACAGAGACTCGTGCCGCTTTTGCATACGGGGGTCGTCGATGTGAAAGCCTTGCAAACGATGCTCGACGACGCGCCCTCGCCGCCGCAGTTGGTCTCCGTCATGGCAGCCAACAACGAGACGGGCGTCGTGCAGCCCATCGAAACCATTGCCGAGATATGCCGTGCGCACGCCGTTCCTTTCCACTGCGACGCAACTCAGGCGGTGGGAAGGTTGCCCGTCTCGCTCAAGGCGTGGGGCGCAGACATGCTCACGCTCTCGGCGCACAAGCTCGGAGGACCGCAAGGGGTGGGCGCGCTCGTCTGCACAACCGAGGCGCGCACGCGATTAGTGCCGCTGTTGCGCGGTGGAGGGCAGGAGGGGGGCTTGCGAGCAGGCACCGAGAATGTGACCGCCATCGTAGGATTTGCAACCGCCTTGAACTTCGCCTGCCAAGAACTCGCGCGTATGGGGGAGATGCAAGCCAAAAGAGATGCCTTCGAACAAGAATTGCGTGCGCGAATCGAAGGGGTGCGTGTCGCGGGATTCGAGGTATCGCGTTTGGCGAACACTTCGTGTTTTGTCCATCCGCGTCTTTCCGCAGAGGTGTTGTTGATGTTGTGCGACGGCGAGGGAATCGCGCTCTCGTCTGGCGCGGCGTGTTCGTCGGGAAAGGTTGCCCCCAGCCATGTCTTGCGTGCAATGGGCTTCGACGAGGCTTCGTGCAGGCGCGCAATCAGGGTTTCGTTCGGCTTGCGCACGCGCGAGGGAGCGCTGGACGCGCTGCTCGACTTGCTCGCGCGCAAGGAGAATAGCGAGAAGAGGGATGAGACAAGGATGGAGACAAGGATGGAGACAAGGATGGAGACAAGGATGGAGACAAGGGCGGAGAAAAGGGGAGAGGCTGTCGCGTGAGCTCTTTGCAAAATCTTGTCTATTTGGACGCGCAAGCCTCGACGCCTTTGTGCGAGGAGGCGGCTTCGAGTATGCAGCGTTATGTCGAGAGCGATAGAAAGGGCGAGGGCGGAGTTGCAAGGCCGTTTGGCAATCCGCACTCGGCGGCGCACGCCGTGGGCTGGCGTGCCGCCGAGGAGGTGGAGAAGGCACGAGGCGCACTCGCAGCCTTGCTCGCGGTGCGTCCGAACGAGATCCTTTTCACTTCGGGGGCAACCGAGGCGAACAACACGGCGATCAAGGGCGCGCTCACCCTGAGGCGCGAGAGGGAGGGCAGAGACGGAATCGTCACGCTGGCGAGCGAGCATAAATGCGTCCTAGAAGCCTGCCTGTACGCGCAGCGTCGGCTGGGCGCGAGAATCACCATCGTTCCTGTAGAGCGCGACGGGCTTGTCGATATCGAGCGCGTCCGCAAGGCGATCGACGACAAAACCGCGTTGCTTTCGGTCATGGCTGCCAACAACGAGATCGGCGTCTTACAACCGCTCGAAGAGCTTGCAGAAGCAGCTCATGCCAAGGGCGCTTGGATCCATACCGACGCAGCTCAGGCTTTGGGAAAGACGGCGTTCGATTGCAAAAAGATCGATCTGGCGAGCTTCTCCGCCCACAAAAGCTACGGTCCGATAGGCATCGGCGCGTTGTATGTCGCGCATCGACGCCGAGTCGCTTTCGAACCCTTGCTGCACGGGGGAGGGCAGGAGGGGGGGGTGCGTTCGGGAACGCTCTCGCCGATGCTGGCAGCAGGATTCGCAGGCGCGGTACGCATGCTGACAGAGCATGGCGTGCGCGACAGAATCCGTCTGCAGGGGCAGACCAAGTTGTTCTTGAAAACTTTAGAGAGAGGGGGAGGGGATTTCCGAATCAACGGCGCCGAGCGCCCTCGGCTTGCGGGAAATTTGAGCCTCAGCTTTTCGGGGGTGAGCGCAGAGGTTTTGCTGTCTCGTTTGTCGGGGTTTTGTTTTTCGACAGCCGCTGCTTGCAGCGGCGGCGGCGGGGAGGAGGGGTCGCATGTTTTGCGGGCAATCGGCTTGCCTGAGACAGAGCGGGCGGCGAGCGTGAGAATCGGGCTGCATCGCTATCTGGAGGATGCAGAGGTTGTGGCGGCGGCAGAGGCGTTTGTCGAGGCGGTGCGGAGGGGCGGAGGAAAAGAATAAGAAAGAGGAGAAGGAAAAGGAGCAGGATGAGAAGGAGCAGGGACAAAGGGGACGAAGGGGGGGCAGTTGTTTTTCTTGCCATGTGTTTGGGGATAGGCTAGAGGGGGTTTGGATTTGTTTTTGTCGAACGGATATTTTTTGGGAGAGGGGGGATGGTGAAAATTGTTTTTCTTGAGCGGGATGGGAATCGCAAGGAATGTGATACGGCATCGGGTGTGACGATGTTGGAGTTGGCGCATGAGAACGATGTGGACATCGAGGGTGTTTGTGGCGGGTCGCTGGCTTGTGCGACCTGTCATTTGCATATTGAAGAGGGGTGGCTCGGCAAGTTGGAGGCGGCGAGCGAGGAGGAGCTGGACATGATGGAGCTGGCTTACGACAGGCGAGAGAATTCGCGCTTGGGGTGTCAGATCGTCGTGACGGAGGCGTTGGACGGCTTGACGGTGTCCTTGCCGAAGAAAGAGTTTTGAGCGAGAATATCTCTGCTCGCTTGCGCTTTTTAAGGAGCGCGCTCCTGCCTCGCATAACCTCCATACAATTCATATCATAAAGAAGTGTATCTGTTGCGCGAGCGCGTGCCATCAAAAGCACGAGCGCTCGCGCAACAGATACGCATAAACCACCCAAACAAAAACTAACAAACAGAAACAGACTCGCACAAAACATCCTCCCCCCCTAAACGCAAACACACATAACTTTCCCCCTACAACCCCTCGTCGTCAGGTTTCCTATCCCCACGCTTCTCTATCCCATAGCCTCGCCACAACAACAACGAAACATAACTCCGATACGGACTCCATAACTCCGCATAACCCCGCGCCTCACCCTCGTCCAAAACACCCCCACCCCCAAGACCCAACAACGCCATCCCCCCACGCAACGCCAAATCTCCCGCAGGAAAAATATCACGCCGTCCCTCCGCAAACATCAAATAAATCTCCGCCGTCCATAACCCAATTCCCGCATAGCTACATAACAATTTTATCGCCTCAGCATCTCCCAGCGCACCTATCATCGACGCATCCAACAAACCTTCGACAAAAGACCGCGCTAACGCACGAACATAACTCGCCTTCCGCCGAGACAACCCCAACCGACACAACCTAACCTCCGTCATACGAGAACAACGCTCCGCCTCAAACGCTCCCGCCTCGCGCAGCCGAACACAAATAGCCTCCGCAGCATAACGAGACAACTGCTGACCGACGATCGCACGCAACAAAGTCGGAAAACCCGCCTCCGACAACCTCGCGCACGGATACCCCCACCTCGCCAATCCACGCTTGACAACAACATCCCGCCGCGAAAGAACACGCAACCCTCGCCTTATCGTAGCGTTCGCCGCATCGACACTCAAAGAAGACATCCTCCCCTCCACACCTTCACGATAGCACTAGGAAAAAACATACTCCGAAACAACAGACGAAACCTCGCAAGACGACAGAGCAACTCGAAAATCCTCCTTCACGCGCTCCATCGCTTCCCTGTCCTCCCCCTCGCAACGCGCGACTAGCCCATCCTCAAACCGAGAAACCCGAACAATCCATCTCCCGTAAGAAAACTCCCGCTCAACTTCCTCCGTAGAGACACTCGCAGATACATTCGTAGACGCATCGCCCAAACTGCCATCTCCCGCCTCAACACAAGACTCCGCACAAGAGTCAACATAAGCGCGCAACTGCATCAACAAGACATCCTTGTTGTAAAGCCCCCCCCCCTCCTCTGTCCTTGCAACAAGAACCCGCAACAACTCCGAAACCCCTCTCGTCGAAGGCACGGCACGCAGAGCCTCCAAACGAATCGAGCTCATAGCCACCCCCGAAAGAAAACGCAGCGCAACATAAAACGCATCCTCAAACGGATAGTATTTGTCGCACAAAGCGATATGACCGTCGCAAGAAAAGGTCGAACAAGAAGAAGAGGAGAAGTCACCTCGTTGCGATGCCACTCGATCGGAAGACAGACAAGCGAGCATCTCCGCCCCGAACTCCGAACAGCGCACGACGCGCACACCCCAAGATTCCCACTCTCGAACCGCTTGCCTTTCCGCCAGCCCGTCCGCAAGCACAACACGCTGCGCAACACGCTGCGCAACATGCTTGCCCGCAGAAACATCCCCCCGCAACAGCAAGCCGAACAGCTCCTCTGGCGAAAGCTCCCTCCCCCCGACGAAAGCTTGCAACGCCGTCCCGTCGCTGTTGAACAGAAAACCCACCTGCTCGCGTTCCTCGCGCAGCGCGAGACGCAACGCAGCAACATCCTCCAGCACCAGCACTTGCTCTGCATGCGCCGAAAGCTTTTTGGCAATCGCCTCCAACACCCCCTCTGAACTCCCATACGCGCTTTGCGCCAACAGCACGCGCGGTAGCAAACGCCGAACCCTGTTTTCGCCGCCTGCTGCGCCGTCGTCTTGCCGCCACGCGGTCTCGGCGAAAAGACGCATCGTGTAGGCGTCCACGCCCTCCGATTTTGCAAGCCGCCCCCCCGAAGCCTTGCGCCAGCTGCCGTTCGCAGCAATGTTGCGCAACCGCAACGCGCGCTCCGCGTCCAAAGCCGAGTTCTCAAGAAAAATCTTCACACCGCTGTGCGTCTTAGGCAAGGAGCCGCGCGACACCGAAAGAGCAACCTGCGCATGCAACTCGGTTGCCGCAAAGCGCACCAACGGCGCAGGAGAGACCGCGAAAGAAAGGACTCGAACTCCACACTCCAACAACCCTCGCACAACCTCGCTCTCCAAAGGCACGGAGAGAGGATGCGAATCCGAAGCGACGCAGGCATAGACAATAGGATGCCGATGCTGCAGAAAAGCACCGACCGCCTTGCCTAGAAAGTAGCCGTCGGCGAAATCCAAGCTCTCGTCCAAAGTGCCGAACATTCCCTGCTCGCCGAAAAGGCGCGATTCCAGACGATACCCGTCTTCTCCGACCACCTCCTTCTCTCCTCCTTTCGTCAGCCGCTCAGCAACACATCGCGTGCCGCGTTCAGCTGGCTTGCAAGCTTCGAATCGCCGCCCACATCGGGGTGGGCTGCGCGCATCTTATGGCGAAACGCGCGTGTGATCTCTTCCTTGCTCGCCCCCTCGGAGACCTCCAGCAGCCGCGCCGCCTGTCTGCGCGTCATCGTGCTGCCGCGCCGCGCTCGCCCCTCGCGTTGCCTCCCGCTTTGCGCTTGGCGGAAGAAAGAATCGAACTGGCTACGAAGCCTTTCGTTGAACCTCCCTGCTCCTCCACTGACCCCTCGGAACAAGTTGTAGAAAAGCATGCCTCGCCGCAGCCAAGCGAACAGCCCCAGCAATCCGATCCAGGCGGCGTGAAACTTGCCGGTCGCAGCAAACCACACGCCGAGCGCGAGCAACACTCCGCCCAAGGCGTAAAGCCCGAGCTTGCGCCACCGCTCGCGTGCGGCGAGGTCTCCTTGTTGCGTCAGCCCGCGCCACACTTGCCACAACAAGAAGACGGCAACGAGCCCGATGACGATGCGAATCATGGAAGAATCAGGTGTGGATCACGAGGGCGGGTGTTTTTCTTTGTGGAAAAAACATTGCATGAGAGGAAAAAAACTTGACACAGGTTATTGTACGCTGTAAAACGAAAAACAAGATAGGCGACGGCAAAATAGGCGACGGCAAAATAGGCGACGGCAAGATAGGCTTCTTCGCAGGAGGGCTATAAACCATTCCTTTGCACCGTTCCTTTGCACCATTCTTTTGGATCGTCCTCTTGGCGAGAGCACTCTGCTGAGAACACTTTTTTGGCTTTCCCTCACCCCTCATCTCCTCCTATCTCCCTCCCCTTCACACTCTACTCTCACCTTACAGGAGTTCTCCCATGCCCGAAAGTATCATGAAAACCTTAAAAGACAAGGAAATTGACTATGTCGATCTGCGCTTTACCGATCTCCGCGGGAAGTGGCATCACACGACGCAGCATGTCTCGACGATCGACGCGTCGTTTTTCGAGGAGGGGGTGATGTTCGACGGCTCGTCGATTGCGGGCTGGAAGGACATTCACGAATCGGACATGGTGCTGCATCCCGATCCTTCGACGGCATTCGTCGATCCGTTTACGGCGCAGAACACGCTCGTGCTGGTCTGCTCGGTCAAAGACCCTGCTCACGGCGACCTTTACAACCGCGACCCTCGCTCGATTGCAACACGGGCGGGCGACTATATGCGCTCTAGCGGCGTTGCCGATACCGCCTACTTCGGTCCTGAAGCGGAGTTCTTCGTCTTCGACGATGTGCGCTTCACTGCGGAAAGCCACCGCATTGTTGCCCAGATCGATTCCGAAGAAGGGCCCTACAACAGCGCGCGCACCTACGAGGAGGGCAATTTCGGACACCGTCCGAGACCCAAGGGCGGCTATTTTCCCGTCCCCCCCGTCGATTCGGCTTTCGACTTGCGCTCCGAGATGGTGACCACCATCAAGTCGTGCGGCGTCGAAGTCGAGAAGCATCACCACGAAGTGGCTCCTTCGCAGCACGAGATAGGAATTCGTTTCAATCGTCTGCTGACGATCGCCGATCACATGCAGATCTACAAGTACTGCGTACAGATGGTCGCGCATTCCTACGGCAAAACCGCCACCTTCATGCCGAAACCCGTCTTCGGCGACAACGGATCGGGCATGCATGTCCATCAGTCCTTGTGGAAGGGCGGCAAGAACGTCTTCCTGGGCGAGGGCTATGCCGACTTGTCCGAGACAGCCCTACACTACATCGGCGGAATCATGAAGCATGCACGTGTGTTGAACGCGTTCGCCAATCCGACGACGAACAGCTACAAGCGGCTGGTGCCGGGTTTCGAGGCGCCCGTGCTGCTGGCATACTCGGCGAGAAATCGCTCGGCGGCTTGTCGTATTCCTATCTCGCCCAAAGCGGCGCGGCGCGTAGAGGTGAGGTTTCCCGATCCTTCCGCCAATGCCTACCTTGCCTTCGCTTCGATGTTGATGGCGGGGTTGGACGGAATCGAAAACAAAATTCATCCTGGCGAGCCGCGCGATCAGGATTTGTACGCTCTGAGTCGAGAGGAGCTAGACAAGATTCCGAATGTTTGCGGCTCCTTGCGGCGTGCGTTGGATTCGCTGGATGAGGATCGTGCCTTTTTGACGAAGGGGGGGGTGTTCGACGACGACATGATCGACGCTTATATCGGGTTGAAGCGAGAGGAGTTGGAGCAGTATCAGAGCATGCCGCATCCGATCGAGTTTCAGCTGTATTACTCGGTCTAGGGAGGAGCAAGGACGAGCCTGCTTTTTCAATCCGCGCGTGCGCGCATAGTGCACGCGCGGACTGAAGCTCCAAGGGAGCGTAGGAAGAGGTTTGTGGAGCAAACGGAATAGAGGAATAGAGGAATCGGTGCCGATCAAAGACTTATGGTGGCAAAATTCTTTTCTGTTGGAGCGCGTTCAGTTTTGTATAGCGTTTTATTTTTCTCCGTTAATCAGGGTTCGCAGTTTTGTTCCCAATTCGTTACTCTTAAACCAGCAAGGGTCTTTTTCCATGAGTACGGTAGGTGTTCTTGGGATAACGCCGGAGCTGTCTGCTATTGAGGCAGGGAGACAAAGACGCCAATCGTCGTAAGAAGCTCTTATAAGATTTTCATCTGTTTCTGTTTTATAAAATTCTTTTAACCAAAGAATCACTTCTTTGTCAGCAATCAGATGCAGTCCTCTGTCCAATGATTTTCCCTTAAAAATTGCGTTGGAAGAGTTGCACAAAAGCAAGTCGAAATCTTTCACGGTATATCGATCGTTCGTTGTTCCTTGTAATTTTAGGTTGCTGCGTGATTTATGACACTTAACCTTAAAATACGGCACGTTTTTATCTCGTCCCGATGTTCTCAAACTTCCACGCACGGCATTTTTTGTCTCAGCTTTTAATCGTGTTCCTGTTCTGCGGAAAGTAATGCTTATATCCTCGTCGTATTGATTTTGCTGAGGATTAAGATTAAGTTTTTGTACATCCCAGTCTCTAGCATCCAAAACTTGTCGAAGAAATGCTGCCCCAATATACTCTGTGGCTTTTCCTCGAATCATGGGCAATACTTTTTGATCTTCCAGTATATCAAGCAAGTTTTCTAAAGGTATATTGTATGTTTTACAATATGTCTTTATACTGTCGTAGATGACGAAGTCCTCTTTACTTTTTGTGTTTTCAGACATTTAAGCCACAGCTGTAATTTTGGATAAAAATTTCGGATCCTTTGGTACGTTTGCTTTTATATCCGTCCTTTTTCTTTCTTCCGTTTTTTTGGTCGTCGGTTCTATTGATAGTGTAATTCCATTGGTGTGCGTGTATTTTATCGACCCACTGATACAAATGACGTACATCGTTATGGTCGTCGTAAGTTAGCAAAAACTTGAGCCTCGTGGAATTGCGTTGCAGACAATCCGCCAACCGCTTATGGTCGTGAGATGAAAAAGTGCAATTATAAAATTTTTGCTGATCCGCGTTGTAGTAGGGAGGATCTACGAAAAGAAAGCTTTCGTCGGGTTGTTTGTCAATAATGTTCTCAAAATCACAGCTCGAAAGTTCTGTGTTTTGCAGCTTGTCAGATACTGTTCTCAGATGCGGTCCCCAGTTGCAGGGACGCATAGAGTACTTGTCGCCAAAGCCCCAATAACAGTTTTCGAAGCGCATAATGCCGCTGTAGGATGTTCGATTTAAATAAAACCATCTGAATGCTCGTTCTAAATTGTTCCGAGGGCGATACATGTCTTTGTAATAGGTATGGAGCTTCTTGTTAGCTTCTATGTTGCCAAATTTTTCTATCAGAAGCTCTACATTGTCTCGAATCTGTTTTAGTGTATTGACGATCTCCCAATCCAAATCATTTAAAATCGAATGCTTTGCAGTTTCCTTGGCAAAAAATATCGAAGCCCCCCCCGCAAAGGGCTCGCAGTAATATTCGTGTTGCGGTATTAAACCCAGTATCAGCTTTCTTGCGTAAAATTTACCACCAGGGTAGCGGAAGGGAGAATTAGATTTGCCCGATTTGACAGCTTGCCGATCCTTTTGTTGTTGATGAATTTTACCAAGATGACAATTAACCTTTAACCATCGTTGTGCATCGGTGCAACGATCCTTAAAAGATTTTCTAAAAAAATCTTTTGTGAAGGAAAAGTCTTGACCAACATCGTCATTGCCAACCAAATATCTTGGATGGCGTTTGTTGTCGATTCTGTCGTGTTCTTCGTTCTGTGCCATCTCTACCGCTCTATTTGCCAAAGGCATTGCCAAAGAAACTTGAAAAAAAGTAGCGCCAGAAAAAATCCTTGTCAACATAAAATATCTCCATCTCAAGCCCCTTGCGTCTCCATCTCAAGCTTTCTGTTTCTCCTTCTCTCTCTTTTTTCGTTCTGCAATTGTAGCCTGCGCTGCTGCTAGCCGCGCGATCGCAACACGATACGGCGAACAAGATACATAATCCAATCCCAACTCCTCGCAAAAAGCAATCGAACGAGGGTCTCCTCCATGCTCGCCACAAATGCCCAACTTCAAAGCCTTGTTCGAACGCAATCCTCGCTCGACAGCCAACGACATCAAGGCACCAACCCCCGCTCGATCTAAAGTTGTAAACGGATCGTGCGACAAAAATCCCAATCGCTCGTACTCCTGCAAAAAACTGCCCGCATCGTCACGACTGATACCCCATACCGTCTGCGTCAAGTCGTTCGTGCCAAAACTGAAAAACTCCGCGCTCTTCGCAATCTCGTCCGCCAACAGCGCCGCGCGAGGCAACTCAACCATCGTGCCGATACGCCAATCCAACGGCTCGAAGGGCTCCGTTCCGCTCGACAGCGCCTCCTTCTCGCGCCACACCTCCTCCGCCGTGCACCGCACGACCGAACACAGACGGTCGAACTCCGCCTTCGTTGCAATCAACGGCAGCATAATCTCACACACAGGCAAAACACCACGCTCGCGCGCCAAAAACGCCGCCTCGAAAATCGCACGCGACTGCATCACGCAAATCTCAGGGTAGGTCGCAAGAAGACGCGCCCCTCGGTGACCCAACATCGGATTGCTCTCCTGCAAGCGAGCCGTGCGCACGCGCGCATCCTCCAACGACAGAGTCAGCGTCGGCGCAAGGCTCTCCACCAGCGCGCGCAAGCCCTCGTCGTTGTGCGGCAGAAACTCGTGCAGGGGGGGGTCCAACAGGCGAATCGTGACGGGTAAGCCGTCCATCGCCGTGAAAATTCCGACAAAGTCCTCGCGCTGCATCGGCAAAAGGCGCGCGAGCGCCGCTTCGCGCTCTTCGTGCGATAGCGCGAGAATCATCGCTCGCATCGCCGTGATCCGTTCGCCGTCGAAGAACATATGCTCGGTTCGACACAAGCCGATACCCTCCGCTCCGAAGGCGCGCGCGAGCGTCGCGTCCTCGGCGGTGTCGGCGTTCGCGCGAACGCGCATCCGACGCGCCTCGTCGCACCAGCCCATCAGTCGATGGAAGGTTGCGTCCAGCTCGGGCAGAATCATCGACACCTTGCCGAGATACACCTCGCCCTTCGCTCCGTCGATCGAGAGGAAGTCGCCTTCGCTCAATGTCGTCTCGCCTACGCTGAGCGTCTTGTTGACGGCATCGATCACGAGATCGCTCGCTCCGCAGACGCAAGCGCGCCCCATGCCGCGCGCAACAACGGCGGCATGGCTTGTCATGCCGCCGCGCGCAGTGAGAATGCCTTTCGCCGCGTGCATGCCGTGAATATCCTCAGGAGAAGTTTCCAGACGCACCAGCACAACTTCCTGACCGTTGCGCGTGCGCTCTTCCGCCTCGTCGGCGCTGAAGGCGATCTGTCCGCAGGCGGCGCCTGGCGAGGCGGGCAGTCCGCGCGTCAGAAGCGTCTTCGCTGCTTTCGGATCGAGACGCGCGTGCAGCAACTGGTCTAGCGACTGCGGCTCGATATGCAGCAAAGCTTCTTCTTGGCTGATGTGTCCTTCGTCCAGAAGGTCGCAGGCGATCTTGACGGCAGCCTGCGCCGTGCGTTTTCCGGAGCGAGTTTGCAGCAGGAAGAGCAGACCTTTCTCGACCGTAAACTCGATATCTTGCATGTCGCGGTAGTGGCGTTCCAGGATATCTCGCACTTGCAGCAGCTCTTGGAAGATGCGCGGGTGGCTTCGCTCCAGCGAGGGGAGGGCAGCGACCGTGTTGTGGCGGCTTGGAATGTTTTTTTGCTGTGAGGGTTCTGAGATGGGTTGTGGTGTTCGTATTCCTGCGACGACGTCTTCGCCTTGCGCGTTTTCGAGGAACTCGCCGTAGAGGTAGTTTTCGCCGTTTGCGGGGTTTCGTGTAAAGGCGACGCCTGTCATGCAATCGTTGCCCATGTTTCCAAACGCCATGGCTTGGATGGTGACGGCGGTTCCCCAGCGTTCGGGGATATTGTTAAGTTTGCGGTAGGTTTTCGCGCGCGGCGAGAGCCAGCTTTGGAAGACGGCTTTGAGGGCTTGTTGCAGTTGGTCGAGCGGGTTTTGGGGGAAGGGGAGGGCTGCCTTTTCCGAGACGAGCGTTTTGTATTGAGCGATGAGTTGTTGCAGGTGTGTTTCGGAGAGGTCGGTATCGAGGTCGACCTTGTGTTGTCGTTTGAGATCGTCGAGGGTAGATTCGAACTGGTAGTGGGGCACATTGAGGACGACATTTCCGAACATGTGGATGAAGCGTCGGTAGGAATCGAGTGCGAAGCGTTTGTTGTTGCTTTCTTGAGCGAGTCCTTCGAGGGTTTTGTCGTTGAGTCCGAGGTTGAGGACGGTATCCATCATGCCGGGCATGGAGACTCTGGCGCCTGAGCGCACGGAGACGAGGAGGGGGTTTTTTGTATCGCCGAGTTTTTTGTTGATTTGTGTTTCGAGCGTTGCCAGAGCGGGGGCAAGTTGCGAGACGAGGGATTGGGGGAGGGTGTTTGTTTTGTAGAATTCTTGGCAAGCTTCTGTTGAGACGATAAACCCTGGCGGCACATTGAGTCCGATCTCTGCCATTTCGCACAGGTTTGCGCCTTTGCCGCCGAGCAGATTTCGCATCTCTGCCGAGCCTTCGTTGTGGTTCTTGCCGAAGTGGTAGATCCACTTCGGATCGGGGGAGGAGGACATGGCAGGAATGTCGTTTGCGTGTTGTTAGGGTTGTTATTGTTGTGGTTGTTATTGTTGCTTGTTTTTTTGTTGCTTGTCTTTTTGTTGTTTATCTTTGTGATGGATTTTTGTGAAGTCGGCGAGTTCCAAGAATCGTCGGTAGATGCTGTATAGCAGACGGAGTCGGTTTTGTCGAATGTTTTCGTGCTTGTCTATAACGAGGACATGGTCGAAGAAGGGGTCGACGGCATCTTTGAGGCTGCCGAGCGTTTGTAGTTTTTGGGTGAAGGTTAGGTTTTGCCATGCGCTTTCTGCGAGGAGTTGATGCGTGCGGGCGTGTAGATTTCTTTCTTCGGTTGCTGAGAAGAGGTCGGGGGAGGGGGGGGAGGTGAAGGAGGAGAAATCATCGGAGTAAGGGCGTAAGATAGCGTGCAAGCGGTAGAAAATTTCTGCCAAGGGGTTGTTGTTGTCAATTTCTTTTGCCAGTTTTATGGTATGATAATAGATTTGGTGGATATTGCATTCTTGCGCGTTATCGTGCGTTAATACGGCTTCGATGCAATCGTGCGGTAGTTGTTCGTGGTCTTTGATGAAGACGCGTAGCCTTTCCAGTATGAAACTGACGATTTCCTTCAATAGTAATTCACGAGACTCTCCGTAAAAAGGACTGTCGTCTACATGCTGTGTGGAGAGAATTTCTAACGTACTTTCAAATACGCCTTTTAGAGGTAGAGATATGTTTTTCAAAGCAAATATAGTACCAAGGGCGTACCGCCGTAAAGCAAAAGGGTCGCCAGAGCCGGTGGGTTTTTCTCCTACGCTCCAAAGGGAGACAAGGGTGTCGATGTTGTCGGCGATGTCGGCGATGTCGGCGGCGTTGGCTATGCCGACGATGGCGCGAGAGATAGAGGCACTGGATTTAAATTTATTGTCTATCAGTTCTCGGCTAATTGATTTTTGCAAAGAAGGAAACTCTCGGACGGTTTCTGTTGCCAAACCGAAATTCAACTCATCAACTTGCCTTTCAAACAAAGCGGGATCGTATTCACTGTCCAGCGCAGGATCGTCGTTGTTGTTTTTTAATGTCTCGACAATAACAGGGATCAATCGCTTGGTGCGTTGGTTTTTATCTGCGATTGTTTTTAATTTTGGATGGAAAATTATATTTTGTAGTTTATTGATAAATTCCTCTATAGGAGTTTTTTTATCACGTTCCCACATAAATTTTGCGTCCGCCAGCCTTGCCCTCACCACGCGTTCGAAGCCTTTAATGATATTGTTTTTTTCTTGTTTTTGCTTGATATACGGGATATTCGTGATAATAAAAAATTCACCGTCTCCGCTTTTAACATTTGAGTCGCGAATCATTTTTTGATGTTCGCTGAGAACCGTGTTGATGAGAAAAGATGGCAAATCGTTAAATTCTTCGTCAAAGTGACCTTTAAAAACGATAGGATATTCGGTCAAGCATGCGTTTTCTTGTAGCAGACGATATTTTCTAGGAAATTCTGCTTTATAATCGTAGACGGAATTGCCTGCTACATTTTCAAAAATTTCATCAAATCTTTTTTGATAGATTGGCTCAACATAGTTTTTACGCAACTTGTCCTCGTAGTCTTGTATGCCCGTAACAACGATAGTGCCAGATGAAGCAAAAGGATGCCCGCGCGTCTTACGCGTAAAAGATAGATTTTCCTTGTTACCTAATTCTAACGCACCCTTGACACCCTTTCCTGCAAACACCGCCGTGATATGTCGTAAAGGACGCACCCAACGAAAATTTTGTTTGCCAAAACGCATCCTGACAGGTAATTCTTTCGCCATCCTCCCGATCACCCGCACGACCACCTCCTCCAAAAGTTCGCTCAACGAGAGTGCTATGTGTCTTACTGTAAAAGCCCAGTAATCTCCTTTCTTTGCGTCTGCAACACGCCGACACTCCTTTGTCGTTTTCAATCCGTTCGCTCGCAAGAATCCGTCGATCGCCACTTGTGGAGAATTGACACGCGGCCCTCTGCGCTCCTCCTCCCAAGCCTCGCTTCGCACAGGAACATCGGCAATCCCCACCGCAACCCGCCGCGGCGTCCAATAGACACGCCGCTCGCCAAAGGTGTTTTCTGTGTTCTGTAATCCCAACGCCTTCACCAGCTCCTCTTGCAAAAACTTCTCTAGTTTGCGAGTCATAGGTTCTTGCAAGTTCCACGGAATTTCTTCGCTGTATAACTCAATGAGAAGTTCTGCGGTTTCTTTTTTTTCTTCCTTTACCACAGTCATGATTCTTCCTCCTTCATCTCGCGCCTCTCTTCTCCCAACCACACCGCGCAGCAGGCATGCGCCATCTGCCTTACGCGCAAAATATAACTCGGTCGCGCGTTCTGCTGTACCGCTCCCCGTGCATCCATAAGATTAAAGGTATGCGAGGCTTTTAGGCAATAATCGTACGCAGGCATCGCATCGTATTTATTTCCCTCCCGCGCCGCGTCGCACAAGGCGATACATTGTCGCTCGCATTCGTCAAATTGCTCCTCTAATACCTTCACATCGGCTTGCTCGAAGTTAAACCTGCCGTAAGACTTTTCCATGCCCTCATACACATCGCCATAAGTCATGGCATCGTTGTATTGCAAGTCAAAGATTCTCTCCTTGCCTTGCAAATACATCGCAAGCCGCTCCAACCCGTAGGTCAGCTCGGTCGAGACAGGCTCGCAGGCAAACCCGCCCACCTGCTGAAAATAGGTGAACTGCGAAACCTCCATGCCGTCACACCATACCTCCCATCCCAAGCCCTTCGCGCCCAAGGTGGGGCTCTCCCAGTCGTCCTCGACAAATCGAATGTCGTGGCTCTCGACCTTGATGCCGATCGCACGCAAGGAATCCAAATACAACTCCTGACTCTTCTCAGGCGAGGGTTTCAACAACACCTGATACTGAAAATAATGCTGCAAGCGGTTCGGATTCTCGCCGTAGCGACCGTCCGCAGGACGACGGCAGGGTTGTACATACGCCGCCCGCCACGGCTCGCTACCCAGCGACTTCAACGCCGTTGCCCAGTGGAAAGTGCCTGCGCCTACCTCCATGTCGTAGGGCTGCAAGATGACACAGCCACGCTCAGACCAGTAATCGTGCAGCGTCAAGATCATGCGCTGAAAGGAGGAGGGGGAGGGGGTCGCCATAGGGCTTCGATTCTAACGCGCTCTCGGTGGTATGGCAACAAGGGCGGGCTGCGGTCGGGCTGCGGTCGGGCTGCGGTCGGGCTGCGGTCGGTCGATGGCGTGCCACAAAAGCCTGTGGACAAGAAGAGATAGAAGATGACACGAGGCTTCGTCTCGGCTAGAGTTTTTGCATGCCCAAACGCACCGACATCGAGACGATCATGATCATCGGCGCCGGTCCGATCGTCATCGGACAAGCTTGCGAGTTCGACTACTCCGGAACCCAAGCCTGTCGCGCGCTCAGAGAAGAAGGGTATCGCGTTGTGCTGGTGAACTCGAACCCCGCGACGATCATGACGGATCCCGACATGGCGGACAGAACCTACATCGAACCCCTTGTTCCTGAGGTACTCTCGCGCATCATCGCGCACGAGAAACCCTGCGCGCTGCTTGCAACCGTCGGAGGACAGACGGCGCTGAATATCGCCTGCCGCCTCGACAAGGAAGGAATTCTCGCGCGACACGATGTGCAACTGATCGGCGCCTCGATCAAGTCGATCGAGACGGCGGAAGACCGCTGGCTCTTCAAGAAGGCGGTCGAAGGAGCAGGGCTCGCCTGTCCGCGCGCCGTGCGCGTCTCGCGCGAAAGCCAGAGCGAGGAAGCCCTAGAAAAGATCGGACTGCCCGCCATCATCCGTCCCGACTTCACCCTCGGCGGCAGCGGCGGCAGCATCGCCTACAACAAGCAACAGCTGGCGGAAGGAATCAAAAACGCGCTGCTCGTATCGCCTACAACCTCGGCGACGGTCGAAGAATCCGTCATCGGATGGAAAGAGTTCGAAATGGAAGTCGTGCGCGATTGCAAAGACAACGCCATCGTCGTCTGCTCGATCGAAAACATCGATCCGATGGGCGTCCACACCGGCGACTCGATCACGGTCGCCCCCGCGCTCACGCTCACCGACAAAGAGCTGCAAGCCATGCGCAACGCAGCCATCGAAGTGCTTCGCCTCGTCGGCGTCGATACGGGAGGATCGAATGTGCAGTTCGCCGTCCATCCGACCGACGGCAGAATGCTCGTCATCGAAATGAACCCGCGCGTCTCACGCTCGTCGGCGCTCGCCTCGAAAGCGACGGGTTTTCCCATCGCCAAGATCGCGGCGAAACTCGCGGTCGGCTACAGCCTCGATGAGCTCGCCAACGACATGACGCGCACCACCCCTGCCAGCTTCGAGCCTGTGCTGGACTATGTCGTCGTCAAGATTCCGCGTTTCGACTTCGAAAAGTTTCCCGGCGCCGATCGCACATTGACAACCCACATGAAGTCGGTGGGCGAAGCCATGGCGATCGGACGCTCCTTCGACGAGGCGTTGCAAAAAGCCTTGCGCTCGATGGAGACAGACCTGTCAGGCTTGGATCCCGTCATCGCGACGGCGCAACTGACAAAAGAACAGATCCACGAACGATTGGAGGCGGCGCTCGTCCAACCCCGTCCCGAACGCCTGCTCCTCATCGCTGATGCCTTCCGACACGGCATCAACATCGAACAAGTGGCGGAACTGACCGGTATCGATCGGTGGTTCTTGCGTCGCCTGCAAGACCTCGTTGTTCAAGAAGCCTCGATCGCAGCGCACGGTCGCAAGCCCCTGCGTCGCGCTACATTGCTTGCGTGGAAACGCCGCGGCTTTTCGGACGCACGCATCGCAACGCTCCTGCGGCGCAAGGAAGAGAAGATTCGCAAACGTCGTCATGCGCTGGGCGTTCTTGCCGTGTATCGTCGCATCGACAGCTGCGCCGCCGAGTTTCCCGTCTGTAGCGCCTATATGTACAGCAGTTACGCGGAGGGAGATTCGCGCATCTGCGAGTCGGAGCCGAGCGACCGCGACAAGGTGGTGATCTTGGGCGGCGGTCCGAATCGCATCGGACAGGGGATCGAGTTCGACTATTGTTGCGTCCATGCCAGCCTCGCGCTGCGTGCGCAGGGCTATGAGACGATCATGGTGAATTGCAACCCTGAGACGGTCTCGACCGATTACGACATCTCGGATCGTCTTTACTTCGAGCCCGTGGGCATCGAAGACGTTTTGGCGCTGCTCACGCGTGAGCGGACGCGCGGTCATCTTGCGGGTGTTGTTGTCCAATTGGGAGGTCAGACTCCGCTGAAGTTGGCGCGCCTTTTGGAACGCGAGGGCATCCCTCTGTTGGGAACGACTTCGGATGCGATCGATTTGGCGGAAGATCGAGCGCGCTTCGGCAAGTTGCTGATGCGCTTGGGCTTGCGGCAGCCGAAGCATGGCAGCACGCGCGCGGGTCGCGCTTCGTTGCCGCAGGCGCTGCGCTTGGCGAAAAGGATTGGCTATCCTGTTTTGGTGCGTCCGTCCTATGTGCTGGGCGGGCGGGCGATGGAGATCGTGTTTTCGCCTGAGCGTTTGAAAGAGTATTTGCAGAAAGCCTTGCTGGCTTCGGGGCGCAGTCCTGTTCTGATCGACAAGTATTTGCGCGATGCGATCGAGTTGGATGTCGATGCGCTGAGCGACGGCGAGGAGTGCTATGTGGCGGGGGTGATGGAGCATATCGAGGAGGCGGGAATTCATTCGGGCGACTCGGCGTGCGTGCTGCCGTCGCAACGTTTGGAGGAGGAGATCATCAAGGAGGTCGAGCGACAGACGGCTCTGCTGGGACGGGCTTTGCAGGTGCGCGGATTGTTGAATGTGCAGTTCGCCGTCTCTGGCGACAGCATTGCCGTGTTGGAGGTGAATCCGCGCGCGAGCCGCTCGGTGCCGTTCGTCGCCAAGGCGACGGGCGTTCCGCTGGTGCGCTATGGCGTAGCGTTGATGAGCGGCAAGCCGTTGTCTTCGTTGTCGTTGCCGAAGGATTTCAGAGAGGGCTTGCAGGGCTGCGTTGCGGTGAAGGAGTCGGTGTTTCCTGTGGCGCGTTTTCCTGGCTCGGATTTGGTCTTGGGACCTGAGATGCGCTCGACGGGAGAGGTCATGGGGTGGAGCAAACGATTCTCGACCGCCTTTGCCAAGGCGCAGCTGGGCGCGGGAATCGAGCTGCCGCGCGAAGGGCAAGTCTTCCTTTCGCTCGCCGAGCGCGACAAGCCTTTCTTCATCGATGTCGCGATGCGGCTCGTACGCTTGGATTTTCGCCTTGTCGCCACGCGCGGCACGGCGCAGCTTTTGAAGCGGCACGGCGTTCGAATCGAGCCGATCAATCGCGTCTCAGAAGGTTCGCCGCACATTCTTGATGCGATGATCAACGGCGAGATCTCGATGATTTTCAACACGATGGAAGGACGCAGCGCAGCCCACGGCAGCCGCGAAGTGAGACAGGCGGCGTTCGCGCAAGCCATTCCTTATGTCTCGACGCGCTCGGGCGCGCGCGCGGTTCTCGATGCCATCGAGCAACGCGACGACGACCTCTATGATTGTCGTTCGTTGCAATCATTTCGTATTCCGTCGTCGCGGGCTTTGCAGGGGTAGCCCGCGTTTTGAGCACCATTCTTCTTGCTTGAAGGATGTTGTTTGTGCTACTATCGATGCCTTGTGAGTTAGGGGGAGCAACATTAACGCGACCTAATGAGGAAGCAACCGCAGAGGGTGGAGGAGTTTATGTCCAGAGTTCCTATGACACGCGAGGGTTACGAAGGCTTGCAAGAGGAGTTGAGGGGGTTGAAGGGGGGTGCTCGTCCTGCGATCATCAAGGCGATCGCGTCCGCGCGCGAGCTGGGAGACTTGTCCGAGAACGCCGAGTACCACGCGGCGCGCGAGCGACAGAGCATGATCGAGGGGCGAATCGCGACTTTGGAAGAGAAGTTGTCGCTCGCCGAGGTGATCGACGCATCCAGCCTCAACGGCGATCGCGTGCAGTTCGGCGCGACCGTGTCGCTGGAAGATTGCGAGAGCGAAGCGCGCAAAACTTATCGCATCGTAGGAGAGATCGAATCGGATGTGTTGCAAGGCAGACTCTCGGTGCAGTCTCCGATGGCGAAAGCTCTGATCGGCAAACGAGCGGGCGACATTGTCCAAGTGGCAACCCCGCAGGGCGGGCGCGAGTATGAGATTCTGCAGCTCGAGTTCAACGACCGACAAGACAAAATTCTGCCAGACAAAAATCCTGCAGACAAGAATCTTGCAGACAAGAATCTGGCGGACAAGAATCTGGCGGAGCAGAAGCCGTGAGCGCGAAGGTCGTAAGAAGCGACGCGGAATGGCGCACCCAGCTGACCTCCGAGCAATTTCGCGTCACGCGCAGGCACGGCACGGAGCACGCTTTCAGCGGCGCCTATCACGCCTTCAAAGACGAGGGCTGCTATGCCTGCGTCTGTTGCAAGCAACCCCTGTTCGATTCGCACAGCAAGTTCGATTCGGGAACGGGCTGGCCCAGCTACAGCGCCCCCGTTGCCAAAGAGGCGCTGCAGGAGAGGAAGGATCGTTCCCTCTTGATGGCGCGCACGGAGGTCTTATGCTCGCGCTGTGAAGCTCACTTGGGACATGTCTTTCCCGACGGACCTCCGCCTACGGGCTTGCGCTATTGCATCAACTCGGCGGCGCTCGACTTCCAGCCGAAGGCGCAACGAGCGGAAGCATGACAGCGCACACGACGGACAAAAGCATGACCAAAAACATGACCTCGAAGCAGAAAGGATCAACCCCGCCGCCGCGCGCGCCCGCCTCGCCGCCGTTGGGAGGGTTGCGTCTGACCGCCGACTTTCTTTCGCCGATCGTCGTCGGTATCTTTCTCGGCTTTTGGCTCGACCGCTGGAGCGGTGCAACGCCTTTGTTCTTGCTGCTGCTGTTCTTCTTGGGCGTGCTGGCTGGATTTTGGAATCTCTATCGCATGGCGCAGAAGATCGACGAGCATAACCGCGCCATTGAGACGGACGCTAATCATCCCGACTCTGGGAATCCCGACTCTGGGAGTCCTTCGGGCTGATATTGTGGTGTTGCTTGATGGCTGCTGAAGGTCACTCTCCGCTAGATCAGTTTCGCATCGAGCCGTTGATCTCGCTGCGCCTCTCCGAGATGCTCGACATCTCCTATACAAACTCGGCGCTGTGGATGACATTGAGCGTGCTTGCCATCTGCCTCTCCTTTTTCTTCGCCACGCGCAAGCGGGCATTGGTGCCGGGGTACGCGCAGCTGATTGCCGAGTCTGTCTATAAGACGGTCGCCGACATGGTGCGCGACAACATCGGCAAGGAGGGCAAGCGATTCTTTCCTTTTATCTTCTCTTTGTTCATGTTCATCTTGGTCGGCAACATTTCAGGATTGCTGCCCGGCTCGTTCACCTTCACAAGCCATTTGGCGGTGAACTTCTTTCTGGCGGCAGCCATTTTTTTGGGGGTAACCCTGCTGGGCATCGCGCGCCACGGACAGGGTTTCCTGCGTCTGTTTCTGCCGCACGGAACGCCGTGGTTTCTCGCCCCCTTGCTGGTGCCGATCGAGCTGCTCTCCTATCTGTCGCGTCCGGTCAGTCTTTCCGTGCGCTTGTTCGCCAACATGGTCGTAGGGCATGTGTTGCTGAAGGTGATCGCTGGTTTTGTCGTCTCGCTGGGTGTTTTGGGGATCGTCCCCTTCGTAGGGTTGCTTGCGATCACGGCGTTGGAACTGCTGGTCGCCTTCATCCAAGCGTATGTTTTTGCCATTCTCACCTGTATTTACTTGCACGATGCGCTCTATTTGCACTAGCGTGCAGAAGGTCGGAGCCTCGCGGCTCTTCGTTGAACAAGGTACAAGGAAGGTTTTCCATGGAAGTTGAAGCAGCAAAACTGATCGGTGCCGGACTGGCGGCGATCGGCATGATCGGCGCCGGCATCGGTGTCGGAAATGTGTGGGCAAGCTATTTTCAAGCGATCGCTCGCAACCCTGCGGCGAAGAAGGAGATCGGCGCCTCCATTTGGGTCGGCTTCGCCGTCACCGAGGCCATCGCGCTCTTTGCTCTTTTGATCGGCTTGATGGTCATGTTCATCTTCTGAGGCGAAAGTGCCGCAGCTCGAGCAGTTCGACACCTACCTCAGTCAAATCTTTTGGCTGGTGGTCACCTTCGGCGTCTTGTACTTCACGATGTCGCGCGTCCTGATTCCACGCATGGTCTCGATCCTCGAGGCGCGCGTCTTTCAGGTCGAATCCGACCAGCGCCGCGCCGAAGAGACGAAGCTGGAGGCGGAAGAGTTCGGCAGTCGTATCGCGTATATGGTCAGCAACGCCCAAATGGAGGGCGATCGCATGCGCTCGGAAGTCGTCCTTTTTGAACGCGAGAAGACGGAGAAGCGGCTCGTCGAGATCGAACGCCAGATCGCAGACAACATTGCGCGAAGCGAAACGCGCCTCGCCGAACAGCACGACCGCCGGCTCCGCGATGCCGAGAAGGAGATTGCAGAGGTCGTACAAAAAGTCTTGGCAAAGGTCTTGGGCAGCGACTACCGCGTGCCTGTCGCAGAGGTGCGGCACTGCGTGCGAGAGCAGATCGACGCCTTGCCCGACGCACAAGCGCAGGTAGCGGCGCGACAAGTCAGGAAAGGCTAGCGGACGCGTGTTGTTTCACGAACCCGCGTTTTGGGTCGATGTGGCTTTCGTGCTGCTGTGCGGCTTTGTCTTCGTCAAGGCGAAGCCTAGGGTCAAGGCGACGTTGGACGCACGCATCAAGGCGATCGCAAAGGAGCTCGACGACGCGCGCGACAGGCGAGAGCAAGCCTCGCGCGAGCTTGCCGAAGTGTTGTTTCGTGACAAGAACGCCGAGGAAGAGGTAGGGCAGATCATCTTGCAGGCGAAAGAAGAGGTCAAAGAGCTGCAGTCCGAGGCGCGCCTCGAACGCGCCGACAGCGTCAAGCGTGTGCGAAAGTTCGCCGAAGAGCGCTTGGCGGAAGTCGAGACGCGCTGGCAAACGCGCGCGCGTGTGAGCTTCGTTGCGACCGTGCTGGGAGCGAGCGAGAAGGCTCTGCAACAAAGCCTTTCACAGCGCAAGGTTCAGGCGTTGTTGTTTCAACGCGCGCTCCGCAAGCTGCCGCGCGATGTTTTCGTCAAGAAGAACGAGAGGGTCAAGAAGAACGAGAGGGCAAAAATGAGAGGGCAACATGAGAGGAAAAATGAGAGGAAAAATGAGGTGGCGTAGCCCCGCCAGATATGATCAAACCAGATATTTTAGAACAGATATTTTAGAACAGATATTTTAGATCTGCCCCTTGTTCGCAAGACGAGAGAAAGGAATCGAGGCAGCAAGGGCGAATGACACAAGACTAAGGACACAAGACTAAGGATTGCGCTAAGGACAAGCCAAGGTTAAGGATAACCAAGGTTAAGGACAACAAGTCTCAATGGCTAAAAGCGCGCAGTCCGCCCGTTGAGCATAGCGAGATCCCCAATCTGTTGGCATGCTCGATGATCGCCGCGTCGTTTTTTCCTCCGCCTGGATGGATCACGGCGGCGATTCCCGCCTTTGCGAGCGCGTCGAGCGAATCGGTGAAGGGAAAGAAGCCGTCCGAGGCTGCGACGCATCCCTCCAAGTCGTGTCCTTCGCGGCGCGCCTTGTAGAGCGCAACCTCGACGGCATCGATACGGCTCGTCTGTCCGCAACCCAGTCCCAGAGTGGCTTGAGCCCTCGCCTGCGCGAGGGAAGAAGAGGTGTCTCGGTTGACGATGGCAACCGCGTTGGAGCTGATCAAGGAGGCGGACTCGAAGGCAAACAGCAAGGCTGCTCTCTGCGCCTTCGTAGGCTCTTTCGTGCCCTTGTGCGCGATGTCGTCGAGCATGAGCTTCTTGTCGTTCGGCGTTTGCAAGATGCGCAAGTGCTTGCCGAGCGAGCGCACCTCGAAGCTTCCGCCGATGTTGTAGGCGAGGCGAGGGTAGGGTAGCAGCAAGGGGGGGGTGGCTTTCTCCGACATCGTCTCCAAGGCGCCCTCCACGAACGAGGGAGCTGCGACAAGGGTGAAAAATTGCTTTCTCAACGCCTCCAGCAACGCCTTGTCGCAATGGCGGTTGACGGCGACGATCCCGCCGTAAGTGGAGAGACTGTCGCCCTTGTAGGCGAGCATGAAGGCTTGCACAAGGTCGCCCGCGTACGCAAAGCCGCAGAGATTGCCGTGTTTGACGATCGCGCAGGCGGGATCGTCTTGGCGCACGACCGCGCGCGTCGCTTTGTAGGCATCGATCAGGTTGTTGTAGCTGGGGGAGCGACCGCTGAGCGTCGGCGAGGAGGGCTGAAGGTGCGAAGGCGACGCATAGCTTTGCTTGACCTCAAACAGAGCCGCTGCCTGATGAGGATTCTCCCCGTAGCGCAGCTGCAAGGCTTGGTCGGCAAAACTGTTGCGATGGGCTGGAAGGGGGTTGTTCGACACCACCATACCCAGCCAGTCTCCGATCATCATGTCGTTGAGCGCGGTCATATGAAAGACCTTGCTCGCCAGCATTCTCAGCAGCTCTTCGTCCATGCGCTCTTTCATACAGCTCTTGCCGCGGTCGTTCTCGGCAGTGACGATGGCAGCCACCGTGTCGCAGTCTTGCCGATCGAAGAGCGCGCAGACATGACGATAGTTCTTCGCCGCCGCGCGCAGAAGCGCGATTCCGCCGATGTCGATGTACTCGTGCAGCTTGTCGACATCGACAGGAGAGACCGCATCGTCCGAAAGGCTTCGAGACTTGTCGCCGAACGGATAGGGTTGCACAACGACATAGTCGATCGGAAAGATCGGATTGCCGTCGGGCAAGCACTCCACCTCCCCGCCGCGTGCGCACAAGATGCCGCCGAGAATGCGCGGGTGTAGCGTCTTCACTTGTCCTTGCGCGATTTCTCCTACGCCCGTATACTCTGATACCGAGATCGTTTCGATGCCGTGATGTGCTAGCTTCTCTTGCGTGCCTCGTGTCGCCAAAATTCCGACACCCTTCTTCTGCAAGGCGCGAGCCAGCACCAAGGACGACTCCGCCTCTTGGAGAGAAAACAACGCGAAGGTTTTGTGTTGTTGGAAGTGTTGCCCTTGCTTGCGCCGTGTTTTGTCCTTCATTGAAGACACCTCGTCGTGCGTGGCATCTTGCATGGTCATCCCTCCTCCCATTGTTTTTCAACAAGAATTCTTCCCCAAGCAACCCTATAATGACACAGAGTGATGGTTGTGTAAAGCTTTGCGGCTTGGCAGAGAGGTTTTTTTATGTCGAAGACGGGTGCCGTCGTTGCGCGTAGCCCCTCTTCGCTGAGCGTCAGCGAGGAGGGACTGGAGCATTACCTTGCGGAGGTGCGCAAAGTGCCTCTGCTCGCGCACGAGGAGGAGTACATGCTCGCGCGACGGTGGATCGATCACAAGGATGTCGAAGCGGCGCATCGCTTGGTGCTGAGCCACCTGCGTCTTGTAGCGAAGATCGCCGCCGGCTATCGCGGCTACGGCTTGCCTTACGCCGACCTGGTGTCGGAAGGCAATATCGGACTGTTGCAGGCGGTACGGCGTTTCGACCCGGAACGCGGGTTCAGACTGGCGACTTACGCCATGTGGTGGATCCGAGCCGCCGTGCAGGACTATGTGCTGCGTTCGTGGTCGCTGGTCAAGATCGGAACGACGGCTGCGCAGAAAAAACTCTTTTTCAACTTGCGCAAGCTGCGCCAGCAAATGCGCGCCATCGACAGTCAGCAGATCAGTCCCGAAGAGGTTGAAAAAATCGCCGCCGCGCTCGATGTCGACACGCGTGAAGTCGAGATGATGCACGCAAGACTGTCGTCGCGCGACTTCTCGTTGCAGACGCCGATCGGCGACGACGGCGACGCATGGCAGGAATGGATCGAAGACGAAAGCGCCGACCACGAGAGCGCTTTCCTCGACGAAGACGAAAAGCGCTACCGCCGTTCGATCTTGGACGAGGCGTTGCAAACGCTGAAGCCGCGCGAGCGCGACATCTTGTGCGCACGACGTTTGCAAGATCCCGCATCCACTCTGGACGACTTGGGTCGGCGCTATCGCGTCAGCCGCGAGCGCATTCGGCAAATTGAATCGTCCGCCTTCGAAAAGCTACGCCTCGCGGTGGCGCAAAAAGAACAGGCGCTTTTGCCGAAGGCCTCTGTTTCTGCTACCTCTGTTTCTGCCACCTCTGTTTCTGCTGCCCCCGCTCTCCCTTCGACGGAGTGCGGTGAGTCTAGCGTCTCCTGACGCGGCGGCTAGAATTTAGCGACTCTTTCAGTGACTCTTTCAGTGACTCTTTCAGTAACTCTTGCTCACTCTCTCTTGCTCGCTCTTTCTCGCTTTTTCTCACTCTTTCTCACCCTTCTCTTTTTCGCTCTTGCTCGCTCTTTCTCACTCTTTCTCACCCTTCTCTTTTTCGCTCTTGTCGTCGTCCCGCTCGTCCTGCTTGGGGGGTGCGGTCGTCTTTTGCCCGAGCTGCGTTCCCCAAACCTTGAGTAGTATCTTTTGTTGATCTTTCAAACGTCGCTCCTTGTGTTGAAGGGTGATCTCCATCACGGCGGCGAAAACAATGGGAAATGCCATGAAAAACAACACCCCCAGCCATGCCGAGCCGAAAGGCAAGACCCAATTGACCCAATCTTGAAACAGCATGCCGGGGCGGGGAGAAGATCCGTAGGTATTGTAGCTGTGCTGCAAAGCCAGCAGCAAGCCCATGATATTCAGACCCGTGACAGAAAAGCTCAAGAAATGATTTTCGCTCTTGTCGACCATGCGAACGAGCAGGCTGGGCAACAGGGCGAACGAGACGAGCAGAATCCATGGTGAATAGATCCCGGCGAGGATGACAAGACATGTCAGCAGAATCGAAACGACGGGCTTGGAACGCGACTCTTGCAACGCTTGCGATGCTTGTGGTTTCTTCTCGTTCGACGCTGTCGGCATGCTAGATGAGCCTCAGGAGCATGGCGAGAAATCCTACCACGATGAGACCGGAGCTGGTGGTCATGGCAGCGGTGTGCGCGGTGCGATGAATTTGCTCGGGCATGCCCTGGTGCGCGTGAGCGATGCGCATCAGTTCGTGGTGGTTGCTTTTGTAGCGCTTTTGCGCCTCGAAGTAGGACTTGGCATCTTGGGCAAGCAGCGAAGGGTTGTCTGCAATCGATAGCATGGGCTCGATCCAGCCGTCTTTGACACATGTCTGCAGGCGTCGTTTCAAATCCTGCCGTTTCTCGATGTTGCGGATGCGCTCCAAGGCGGGCTCGAGCAAGGGCAACAGCGCACGACAGAGACGGTAAGCCGGCACGCGGTTGTAGCGTCGCTGGACAATGTTGAGCAAGCGTACTTGCGCCAGCCCGCTCTGGACAGGGTCGCCTTGCTGTAAGGCGGTCGTCAGCGCGTCGGAGCCCGCGGCATTGTGGTAGGCGGTGATGTAGGCGAGAAGGTGCGAGTCCAGCCGCAGGCGACCCCCTTCCTCCTGCGCCTCCATCCTTTCTTCCAAACGTTCCAACAGCGAGTTCAAGCCGTAGACATAGTCTCGGGCAAACAGAGACGACATGCAAGGCGCGTCGGCGTTGAGCATGTAGAAGAAGCGCAAGACGGCGAAATCGCTCTCGCCGTGCAGCACGCGCTGGACAAGGGTGGTGATCGTCTTGACAGTCGCGATGTAGGTAGGCGCGCTGTAGATGTGGTGGCGCATCCAAAAATCGTGCGTTCCCTGTCGCAAGAGGTGAAGCAAGGTTGCAATCTTGCCGGGCTGGGCGTAGTACTTGGCAAGCATGTTGCCGATGCCGGTGACCGTAAACCCCGAATCGCGCCACAGGATGGGAGCCAGCGGGTTCAGCAAGATGAGCGTTCGGGTCAAGCTGTCGGTAAGGTCGGTCTTTTGGGCGTCCGAGCCTGCCCTTTCGTCTTGCAACTGCAGGATGGCGCGTGCGTCGGCATCGTCGGCAAACGAGCGGCGGATCCAGTGTCCAAGATCCGAGTGTTTGCTCATATCGATCGCCTCCCTCCAGTTTCGATGCAGCATGTAGGACATCTCTTGGCGAGTCGTGACCGCATGCTCGCGCAGGTAGTACGGCACTTTCGCGCGCGGCGGCGTGAAGTGGTTCTCCGCCGAGCGGCGATAGCCGCCCATCCACGCCACCACCTCATCGTGTCCCCAGCGTGTACCGGGGTTGTCGTCCAATAGTCCGCGCAAAAGCTCGGCGCTTTCCGCCTCCAACTGCGCATGCTCCAGCAGCGCGCGGTACGAGCCCAGCCGCGCCTTCTGCAAGAGCACAGCCTCTTCCGAGACCATGCGCAAAGGTACATGCCCCCGCAACAGCGTAAACATCATCACGCCCAGCGCGTAATAGTCGTTGGCAGCGATTTCGCTCCCTCGTCCTTGCGGCTCCGCCATCGCGCAGGTCGGCGTTTCGAAAAGGCGCGGCTGCAAAGTGCCTGCAGGATCGCTCAGACATTGTCCTAAGACGAACGAACTCATCTCCGTGCCTTGAACAAAAAGGTTCGTAGGCGAGAAGGCGCGATAGGTCAATCCTGACGCATGGATTGCGTGCAACGAATTCAGGACGGGTTTGAGAAACCTTTTCACGCACTCTTGCAGGTTCAGCGGCGAAGTCGTCTCTTCTAGAGAGTCCAAATACAGACGTTTGTTCGGATGCCTGTAGATAAGAACAACGCGCTCCACGCCTTCCTTGTCGCGTTGCAGATGCCATTCTTGAAACTGCACCAGCGCGCTGTGACGCAGGCGCACGAAAATGTCGCAGGCGCTCAGACGAGGAAAGAAACGGCGGTCGCACACATAGGCAAGAAACCCTTCTTCGCCGCTGATGCGTTGCGCCTGATACGCACGCGCATGCACCGTATCCAGCGATGTCAGGGGTTGTGAGAAGAGAACGCGAAAGCGACAGCCCTCGACAGGCTTCGAAGAGGGATTCGCAACAACCGAAGGGGAGGGGCTTTCTGCCATAGGGGGGTTCTCCGCGGAAATAGGCGCAAGGGGGGAGGCAAGAAGGGTTTGTCGCTACTTGTGCCTCGTGTATCAGACGGGGTTGCGCAGGAACGCCGGCAAGGCTTCCAGCCGCTCCTTGTTATTCGAGGGGTTATTCGAGGGGTTGTGCGAGGGGTTATTCGAGGGGTTATTCGAGGGGTTGTGCGAGGGGTTGTTTGAGGGATTGTGCGAGGGGTTGTGCGAGGGGTTGTTTGAGGGATTGTGCGAGGGATTGTGCGAGGAATTGTGCGGAGACGGCGTGGCAGACGACGCGAGCGACGATGGCGCGGGGGAAGAGCTTGGAGTTCCACTTCTGCCTCTGCTTCTTCCTCGATCTCTCTGTCTTCCGTCCTCCCTTCCGTTCTCCCTTCTGTCCTCCCTTCTGTCCTCCCTTCTGTCCTCCCTTCTGTCCTCCCTTCTGTCCTCCTTTGCGTCCTCCCTTCCGTTCTCCCTTCTGTCCTCCTTTGCGTTCGCGCCTTCGGAGGCGACGCCTTCGATACGATCCAGCATGCCGATGCGTTCCAGCAACACTCTGTCCTCTTCGCTGACATAGGTGAGCGCGATGCCGCGCAGTCCTGCGCGTCCCGTGCGTCCGATGCGGTGGACATAGTTGTCGCGCGTCAGGGGCACATCGAAGTTGACGACGCAGTCGACGGCTTCGATATCCAAGCCGCGCGCAGCCACATCGGAGCAGACGAGCGTGCGCAGCGCACCGCTGCGAAAACGTTCCAGCTCTGCAATGCGCAAGGGTTGCGGCATGTCGCCGTGCAGCTGTCCTACGGCTTGGACACGCTGTTGCGAAAGCCATC
Organism: Alphaproteobacteria bacterium; assembly: GCA_014237925.1. GTDB lineage: Bacteria > Pseudomonadota > Alphaproteobacteria > JABAAW01 > JABAAW01 > JABAAW01. The sequence goes on from JABACB010000001.1 coordinate 107,666, forward strand.
GGGCAACTTCGCGCACGCGCAGACGGCGATTGCAAAACACCAGCACGGAGCTGTGCTTCGAAAGCTCTTTTTGCAACAATGCCATCTTTGCTTTTTCGCCGACGACCGTCAAAAAGCTTTCTTCGACCGTATCGGCGCTGCGGCGTTGCGGAGAGAGATCGATATGCTTCGCTGCCGTCGTGAAGCGTTTGACCAGGCGCGCGACCGCATCGTCCAAGGTGGCGCTCATCAGGATCGTTTGGCGGCGAGGGGGCAGCAACGCGCAGATCCGCTCGACATCGGGGATGAAGCCCATATCCAGCATGCGATCCGCCTCGTCGATCACCAACACCGTGATGGCGTTGAAAAGAAGCTTGCCGCGTTCGTGCAAGTCCAGCAGCCTGCCGGGCGTTGCGATCACGACATCGGGGGCACGCGAAAGCGCACGAATCTGCTCTCCCATCGTCATGCCGCCGATCAGCAGCGTGTGGCGGATCCCCAAGTCCGCCGAGAAGGTTTCGGTCACTTTCGCCGTTTGCATCGCAAGCTCGCGCGTCGGATTCAGCACCAGCGCACGCGGAAGCGCCGCGCGCTGTCTGCCGTGTGTAAGAATGTCGAGCAGGGGCAAAACGAAGGCGGCGGTCTTGCCTGTCCCCGTTTGCGCGATCCCGACCACGTCGCGGTTCATCAGCACATTCGGAATCGCTTGCTCCTGAATCGGGGTCGGGTGAGAAAATCCTGCCTGCACAACCTGTTGCAGAAGCTTTTCGCTCAAGCCGAGCGCGGAAAAATCATTCATAACGCATTGTTGTCCTCTACCGTCACCGTGCCTCACCTGTGTCTTCACTCTGCTCCATGTCCTGCTTCACCGTCCTGCTTCACCTTCCCCCCATTCTACGCGTTGTTGCTGGCGGCTGTCAAGGGGACGGCGAATTTCTTGCGGACAGGGGACTTGCTTTTTCCTTGCGTGAGCCCTAGGGTGGAGAGCGACCCTTGCACAAGCCCACCGATGTCGAGGACAGAGCCTTATGGAGAAACCGACCAGCAAGCAACAGAGCGACAAGCAGAAGGCGCTCGCCTCCGCGTTGGACGAGATCGAGCGCAGCTTCGGTAAGGGTTCGATCATGCGTTTGGGACATCAGGAGGTCGAGGGTATCGAATCCATCTCGACAGGATCGCTCGGCTTGGACATCGCCTTGGGCGTAGGCGGCTTGCCGCGCGGACGCATCATCGAGATCTACGGACCAGAATCCTCAGGAAAAACAACCCTTGCCCTCCAAGTCATCGCCGAGGCGCAGCGAAAGGGGGGGCAGTGCGCCTTCTTGGATGCCGAGCATGCACTCGATCCGTCCTATGCCAAGAAGCTCGGCATCAACCTCGACGCGCTGCTCATCTCGCAGCCAGACGCAGGAGAGCAGGCGTTGGAAATCGCCGACACCCTCGTGCGTTCCAGCGCGATCGATGTACTCGTCGTCGATTCGGTCGCAGCTCTCGTGCCGCGCGCAGAACTCGAAGGCGACATGGGAGACACCCATGTAGGCTTGCACGCAAGACTCATGAGCCAAGCGCTCCGAAAACTCACAGGATCGGTTGCACGCTCGCGCACGATGGTCGTCTTCATCAACCAGATCCGCATGAAGATCGGCGTCATGTTCGGTAATCCGGAGACGACAACAGGAGGAAACGCTTTGAAATTCTATTCGAGCGTGCGCCTCGATATTCGACGCATCGGCGCGGTCAAGGACAAGGATGTCATCGTCGGAAATCAGACGCGAGTCAAGGTTGTCAAGAACAAGGTGGCACCACCGTTTCGAGTCGTCGAGTTCGACATCATGTACGACGAAGGAATTTCTAAGAGCGGTGAAATCCTCGACCTCGGCGTCAGCGCAGGAATCATCGAAAAATCAGGCGCATGGTATGCATACGACAAGCAACGCATCGCGCAGGGACGCGAGAACGCGCGTACGTGGTTGCGTGCCAATGCGGCGAGCGCGCGTGCCATCGAAAACAAAATCCGCGAAAAAGAGGGGCTGCTTTCGGAGGTCATGCTGGAGGCTCCTTCGCCGCCTCCCGTCGCGGTAGAAGATGTCGCGCCTGCTGCTCCTGCTCCTCTCGCTTCGCCTCCCTCTGCACCTCCTCCCTCTGCTCCTCCTCCCTCTGCCCCTCCTCCCTCTGCTCCTCCTCCCTCTGCTCCTCCTCCCTCTGCACCTCCTCCCTCTGCTCCTCCTCCTGCACGCGCTGTCCGGCCTGCTGCTGCGCCGCCGCCCATCCCGCCCGTTCGTTCTGCTTATTAGCTTGTCGTGATTAGCTTGTCGTGATTAGCTTGTCGTGATTAGCTTGTCTCTAGATTCTTTTGTTCGATTTTTCTTGCTTTACTTTTCTTGCTTTATTTTTCTTGCTTTATTTTTCTTGCGCCCTGAGTCGGTCGCGCTCAAGAGCCAGCAAACGCAGGAATTGTCCCACACCCTGCTTGCTGACGATGTCCGTCATCTCACGCCGCTTGCCTGCGATCACGCTCACATTGCGAAAGATCACATCGATGATTCCCATGCGGGTCGTCCCCCCTCCGTTGTCAAAACAACGCACGCGCCAAACGACGGGCAGAGCCTCATTCTCGTCCTCGACGCTCACCGCAATGCTGACCGCGAAATCTTTGCCCAGCCGCGACACTTTCGACAATTCGTAGTCGACAACAGAAAGGTTGTAGATAGCGTTGCTGACCGTGCTTTCCAAAATCGAAGAGATGAGCAGAGCGTATTCCTCGCGTTGTGAAGGCGACATCTTGCGCCAGTAAGGCCCAATCAAGCTGCGCGCCACGGTATCGTAGGCGAAGGTTTGACGCAGGATCTCCTTGTAGGCTTGCAGCTGCGTTTTCCTCGATGCTTTCTCTGCCGTCGCTTTTTGCTGTTGCTGGATTTCTTTCAACAAGGCGCGCGCCTTGTCGTCGGTGAAGACGCGTGCCTGCACAATGCTGCAGGCATCGCTGCGCTTGAGCCCCTTGCCGCCGCTCTGGCTCTGCGCTGCGGGTGCGAGCGCAAGCGCGAAGCAGAAAGCAACGACAGCACCGGCTCCCGCCCTCACGCTGCCGTCGGCGAGAAGCCGAAAGCGAGCGGACACCCTTGTCTTTGTCCGTCGCATTTTCGTCAGTTCTTGTCGAATTCCCGTTTGATTTTTTCCAGCCGTTCGTCGAGCCTGTCGAGAAAGATAGGAATACCCTGCTCTGTCAGCACGGCGGTAACCTCGCTGCGTTGCGCGCCAATCATACTAAGCCCGCGGAAATGCATGTCGATCAGGGCGGGGCTGTCGTCGGAGCGGAAGCGCACGCGCCAATGCATCGTCAACGAATCAGAGCTGCGTGCGGCTTGCGTCTGCGTTTCTACCAGCACATCCTTGCCGAGCAACCTTGCCGAGAGCACATCGAACTTCGAAAGGTTAAAAGTGCTCAGAATGTTCGCCGAATACAGCACCACCCATTGCATCGATGCCTTCTGATAACGCTCGCGTTGCGGCTCGTTCATCTTGCGCCAGTAAGGTCCCACGATGGCGCGCATCATGGTTGTGAGGTCGAAATGCTCTTCCACGATGGCTTTCAGCTTGAGCCGCTTTTCTCGTTTCGGCATGCTGTCGTTCGCCATGATCGCTGCCATCGCCGTGCCGTTTCGCGTGATGAATTGTAGCGCACGCTCCGTCTTTTGCGCCTCGTTGAGCGCCGCCGCCGCCTCGCCTCGCGTGCTTGCTAGGGGAAGCAAGAGGAGGCTCACCAGCGCTATGCTTGCAAGCACAAAGCCTCTTTTCGTATTCGGCTTCGTATTGGCTGAGGTCATCGTCATGTTATCGCCTCCTCCTTAGTTGATGAGAATCCTTGTTTTGTCCTTGTTTTGGTTTTGTCCTCGTTCGAAGGTTGTCTCTATGCCGACGCTTTCGGCATGCGCGACAGCTTCGGGCTTCGTCAGACGCAACCACACAGAAACAGCTTGCGGACGAGCGAAGCACAAGGTTGCGATCATCTCTGCCAAATCTTCCAGCAGGTCGATGTGTCCTCGTGAAACCAAGTCTGCAACCTCTAGCGTAAGCTCTTTGTAGCACACGAAGGACTGCCGTTCAACCGAAGCAGGAGCTTGTCGCGCCGTCACCGCGAGCGAAATGCACAAGGGTTGCGCCCTCGTGCGTTCTTCGGGGAGGATGCCGATACAAGCTTGCAGAGTCAGGTTTTCGACAAGGACGCGGTAGCTTGTGTTATGGAAGGCTTGTTTCGCCGCGTTCATGGGAGTGCATGCTATGGGCTCTCGCTTGCCGAGTCAAGTTTCCGCCTCGACACCGTCGGCGCGCAAGAACGGCGCGAGATGTCGTGCCAATCTTGAGCGGTGCTCTCTGCTGCGGCGCGATCTTCCGCCTGCGGTCATGGCGATCGTGAATCTCACCCCCGATTCCTTTTCGGGAGACGGCTTGCTGTCTGCAGGCGAGGGGGACGGCAAGGCACGCCTGTTGCGCGCTGCCGAGCGCGCCTTGCGCGCGGGTGCGGATTGGCTGGATGTGGGCGCGCAAAGCACGCGCCCGGGTGCAGTCCCTCTTTCAAGGGAGGAAGAACGCGCGCGTCTGTTGCCTTCGCTGGAGGATTTGTTGCGCGTATTTCCCGAAGCCTTAGTTTCGGTCGACACGAGCAAGGCGGACTTGGCTCTCGAAGCCGTTCGTTTGGGCGCGCATATGATCAACGATGTCTCAGGCGAAGAACGCCCCGCCTTGTGGCGCGAGCTTGGCGAACAAGAAGGTGCTGAGGACGAAGAGCGGGGGTGGGTGGTGTTGATGCATCATGCGAGCAGCCGTCTGCATCGCGGATCGCTGCGCGAAGGCGGCCATTCGTGGCAGCCGCAAGAAGAGGCTGCATCCGACTTGCCTGTCGTTCTTGCGCGCTTGAGCGCGCTCGCGCAAGCTTGCGTGGAGGCAGGCGTGCGGCGTGAAAAAATCGTGCTGGACCCGGGCTTGGGATTCGGCAAGACTTTGGAACAAAACCTCACCCTGTTGCGCTCGTGGTCTACCATCGACGCGCTCGGGTTTCCTACGATGTTGGGCGCGTCGCGCAAGTCTTTCTTGGGCAAGCTGCTTGCGCGAGGCGACGAGGTTTGCGCCCCGTCCGAGCGTTTGGAGGGCAGCTTGGCCGCCGCCGCCGCCGCCATGACAGGAGGCGTACGCATCTTGCGCGTACACGATGTTGCCGAGACCGTACGCTTCGTACGCGCCTTCTATCCTATCTCTTGTGAAGACCGCACGGGCTGTCTGACGGGCTGTCCGTAGGCGTCTTTCGTGGGAAGCTCTGTTTTCTTTTCGGCGCGCCAAATCGATCGCAACGCTTCTCTCAAGTCTTGCAGAGGCACGCGCACAGATTTTTTCTCCTCGTTCTGAGGACGATACCAGTAGGTCCACCCGTTGCAGCTTGTGCGTCCCTCAAGCTCGGCCGCCCATTGGTGGATGGAGGCGCGGCGTTGCTCGCGGGAAAGCAGTCCCTCGGAGGTGACGAGCGCTTGATAGCGACGGCACGCGCTTTCCAGCTTTTCGCCGGGCGCAAGAAGTCCGTTTTCCAGCAAGGCGGCGAAGGGAACATCGCGTGCTTGCTCGCGCGGCTCGGGCAGCAGAAGGCACTCCTGTTCTGGAGAAGGGGGGGGAATGCGTTTCAGTCGTTGCTTGGCGGCGCGCACATAGCGCGCCTCGCGCTCGATGCCGATATAGCGACGTCCCAAACGGCGGCAGGCGGCGGGCGTTGTGCCGCTGCCGCAAAAAGGATCCAGCACGACATCGCCTGCGCGCGTGCTGGAGAGCAAGACGCGGTAGAGCAGGGAGAGGGGCTTTTGAGTCGGATGAACCTTCAGCCCGTCCTTGTCGCGCAGACGCTCCTTGCCGTTGCAGACGGGCAAGTGCCAGTCGCTGCGCATTTGTTTCTCGCCGTTCAGTTGTTTCAGCGCGCGATAGTTGAAGCGATAGCGTGCGCCGCGTTCTTTCGCGCACCACAACAATGTCTCGTGCGCGTTCGTAAACCTTCTGCCGTGGAAGTTTGGCATCGGGTTTGTTTTGATCCACAGCACGTCGTTGAGGATCCAAAAGCCCAAGTCTTGCAACAGCGCGCCCAAGCGATAGATGTTGTGATACGACCCCATGATCCATAGCGTGCCGTCGTCTTTCAGGAGACGACGCGCTTGCGTCAGCCATGCGCGGTTGAAGGCGTCGTAGTCTTGGAAGCTGGCAAAGCGATCCCAGGGTTCGTCCACGCCACAGACCTTCGATTCGTTGGGGCGATGCAGGGGTTTTTCGAGTTGCAGGAAGTAGGGGGGGTCGGCGAAGAGAACATCGACGCTTTGTTCGGGAAGGCGTGCCATCGTCGTGATGCAGTTGCCGTGCAGGATGCGGTCGAGGGCTTGCGCGAGCGCGAGGGGGGAGGGGGATGGCATGCGGCGGCGAAGGACTACGAAGAAGGACTACGAGAAGGGATGCAAGAAGGACTACGAGAAGGACTAGGAAGCGGTGTCGTTTCTTGCTCCCATCATAACAGACAATAGTATGCAGCGTCAAGATCCTTTTGCAGAGAAGCTTTTTAATCTTGGTTTGTTCGCTTAGCTCACTTGTTGTGAAGAAGGACACCTTTGTATCCTTAAAAGTCTTACTCCTTGTTGCTCCCCTTGTTGGCAGCCAAGCAAGATAGGCACGGCGCGAAAGTCTTGCGATGATGCGGCGAAAGTCCCACTTCCGCCAAAGCCTCCAAATGCCGCGCCACAGGATACCCCTTGTTGTCACACCATGCGTAACGCGGATAGCGCGCATGCAGTTTTTGCATCAAACGATCTCGCGCTACCTTGGCAACAATCGACGCACAGGCGATCGTCAAAGATTGCGCGTCGCCACGCACAATAGGCGTAGTTACAGCAGGAGCGGGAACGAGACGCGGAATGTGGTTGCCGTCTACGATGCAAGCATCCACGATGCAAGCATCCACGATGCAAGCATCCACGCTCCGTCCTCGCGCACGCTCCAATGTTGCGCACAGGCGGGCATAGGCGTGTTGCATGGCTTGCAAGCTCGCTTGCAAGATGTTGTGCTGTTCGATTCTTGCAACAGAAGCGGCGCCCAGCGCAACGAAGGCTTGAGCGCGTATTGCACAGGCTAGGGTCTCTCGTTTGGACGCGGTCAGTTTTTTGCTGTCGTTGACCTGTTCCAAAAAGCGCGGTGCAGCGTCGATCACGGAGGGAGGAAAGACGACCGCCGCGGCGACCACGGGTCCTGCTATCGGACCGCGTCCGACCTCGTCGATTCCTGCAACCCAGCGCCCCTCTTGCAAGCCGTGCTGTATCTCCCAGCGGAAATTCAAGCGCGTGTTCAATTTGTCTCCCAGCGTTTTCTCTTCCCCTCCCTTTTTATGGGCTGTTGTCTTTCCTGCGATTTTCTCCACTCGTTGTGCAGGCGTTGCCTCTCGCGCTTGGAGAGACGGCGTTGCGAAAAGGGAGAGAGGGAGACGAGAACGGTCGTCAAGACGGTGAGCAGTCCGATGTCGCTGCTCTTCTCCAGCATGAGGGTGTGCAGGCGGCGCGAGACGGCGACATAGAAGGGAGAGGTGATCAGCGACAGAACGGTGATGCTAATCAGGTAGTTCAGCAAGGTTTGATCGATCAAGGCGACGCTGACGGCGACCGCTCCCATGACGAAAGAGAACTCTCCCATCTGTCCGAGCAGAAGGCTTGCCAGGAAGGCTTCGTCCCACCGCCTTCCCAGCAGGCGTAGCGCGAGAATGTTGAGAAGCGTCTTGAACAAAGTCGCGCCGGCAAGGATCGCTACGATGGCGAGGAAGTTGCCGAACAAAAACTCCAAGTCGATGAGCAGTCCGATCGACAGAAAGAAGACCATCAGCAACACAACCTTGATCGGCTCGGCGTTCTTGTGCGCAACATGGCTCTGTGCGCTGTTGCCGATCGTCAATCCGGCGAGGAAAGCGCCGAAGGCGGGCGAAAGTCCCAGCACGCCGCTGACCAGCGCGAAGGCGAAGCACCACGCCAGCACGGCGAGCGGCGTCAGGTCGCGCTTCGTCATGATCAGATCGGCAAACGGCATGTTGAAGGATTTCTTCCTCGTCAGCAGCACGATGACCGCGACCAGCACCGCGATGGAGATGGATACCTCCAAGGCGATCTTCGTCAAGCTGCCCGCATCGGGCATGCCGCCGTTGCCGAAACCCGCGATGATCAGCAGCATCGGCGCGATCGCCAAGTCTTGAGCGATCAGAATGCCGATCACCAGCTGTCCGGTGCGCGTGCTGCTCTCCCCGATGCTTTGGACAACCGTGACCGAGACGGCGGTCGAAGAAACGGCAAGGCAGAAGGCGAACAGAAGAACCTGTCCCAGCGAGAGCCCGAAGCGCGGTCCCAGCCAAAGGACGAGCAGTAGACTGACGACGATTTGCAACGCGGTCGCTCCGACGGCGGTCTTCCAAATCTGTCGAAAGCTCTGCAACGAAAGCTCGATGCCGATGAAGTACAGCAGCATGATGACACCGATCTCGGCGAGCGTCTCGATGCTGTCGCGGTTCTGCACAAGCCCCAAGGCGCTGGGGCCCAACAGGATGCCGGAGAGGATGTAGCCAATGATCGGCGGCTGGCGAAACTGCACCATCGCCATGCCGCACAAGGTTGCTGTGACAGCGACTACCGCGATACCGAGAAGTGCCGAAAGTCCGTGCATGATGGCTCCATTCTAGCAAAGGGCGGTGAAACAGGCTAGAACAAGACCTTAGACCCCGTTAGATTTTTTTTTGCAAATTTTCTTGCCGATCTTTTGTGGAGAAGAAGTTTCGAGGAAAAGTTTTGAGGCGAAATTTCGAGGAGAAGTTCGTTGGCGGATTCTTTCGTGTCGGATCCTTCCGTGTCGGATCGTTGGGGGAAGCGTCTTGTCGCCGCTCCGATGATGGGGCGCACCGATGCGACGGGTTGCGCCTATTTGCGACAAGTCTTGCCGCAGGCATTGTTGTTTACCGAGATGATTCCCGCCGCAGCGCTTGTCCATGGCGGCGCGCGCGCGCACGCGCGTCTGCAAGAATACTTCGATTGGCAGGAAGCCTTGCCGAGCAAGGAAGGGGCGGCAGAATCTGCCACAAGCTCTGCCACAAGCTCTGCGCAGGAGGCGCAAGAGGCGAGACAAGCTAATGAGGCGCGAGAAACCATAGAGGCGCGAGACGGAGGGCTGGTGTTGCAGCTGGGCGGAGCGGACCCCGCCTTGCTCGGCGAGGCGAGCGCGCTTGCGAGCGCCTATCCTTTCTGCGAGCTCAATCTGAACTTGGGGTGTCCCTCTCCTCGCGTGACGAAGGGGGGCTTCGGGGCGTGCCTGATAGAGAAGCCCGCCTTGGCAGCCCGCCTTGTGGCTGCGATGAAAGAGGGGGCAGGGGGGGTGCCTGTGAGCGTCAAGACGCGCATCGGACTGAAATCCGAACAACAAGCAGACGAGAACGACGAGGAGCGTCTGCACGCCTTCGTCGATGCCTTGTGTGCGGCGGGCTGCGATACGCTCTATTTGCACGCGCGCAAGGCGTGGCTGAAAGGGGTGAGCGCGAAAGAGAACCGCAGCTTGCCACCCTTGAAGCCTGAGGTTGTGCGTCGTCTTCAAGCGGCGCGTCCTTCGCTGCCCGTCGTCTATAACGGCGGCGTTCAAAATATCGACGAAGCCGAGACCTTTCTCGCCTCCTTTGCCGGCGTGATGGTCGGGCGCGCCTTGTGGCGCTCGCCGTGCGGGTTTGCGGGCAAGAGGGAGGCGGAGCGTCCGCGTTGGCGCAACGAGATCGCAGAAAAACTGCTGTCTGCGATCGACAGGGCTTTGTCCCGCTCTTTATCCCGTTCTTCGTCTCGTTCTTCGTCTTGTTTTTGTGGATCTTCTCGGTTGTTGTCGCCTCGTCTCTCTCGTCGTCTCGTCTTCAGAGGTGCCGCTCGCCTGTCGCGGCGTGCCATGAGCCTGTATCACGGCGAGCCCGATGCGGGCGAGTGGCGGCGCAAGCTGCAGCGTGCTTTCGAAAGCTTGAAGGTGGCAGAGAAGACAAGGCTTGATTCTTTGCCGCGAAAGGAGTAGAAGAAAGGGCGGGGGTCGTTGTTTTGGCAGTCTTGTGTAGTGAGGCGAGAATGGTTTTCGGACAAGAAGAGCTGGCGCTGACGCGCGTTCCGTTGGAGATTTGGGCGGAGATCGGTGCAACCGAGCTGCGCGTCGGCAACCTTCTGCAAATCGGTCGTGGTGCGATCATCTCGCTCGACAAGAGCCTAGAGGGCGAGGTGGACTTGAAAATTGGCAAGCACCTTGTTGCTCGTGGCAACTTGCTTGCCGACCGCGAGCATTTTTCGGTGCGCATCACCAAGACTTCCAAGGACATTCACGAATAGGGACACGACACGAGAGACACGACACGAGGGACATGACAAAAGGGGCATGACAAAAGGGGCATGACAAAAGGGGCATGACAAAAACGCGACACCTCGCCTCGTGTCAAGCCGCGATAAGCTGCCAAGCCAAGAGAGGCAAGCTAGTAGAGGGCAAGCCAAGATGGCAAAGCCCAAGCGGGTAAGCTAATAGCGGGCAGTCTAATAGAGGGCAAGCTAGTAGAGGGCAAACTAATAGAGAACAAGCCAAGATGGCAAAGCCCAAGCGGGCAAGCCAAGAGAGGGCAAGCTAATAGCGGGCAAGCCATTCGTTATAAGCAAGCTATAGCGTTTCAGTGCATCCCCTCACGGCTGCTTTTTGTCGATCGAAGTGTTGTCATCAGGAGGCTTCGTGTTATGCACCCTCAAGCGCTCGCCGCCAAGGTCGAGCTGCCGTTCAAACAGACTCAGCAAGGTCAGAGTTAAAGTCGTGCTGGTCGGCAGCGGCAGGTCGACTTGCGCGCTGTACTCCAGCGTTTCTTTTGCAGGCAAAGTTTCCTGCTCTGGCTCGAAGTGGAAATGCCCCGTCTCCTCGCCGTGCGCGTCGTGGAAGGTGCCGCGCAAGATCGGCATAGGCTTCTCCTCGTTCGTGCGGTTGCCGACAAGCACGCGCACCACCAGAATGTCGCGCGAAAGGCGATACTCGCTCACAATCTTCGCTTGCGTCATGCTGTAGGAGCGCCCTTCGAGCAAGAGCTTGGCAAAGTCGGGGTGACTCATATTCAAACGCTCGTAGAAGTGGATCGCGTTGGGAAAACGATGCAAAATCTCGCTGGGATAGGTGCGGATGGCGTAGAAGAGGGCGAGCAGGAACAATCCCCAAACCGACCATGCGAAGGCGAAACGTAGCAGATTGTTGAGCGGCTGCTCGATGTTGCGCTCGGCGAACTTCAACGGAGCGAAGGCGTGACGGTGATGCTGCGTCAGTGCCTCCAGCCTGTCGCTCGCTTCCTCCGCTTCCGCCTGCTGCGGCGGCGGAATGTCGAAGGCGCGCGGCGGCGGCGGCGGCGGCGGCGGCGGCGAGGACGGGGAGGCAGGCGGCGGCGAGGCAGGCGGCGAGGACGGGGAGGCAGGCGGAGGCGAAGTCGTCGCCTTTTCCTCGCCTGTCATCGCCTTGTTCTCGTTGGTCTTGTTCTCGTTCGCCTTGTTCTCGTCTGTTTGGGGCAGCGTGTTGTTCAGGTCTTTTTGTCTTGCTCGCCAAGTCTTGCTGCAGACGGTACAACGCACCTTGCGTCCTTGTTTTCCCAAGGCATCGGCACTCATCTCGAAGTACGAACGACAACGCGGACACATTAAATACATCGTCCTCAACCCCTGTTTTATGTTCGTCTGAGCTTGGGTAAGCTGCTGCAGCCCAAGCTTTTGCTTGTTCCAAGCGCTTGTTGTCATTGGCTCTCTGATAGTGCGAGAAAAGATGCCCCTATGTCAAAGGCTTGCTTGCCCCAAGCCTTTGCTTGCCCCAAGCCTTTGCTTGCCCCGCGACAGTGTAGCTTGTAGATTGTCGGGAGTATTTGTGTTGAGAGACGGATTGTTTTTTGTGCTCGATCGTTTGGTTCTTCTCCCTAGTCTTCTCCCTAGCCTTGTCCCTAGCCTTGTCCCGCAGTTGCAGACGTTCTCGGTCTTTGCGCTGATCGTCGCAGGACTGTATTTTTACGCGAGCGAACGTCTGTCGATGGAGGTGACGGCGTTGCTCTTGCTTTGCAGCCTTTTGATGCTGTTCGTGGTGTTGCCGCCTTTCTTCTCGACGGCTCACAGGCTGAACTCGACAACCTTGCTCTCAGGCTTCGCCTCCCCCGCCTTGCTGACGGTGTTGGGACTGCTGGTGATCGGCGAAGCCCTGGCGAGCACGGGAGCCCTGGCGCTGGTGTCGCGCTGGCTCTCGCGTCTGCCCTCCTACAGCTTGGCGATGCTGCTGTTGTTGCTGGCAGCCGTTCTGTTGAGCGCCTTCCTGAACAACATTCCCGTTGTCGTGTTGTTCATTCCTGTTTTGCGCACTCTGATGGAGCGGAAGTCCCGCGAGGCGCGGTGGTCGATGATGGGCATGAGCTTCGCCTCGGTGCTGGGCGGCATGACGACTCTGATCGGCTCCTCGACGAACCTGCTAGTTGCAGGCGCGCTCGTCGATATGGAGCGCGAAAGTCTGGGGTTCTTCTCCATCACCCTGCCCGGACTTTGCCTTGCCGGCGTGGGCATGCTCTACATCCTTTTCGTGCTGCCCTACTTGCTTTCCAACCCTCGCGAAGGGTGGCGGCAGCGCAAGCTGAAGAGCGCGCGCAAGGGTAAGAGCTTTGTCGCGCAGTTTACGATCACGGGCGACTCGCCTTTCGTCGGCAAAACGGCGAGCGTGCGTCTGTTCTCTGCAATCGAGCGCGCAACAGTGGTGTTGGTGCAGCGCGGCGAAGTGTCGTTCTCGCCGCCGAAACGTTCTTTTCATCTGCGGGCGGGCGATGTGTTGCTGATCTCCGCTTCGCGCCGTCGTATCGACGAGCTCGTGGGATCGGAAGAGCACGGCCTCTTGGCGCCGCAACTGAGCGGCTCGGTCTCCGCGCGCGCGCACGGCGCGGAAGAAGAGACAGTCCTGGCAGAGTTCTTCGTGCCGCCGCACTCTTCGTTCGTCGGACGCAGCTTGCAAGAGTTGCACTTTCGCTTTCGCTACCACTGCGTCGTCTTGGGGCTGGAGCGCAGTGCACGGCGCATGCTGCGCAACCTTACCTCGACGAAGCTTCGCGCCGGCGACATCGCATTGGTGCAGGGTCGAACTAGCGATGTGCGCGCGCTGGGACATGTTCGTGACTTAGTTGCGGTAGAGGATTCGATCCACAAGCTGCCCGATGCCGAGCGCGCCAGCGTGGCTGCCGGCATCTTCACCTTGTGCATTCTCGCCTCTGCGACGGGCATGGCGCCGATCGCCTTTTGCGCCATCTTCGGCGCAACGCTGATGATCGCGCTCGACGTGCTGTCGCTGGAAGACGCGGTGCGCGCGCTCGATCGCAAGATCGTCCTCGTCATCGCGTCTGCCATCGCGCTCGCCGCAACTCTGCAGACGACGGGCGGAGACAGCCTGCTCGCCAAGGTCTTCCTGTCCGCCATGCAAGAAACCGCCTCCCCTCAGTTCGTCCTCTCGAGCTTCTTCCTCTTCGTCGCCCTGCTCTCGAATGTCATCTCGACCAAGGCGGCGGCAGTGTTGTTCACGCCGGTCGCCGTTGCCATTGCCGATCGGCTCGGCGTCTCCCACATACCCTTTGCAATCGCCGTCCTGTTCGCGGCAAACTGCGCCTTTGCAACGCCCGTGGGCTATCAGACAAACCTACTCGTCATGAACGCAGGTCAGTACCGCTTCGGCGATTTTTTTCGCGCAGGCTTGCCCCTCATCTTCGTGTGCTGGGGTTGCTTCACCGTCTTGAGCTATGTCTACTTCTTCTCCTGATAACCCTTACCGCACGCAACGTTGCGACGCTCTGCGGTTGACCCAAACGGGCGCGAAGGTTCGACTGGCGGGCTGGATTGCACGCAAGCGCGACCACGGCAACCTTCTGTTCGTCGATTTGCGCGACCATTGGGGCGTCACCCAGTGCGTCTGGGAGCGACCCGATCCGACGGGAGGCTCCGATCCGACGGGAGGCTCTGATGCCAACCGCCAACGCCACGCCGAGCTTTTCGCCGAGATCGAAGGGCTGTCCCTAGAGAGCGTCGTCAGCCTTGCGGGTAGCGTGCGTGCGCGCTCGCCCGAGACCGTCAATCCGCGCAACCCGACAGGAGAGGTTGAGCTCGAAGTCGAGAAGTTAACCCTGCTCTCCCGTGCAGCCCCCCTGCCCATGCCTGTGCATCGTGATGCCGATTATCCCGAAGATCTTCGGCTGCAGTATCGTTTTCTCGATCTGCGTCGCGAGAGCATGCGTCGCAACATTCTGTTGCGTTCGCAAGTGATCGCCTCGCTACGCCGTCGCATGACGGAGGCGGACTTTGTCGAGTTCCAAACGCCGATTCTCACTGCGTCCTCGCCTGAGGGCGCGCGCGACTTTCTCGTCCCCTCGCGGCTCCATCCGCAGCAGTTCTACGCTCTGCCGCAAGCGCCGCAGCAGTTCAAGCAGTTGCTGATGATCGCGGGCTTCGAGCGCTATTTTCAGATCGCTCCCTGCTTTCGCGACGAGGACGCGCGTGCCGACCGCTCGCCCGGAGAGTTCTACCAGCTAGACTTTGAAATGGCGTTTGCAACCCAAGACGAGATCATGCAAACGATCGAACCCGTGCTGGCAGGCGTCTTCGAAGAGTTCGCCGAGGGCGCGCGCGTCACACCGACGCCTTTCCCTCGTCTGAGCTACGAGGAGGCGCTGCTGCGCTACGGCAGCGACAAGCCCGATCTGCGCAACCCGATAGAGATCGTCGAGGTGGGAGACCTGTTCGCCAACTCTGATTTCGCTCTGTTCGCCAAGGCTGTCGCGGGCGGAGCGTGCGTGCGTGCCTTGCGCGCGCCCGCCGCCGCGCACCAGCCGCGCAGCTTCTTCGACAAGCTCAACGCATGGGCGCGCGAACAAGGACAAGGCGGCTTGGGATACATCGCCTATCCCACCCTCGACAACCCGCAAGGACCGATCGCTCGCAACATCTCGAAGGACTTGGCGCGAGGACTGCGGGAACGTTTGGCGGAAAAGCAGAACTTGGCAGACGGCGATGCGCTGTTCTTCGTCTGCGCCGAGAAGAAATCTGCCGCTCTGTTTGCCGGAAAGGTGCGCGAAAGGCTTGCCGACCTCTGCGGCTGCCGCGAAGAGAACAGGTTCGCCTTCTGCTGGATCGTGGACTTCCCCTTCTACGAACGCGACCCTGAGACGCAACGGATCGTCTTCAGCCACAATCCTTTCTCGATGCCGCAAGGGGGGCTGGACGCTTTGGAGCGTTTGGATCCGCTATCGATCACAGCCAGCCAGTACGACATCGTTTGCAACGGAGTCGAGCTTTCGTCGGGAGCTCTGCGCAACTTTGAGCTGGCGACTCTGGAGCGCGCCTTTGCTATTGCGGGCTACACGAAGGAGGAGCTGGCGACTCGATTCCCAGGGATGCTTTCGGCATTGCGTTTCGGCGTACCGCCGCACGGAGGGGCTGCGCCGGGCATCGAACGAATGGTGATGCTGCTCGCGCGCGAGAGCAACATCCGCGAGGTGACATGCTTTCCGCTCAATCAAACGGGACAGGATAGCCTGATGGGCGCTCCCGCCGCCGTGTCGCCGCAACAGCTCAAGGACTTGGGGCTGCGGTTGGCTTGAGAGGGAGGGGCTTGATGATGATGGGGGGAGAGGGGGCTATCGCAAGAATCGCTGCTGGTAGAGATCGAGGAAGCCGAGGTTGGTGTCCTCGCCTTCTTGCAGTCGTTCGAGCAATGTTGCAACGGAGACGGGCTGTCGGGGGTCGTTGAGCTGTGTGAGGAAGTTGAAGACTTCGAGCAGGGGGGAGCCCTCGATCGTTTCGCCGTAGTCGCGCGCGATTCCGTCGAGCGCGTTCGTCTCGTCGGCGAGGTAGAGGGAGGCGGCAAGGTAGAGGAGGAAGCTGGCTTTGCGTTGCGAGAGCTTGACCCCTTCTTGTCGCGGCGGCGGTCCGAGCAGTCGTTGCAAGGCGGAGGCGGCTTTTCCCCACTCGGCGTTGGTGCGGTGGATCAGGAAGCGTAGCAGGTCGGCAGATTCGGAGATGTCGCCCGCCAGCAACTCGATCGCGTAGTCCTGCTGCCCCAGCGCGACGAGCGCACGCGCACGCAGCCTGCGCGCGTCGTCGCGGTACGGCGAGCCCTCGTTCGGGATGTTGCGGTTGAGAATGGACAAGGCTTCCTGCGCCTGTTCTGCCAAGAGTAGCAAGAGCCCTGTCTTGACGACGAGCCTGTCCTTGTCGCTAGAGGGGTCGCTAGAGGCGTTGTTTTCGACGAAGGCTTTTTTTGCGATGTCGGCGGCGATCTTGTAGAAGCTACCCTGACTGATGCGCCCGACCGCGCTTTCGCTCAACAACAATCCCAGCTCTCCGGGCGGGATCAGCTCCTTGAAGTCCTCGTGAAGAAGGTAGGCTTCGACGGGTGAAAGCGTCGCCGCCTCGCGCAACAAGAAGAGATCTTGGAACAAATCGACCATCTGTTGCGAAAGCTCTGTCGTATCGGGCAGAAGAGGATGACGGGTGATCGCTTCGCGGTAGGCGCGCAGCTGCTGGTAGTAGAGCCCGTTGTATCCGTAGGTGTTGCCGAGCTCGCGGCGCACGCGAAAGGCGAGCGCATCGCCGCGCCATGCGTTGCTAAGGCGTTCGAGCTGTTCGAGAATCGCTTCGTTCGCCAGAAGCTCGTTCGTTCGAGCGAGAACGAGAGCATCGAGGGCGGCGCGTACTTGCCAGTAGCCGCGCTGCCGCGCGTTTTGCATGTCTTGCCAAATCGCCAAGGCACGGCGATCGTTGCCTCTCAATTGTGCCAACCAGCCGCGCAGGTATTCGAAGGCATGAAGGTCGGCGCGTCGGAGCTCTTGGAGCGGCAAGCGTTCGGCACGGCGTAGCCACGCGCCGGCAATCGAGCTGTCGTCGCTGTTCAGGGCGCTGAGAACTCTCCAGACGCTGACAAAGGCTTTGATGCTAGGCGGGTAGAGGTCGTAGAAGTTGCCGGCTTGTGCAAAATAGCTTTCGGCTAGCGACCACTGTTGCTTTTGCGCCGCCGCCACACCGCGCCAAAGGTAGGCTTCTTGAAGCCTGTCGAAGACGGGGGCACGCAGGAGCTCGATCGCTTCGTCCGTCCTCTCGGAGAGCAGCAGCGCGAGCGCACGCATCAAACGCGGCGTCAAGTTGTTCGAAGGAAAGGATTGCTCGTACAGGTTCAGCAGCCCGATCGCTTCTTGTCCCAGTCCGTGGCTCAGATAGTATCCGGCGAGGGTCAGGTTGAAGCCGCGACGGCTTGCAGACTGGTCGCGCAGGTAGCGCGCGTTGAACTTTTTGCGCACAGAATCGTACGGAATGTCTCGGCGCTCCCAAAGGCTGAAGTTCAACACCGGCAGACGGAGAAGCTCGGTCGACGCACGTTCGGCAACCGCGCGGTCTACATCCAATGTCTCCAGCCTCAGCCCTTGAGGCGCCGTGACGGTGACATGTCCGTCCTTGGGTTGCACCAGCAGATCGCTTGCCAAAGGTACTAGGGCGATACCTTGTGCGCTCTCCAAAATCTGAAATTCGGGATAGGCGCGCGCTCGCGCCATGCCGAGGCTGGGGGTCGGCACGGGAATGACATGGAAGATATCGCCGATCTCCGGATCTTCGATCAACGCGATCTTGCCGTAGCGGTTCAGAAGGAAGTTGAACTCGGCTTGCGCTTGGGCATCTTGAGTGATGGCGGTATCGATGGCGAAGTAGGGGGGGACGGGCTGGTCGTGGAACTCCAGCCACCATCCTAGTCCGACGCGTCTGAGCGCGGGGTAGAGAAGTTGCGTCGAGGAGAAGCGCAAGACCGTGAAGCCTTCCACCTCGAACTGCTCGATGTCGCCGAGCGCGTTTTGAGCATTTTGCGGGGCGTTTTGCGGAATGCTTTGCGGAATGTCTCGCGGAATATCTTGCGGAATGTCTTGCGGAATATTTTGCGGAATATTTTGCGGAATGCTTTGCGTCTTTTGCTGAAGGTCGAAGGAGAAGGCTTTGTCGGCGACAAACCATATGTATCCCGCGCGTTGGAAGAAGGCGGTGGCGATGCCCTCAGGCAGGAGGAGTTGGAACTGATAGACGGGAATAGGTCTTGTGGCTGCAATCTGTGCGGGGCTAGGCTGCATCTCGCCGGGCGCAGCACCTGAGGGCGCGAAGATGCGCGGCGGCGGCAAAGGGGCTGTCGTCAGTCGCAACGCTGACGAGACGCCGATGATGTCGGGCAAGGGCGGCACTTCAATATCGATGACATGGAAGACATCCAACACGACCCGCGTTCCCGATACGAAGTGTCGATAGCGGTTGTCTTGGCGCAGAGGAATCGAAAACAACGCCCGATCGGCGAAACGTTGCGTGCGCGCGGGCGAGAAGATGCCGCGTTGTGCGAGTCCGAGCGTGCGTAAGTCGAGAGGGTTCGAGCGGTTGAAGGTTGCAACGAGCCGTTGCCCTTGTTTCTCGATGAGGTAGTTCGTAGGCTTTTCGTAGTCGAAGATGAAACGCGTGTAGTCGCCGTGGCGCCCCGCGCGCACGCTGACGGCGGGCAGGCTGGGGGTTGCAGGAGCGTCCGTGGGCGTTGTTGCTGCGTCGCGTTGCGCAAGGCTGCCGTCGCGCGCGAAAAGATCGATCACAACGCGGTTGCCGTAGGCGAAATCGCGCATCGAGAGCTTGCGTTTGAGCGGAAAACGCACTTCGAGCCCGTCGCGCACGAAGACGGGTGCACCCAGCGATCGCGCGATCGGTCTCAGGCGCGCCGCCGCGTTGGCGACGACGAAAGGTTTGTTGAACTCGACGACGAGAAGGTCGCGCTCTTCTCCGTCTTCTTCGCTTTTCGGCTCGGCGATGATGCGCGCGCGAAACAGCACATCGCTCGGCCAAGCGAAGGAGAGACGGTCGTAGCCCGCGCGGCGTTCGCCGTTCAAGGCGACGCGAAAAGGGGTTGCTTGTCGCTCGTCGCCTTCAGAGAAAGCCCTCTGCGGAATGTTGTCGGTGCGCTCGACATTGACGCTTTGTCCAGGAATCGCGTTCGTATCGGGGTCGCTTTGGAAATAGACAACGATGTTTTCCTTCGTGCGCCGCGTCGAGACGAGCACATTGGGTTTCAAGGCAAGGACGATGCGCCTTGTATCGAGCGCACGCAAGCTCACGATGTAGCGTGAAAGCTTCTGTTGTGCCGTCCCGAACTCGAAACGTCGCGCCGCTTGGCTGAAGGTGAGGCGAAGGTTCTGCTGCTCGTCGATTTGGCTCGAGAAGCTCGGCACTTCCTGCCAGCGGAAAATGAGATAGCCCGCGTCGCGTGCAAGTCCGCTTTCCACTTCGACGACGCGTTGCGCGTGCGCCGCTTGGATGCTGCTCTGCCCCCAAGCCCCCAAGCAGAGGCAACACAAAAGCATCGCCGCGCGATCCCTGAGACAGGCGAGGCTTCGGCGCTTGGGCTCGTTGTTCGTCGTCACCTTTTCTCGTCGTAGATGACGATATCGACACGGCGCGCAAGCCTGTTGCGCACCTCCGGGCTGAGCGAGCGAGAGATGTTGCTATCGAAGGAGGTGCTGGAGCGTCCCATCGCCGTGATCGGCACCCGCACTCCGTTCGTCTGCAGGACGCGCAAAACCTCCAGCGCGCGCGCGAGCGAAAGGTGCCAGTTGCTAGGAAAGCGGCGCGGCGCATTGACGAAGTTGTCGGGGGTCGAATGACCGATCACCTCGATGCGGTTCGCCGTGTTCTTCAGAAGATCGGCGAGAGAGAAAAGAGTCATCTTCGCGTCCTCGTCGAGCCTGCTGTCGCCTTGTTCAAAAAAAACGCTTGATGGAAAACTCATCATCACCCACCCAGGACCCTGCGTAAGAAACGAACGCTGCATCATCGGATCGCTTTCGAACTGGCGCTCCAGAATGCGATGAAGGTATTGGGCAGAAAGAGAAAGCGGCGTTTTGCGCACATCCGTACTGTAGATATAGTCCGATTTGCCGAAACGCAGATCCTTGCGTTCGCTGATAATGCGTTTCTCGATCCTGATCTCGTCGACATTCAGAAAAACGCTTTGCGCAAAAAGAAAAACGAAAAAGGTCAGCATCAAAGTGACCATGTCCGTCATGCTCAGAAGCCATTGCGTGTTCTTTCCACTTTCCTGTTCCTTCTCCTCCTCCTCCTCTACCAACTCCGATTCATCTTCTCCTTCGGCGAGGTCGTCGAAGGGATTGGCATCGAACGGGGAGGTGTTGGCGCTCACGGTTGCGTTTGTTGCGACGGCGTTTGTTGCGACGGCGTTTGCTGCGACGGCGTTTGCTGCGACGGCGTTTGCTGCGACGGCGTTTGTTGCGACGGCGTTTGTTGCGACGGCGTTTGTTGCGACGGCGTTTGTTGCTGTCCTCCCGTTTCTACTTGCACTCCGTTATCAGGGGATGTTTCTGTCAAGGCTTCGGGGTGGTCTTCGATGTTGGGAAGGTAGAGGACATTGGGAAAGCTCTCCTCGCCGATTTGGAACTGGAAGACGGTTTCTCCTTTCAGGGTCGTGTCGAGCCCTGATTGTACGCGATCGGGACTGATCCCTTCTTGCAAGGCGAGTCTTCCGAGCTCGCCCGCGCGGCGCACGCTGAGGGGGGGGCTGAAGATATAGGTGTCGCGCGTGTCGTAGCCTGTCACGAAGGAGGTGTAGATGGGCTGCGCGCTGTTGGCGATCGTCGACGAGATGCGTTGCAGCAAGATCAGCATTTCGGGCTTGATCTCGGCGCTATCCGATTGAAAGAGTGCCTTGTTGAGCACTCTCACTTCCAGCGATCCGTCGCGGTCGTTGCGTTTCGTGCGCGCCACATGGATTCCTGTGTCGACGAGCAGTTCGATCTCTTCGAGGATGAAGTCTTTGGTGAACCCTGCGGAGCGTCGTTTCAAGGGGTTGAAAATCTCCTTGCTCTTGATGGTCGAAGGCGAGAACACTTTGGCGACCGAAGAGAGGGCTTGCTCGACGCGCTCTTCCACCACCTCGGAGAGGACGGTGAGCACGACAAAGAACGACAGGACGAGCAGGAAGAGGCTTAGGAAGGTGTAGGCGATGGCGAAATCGCTCTCCTCGTCGTTGCCCGAAGATTTTCCGGAGGCGCTGTGTTCTCGGTGGTGGCTGAGCATGGCGTCAAGGGGCTGCGGTCGTTTTCAAGGGCTGCGCTCAGGCGTCGAAGATGTTGTCGATTTCCGCTTGTTTGTCCTTGACGATGATGTTTTGCGGACCGCTGAGCGTCTTCTTGCCGGAGGTCTTTTCTTTCGTGCGCCGTGCGGCGATCTCCTTGTAGCGACGCTGGGCGTTCTTGTCGCCCATCGCTGATAGGATGCCATCGACGGCGAATTCGATCGCTTCCACCGAATCGACGATGCGCGTCATCTGCTGTCCGGTCAGGTCTTGGAAGGCGCACGCCTGTACGATCAAGGTGAGCTCTTTGCGGATGAGTTGTTCCATCTTTTCGTCCAGCATGCCGAGCAATCCTTGAATGTTTTCGGTCGCGTTCATGATCGCGTGCGTCGCCGATTCTGCCGTCGAGCGGATCGAACTGAGGTTTTGTACGATCGTAGGCAAGTGTTTCTCGCTGATGTCGCGGGGTTGCTCGGCTGTCATGGCGGCGGCGAGGTCTTCGTTGTGCCCTTCCTGCTGCTCGCGCAGGCTTTTCAGCGTGTGTCCTCCGTATTGTCCGGGGAGGTCGCTCTCCAAGATGTCTTTCAGAACGGATTCGATCAGAGAGCGTTGCTCCTTCTCCAAGCCTGGAGGGGGAGCCATGCCGCTGGGGAGTTTCTTGGTCATCTAGCCCAACACGCTGCCGAGCTTCGAGCGCAGCG
This sequence comes from Alphaproteobacteria bacterium, assembly GCA_014237925.1. GTDB lineage: Bacteria > Pseudomonadota > Alphaproteobacteria > JABAAW01 > JABAAW01 > JABAAW01. The sequence goes on from JABACB010000001.1 coordinate 129,541, forward strand.
TGTCCGCGCTGAAAGGCTTGACGATGTAGTTGGTGACGCCCGCCTCCTTCGCGGCTTGGACGCTCGATTGCTTGCTTTCCGCGGTCACCATGATGAACGGAACATGAGTGTTCGCCGTACTGCCGGAGCGAACGGCTTTCAGGAAATCCAATCCGTTCATGGGCTCCATGTTCCAATCCGAGATCACAAGTCCGTAGCGCTTCGAGGACATGCGCTCCAAGGCTTCGCTACCGTCGCCTGCGTCGTCGACATCGTCGAACCCCAGCTGCGCCAAAAGGTTGCGGATGATCCGCACCATCGTCCTGTAGTCGTCTACGACGAGAATCGGAGTCTTCGTGTCCATGAATAAAGAGGATAAGGACAAAGAGGATAAGGACAAGGAGGATAAGGACGAAGAGGATAAGGACAAAGAGAACAAAAACAAGGCGGCACTAGCGTAAGGAACACTTCGTTTCTATCCGCTTCGTTTCTATTCGTTTCGTTTCTATCCGCTTCGTTTCTATCCGCTTCGTTTCTATCAAGGTTGCTTCTCTCCCGATTCACCGAGCCCCCAACATACCATATTCTGTCATTCGTGTCATCCTCTTTTGTCAAGCGACTCTTGTCAAGGGGGTTTTTGGAGGGAGATAAGCAGAGGGAGCCAAGTAGAGAGAGATAAGCAGAGGGAGCTAATCAAGGGATCCGTTCGTCGTCAGCTCCGCAACAGCTCCCGCAACCGACAAGGCGAGCGAACGGAGGGTTGCTCTGATCTCTTCTGCTTGCAAAGATTGTGCCTCTTGTAGCACAGAGAGCGCTTTTCTGTCGCGGCGAGTTGCAGGCGCAGGCGCAGGAGCAAGAGGAAGACTCATGAGAGGCGTAGCCTTGTCGCCGCTTTCTTGCAACTGTTGCGACAGGGGCAAGCGTCCGAGGAGCGGAATGTTGTTTTGCCGCGCCATGTCTTTCGCTCCGCCTTGTCCGAAGATAGGGCTTTCGTGCCCGCATTGCGGGCATCGGAAGCAGCTCATGTTTTCGACGATCCCCACGACGCCGATGCGCAGCTTGACGAACATAGCGAGACTTTTTTGAACATCGTAGAGCGCAACCCGTTGCGGGGTTGTCACCAGCAGGACACAATCGAGGTGCGCGCTTTGCGCGAGGCTGAGCGGCAGGTCTCCTGTGCCTGGTGGCATGTCGAGCAGCAACAGGTCGAGTTCTCCCCAGTCGGAGCCGTCGAGCATCTGCTTCAAGGCGCGGGCGACCAGGGGTCCGCGCCAAACGAGCGCCTGCTTCGGATCGAGCATCGCTCCCATCGAGAGGGTTTTGATTCCGAAGCGTTGTTCGGGGATCAGCAAGCCTTCCTTGTTGCGGCGCGGCGGGGCGTCGAGCGCGAGCATCGGCACCAGCGAGGGACCGTAGAGATCGGCATCCAGCAGTCCGATGCGCCAATGCCGCTCGGCTTGCTCGCCCTCGATGTTGTGCCGCGTCTGCGCGAGCGCGATGGCGAGGTTGACCGCGAGCGTCGATTTGCCGACCCCCCCCTTGCCGCTGGCAACGCCGAGCACGACCTTCACCCCCGCCATGCCGCCCTGCCGACGAGGCTTGCGGGAAGAAGACGCGGCATCAGGGGGAGGAGAGGTGTCTTTGTTGCTCGTCAGCACGAGCGCGAGCGCGCGTCCCTCCAAATGCGGCTCCAAGGTCGCGCGCAAGCGCGTCTCCAGCGCAGCGGCAAAGCGCGAGAGCGACGGCGGCAGCGAAAGCACCAGCGAGAGACGATCCTCAGACAAACGCAAGGCACCGACAGCGTCTTCACCCAAGTCTCCGACAACCTTGCCCGCCTCCCACTCGTCGAAGGGACAGGCGCACAACAAACGGCGCAGCAAGCGTTCCAAGCTGGCGGAGGCAGGCCCTTTGGGCATCGCAAGTAAGATTAAATCACAGTAAAATTAAAAAAGACGCTTTTTAAAAAAGACGCTTGACGAACAGAGACAATTGTAGCCTCATGCAAGAGGTTTGTAAAACGGATGCGCGAAACAATAGGACAAAAAACATGACTTGGTCGCAAAACGGAGGCGAAAACCCCTGGGGGACAGCGCGTCGAACGCGCGCTAGCAATAGTGGCGGTAGCGGTAGCGGCAGCGGGGGAGGCGGCGCGCCTTCGTTCGACGATATCGTCGGGCGTTTGCAGAAAGCGCTGAGCGGCTTTTTCGATCCGCAAGGCGAGCATATCGTGCGCCGCGTCTTTCTCCTCTTGTGCGGCGTGCTGCTGCTGTGGTCTGCAAGCGGGCTCTATCGTGTCGATCAAGGCGAGGTGGGTGTTCCGCTCATCTTCGGCAAGTTCTACGGTCCGCCGAAGCCGCCGGGGCTGAACTACAACTTTCCCGCTCCCATCGGACGCGTCTTCACCCCGCAGGTCGAGCGTGCGCGCAGGCTCGATATCGGCTTTCGCTCGGCGCGCGGCAGCAACGACAAGGGGGCGCCGACAGACGCACGCGATGTGGAGGAAGAAAGCCTGATCTTGACCGAAGACCAAAACATCGTCGATATCGACTTCACCGTCTTTTGGAAGATCAGCGATCCCATCGCCTACCTCTTCAACATTCGAGACCCTGAGTCGACGATCAAGATCGCCTCCGAGAGCGCGATGCGCGAGATCATCGGACAGACCTCCTTCGACGACGCCGTCACCGTCGGGCGCGCCGAGATCGAAACGAAGACGCTGTCCCTTCTGCAACGCATCCTCGATACCTACTCTTCGGGCATCTTGGTCGAGAAGATCGATCTACAGAAGTCGTCGCCGCCGCCGCAAGTGATCGACGCCTTCAACGACGTGCAACGCGCACGCCAAGACCTCGACCGCTTGCGCAATCAGGCGGAAGCTTACGCAAACTCCGTCGTCCCTGAGGCACGCGGAGAGGCGGAGCAGATGCTGCGACAAGCCGAAGCCTACAGCGAACGTCTGACCATCGAGGCGGAGGGCGAAGCCGCCCGATTCTTGGCGGTCTGGCGCGCCTATCGATCCGCTCCCTCCATCACAAGACGCAGGATGTACCTCGAAACCTTGGGGGGGGTCTTCGAAAAATCCAACATCGTCATCGTCGACCGCAACGCCAGCGGAGTCATTCCCTTCCTGCCGCTGCCGGAAGTGCAAAAACGCTTGCGCAACAGCGCGCCGCCCTCGCCGTAACGATGACAGCTTTTTCATACCCCTTCGTACCCCACCCCCTTCTCGTCCCCCTCTTCGCCGCACCCCTCCAGGAGACTTCTCATGACCACTAGCGACAGAACAGCGTCCAGATCCGCCACCGCGGAGAAAGGAGGTGGCAAGGGCAAGGGGCGCAAAGGCAGAGCGCTTTTCGTCTTCTTGTTGCTATTCGCAGGGCTTGTGTTGCTCTCGGCGATCGGCGCTTTGCTCACGCTGTTTACCGTCCAGCAGACGGAGCAAGTGCTCATCGTGCGCTTCGGGGAAGTGCAACGCGAGGTTTTCACTCCCGGTCTGCGCGCGAAAATGCCTCTGATCGACAATGTCGTCACTTACGACAAGCGCACGCTCGATCTCGATCCCCCTCCCTTCGAAGTGTTGCTGACCGACAAGAAACGCATCGCCGTCGACGCTTTCGCGCGCTATCGAATCGTGCATCCTAAGGTCTACTACCAGCGTATTCGCAACGAGACTCGCCTGCGCGATCGCTTCGGCAAGAACATCAACGCCGCCTTGCAGCGTGTCATCGCGACGGTGTCGCTGGATACCTTGCTCTCCAGCCAGCGCGAGGCGATCATGGTTGAAATCCGCGAGGAGGTGCGCAAGAGCGCCGAGAGCTTCGGTGTCGAGGTGATCGATGTGCGCATCGGGCGCACCGACCTGCCTGATGACACGAGCCAAGCCGTCTTCGAGCGCATGCGCACCGAACGCGAGCGCGAGGCACGCGAGCTGCGTGCGCAGGGCAACGAATCCGCACGAAAAATTCGCGCGCAAGCCGACAAGGAGAAAGAGATCATCTTGGCGGATGCCACCCGTCAAAGCGACATCCTGCGCGGCAAGGGCGAAGCGGCGCGCAACCGCTTGCTGGGACGCGCCTTTTCGCGTGATCCCTCCTTCTTCGAGTTCAACAAGTCGCTCGAGGTCTACAAAAAGAGCATCGAAGGCGGCGAGACGACCATCATCCTCTCGCCCGACAACGAGTTCTTCCGCTACTTCAATCGCAGCCGCTGAGCGAAAACCCTCATCCACGCTGCCTCGCGCGCTTCATGCTTGCAAGATCGTTTCCTCGCATCGAGAGATGGGTGCGGGGCGAGTTGCGATTCTTCCTGCCCTTCCTCTGCGTCGGAACGGGAGGGTTTGTCATCGACGCAAGCTCTCTCACGCTGCTGGTGATGCTTTTCGCACCACAGACGGTTTTGCATACTCTGTTGTTGCGTTGCGTCGGCTTTTCCTGCGGCGTGCTGTTTACATGGTTTTTCAACAAGAACTGGACATTTCGAGAGCGACCTGACGGGGGCTCCTTGCTCTTCTACTATCCGTTGATGGTTGCAGGCGCGCTCGTCAACTTGGGCGTCTTTACAGCGTGCCTTGTGTGGCTGCCGTTGGCGGCGCGCTATCCTGTCGTCGGCGTGGTCGTCGGCACGGGCGCGGCGCTGTTCGTCAATTTCGCCTCCATGCGCTGGATCATCTTTACGAAGCGATCGTGAGCGAGACCGCGCGTTGTCATTTCCTGAGCTTGTAGCCAATGGCGAAAAGCCGCCACAATCCAAAGTAGCATAGCGCGGTCGTGGTAAAAAGAATGAAGGAGCTGACGAGAATGTTGCTTTCTGCGACCCCTGTGAAGCCGTAGCGCAATCCGTCGACGAGGTAGAAGAGGGGATCCAATTTGGCGAACATCTGAAAAATCTCGGGCAGACTGTCGATGCGGTAGAAGGTGCCGGACAGGAAAGAAAGAGGGACGACCACAAAACTGGTGAGCGCGGCGACATGCTCGAACTTCTCCGCCCACAAGCCCACGAAAGCGCCGAAGACGGACAGCAGAACAGCAGCGCACAGCGCGTTGTACAGGATGACGAAAGGGTGAAGAAAGGAGAACTCGACGAAAGGCAACAAGGCCAGCACGACGAGGAACCCTACGAGCAATCCTCGCGTCACTCCGCCCAAGACGATCCCCAGCGTCAGCTCGCTCGCGCTCAGCGGAGCGAGCAGCAAATCGGCGATGTTGCCTTGCAACTTGCTCACCAGCAGCGAGGAGGAGGTGTTGGCGAACGCCCCTTGAATGATGCTCATCATCACAAGCCCCGGCAGGATGAAGGTTGCAAACGGCAGCCCTGAAACTCGAATCTCCGTGCGTTCGAAGGCGAGCGAGAAGATGGCGAGAAAGATGAGCGCCGTGATCGCAGGCGTCGCCACAGTCTGCACCCACACGACAAGAAAACGACGCACCTCGCGCTGGTAGAGCGACCACAAGCCGCGCAAATTCAGACGGCGGTAGTACAAAAGGCGCGGGCTCAGATCGTTCGTCACGACGTTGCGCGCAAAGTTTTTCCTTCGGAATCTGCTTTCTTTCGTAGCGCAACCGCAACGCAGGGCGGAACAAAGCTGGCGATGTCGCCGCCCATCAGCGCGATCTCGCGCACGAAGCGCGACGACAGGAAATGATACTTCTCCGATGCCGTCAAGAAGACGGTCTCGATATCGGGGGCAAGCGCGCGATTCATGCCGGCGAGCTGGAACTCGAACTCGAAATCCGAGACCGCTCGCATGCCGCGCACGATCACGCGCGCCTCGTGCTGGCGCATGCTTTCGATCAACAGCGATTCGAAGCCCACGACGCGCAGGCGCGAGCCCGCTTTCGGAAAAGATTGCGAAACGGCATGCTCCACCTGCGCAACACGCTCCGTTTGCGAAAACAGCGTGTTCTTGTTTTGACTGGTCGCAACCCCGACGATCAGCCGTTCAAACAGGCGCAGCGCGCGTTCGGCGATATCCAAATGCCCGCAGGTGATCGGGTCGAACGACCCAGGATAAAAGGCGACGCGAGAGATCATGTCTCGCTTGCCTCGCTTGCTCCGCTTGTCTCGCTTGCTTCGTCCCCCCCGTTGCCTCCGTTGTCTCCGTTGTCGTGCGCCTCGCTGCTATCGGGCAGAATTTTTCCTACTGCGACCAGCCGTTCGTCTTTTTTCAGATCGAACAGGCGTACGCCGCGTGTCGCGCGTCCGAACAGGCTCACGTTCTCGGCGTTGATGCGCGAGAACTGACCTTGGTTGGAATAGAGGTTGAGCTGGTCGTCCGCTTGGACAGGAAGGCTGGCGACCACCTCGTCGTCCTTGCTCAGCAGGGTGTTCTTCACCCCCTTGCCGCCACGTGCTGTGCAACGATATTCCTCGACAAGCGTGCGTTTTCCGTAGCCCGAGGCGAGCGCGGTGAAGATCGCCGTCTTCTCGCCGCTATTGGTGGAAATGGAGGCGATCGAGACCAGAGTGTCGTCCTTGGCGAGATTAATGCCGCGCACCCCGCTGCTTTCGCGCGACGAGAAGACGCGCAGCGCCGAAAGAGGAAAACGAACCGCTTGCGCATCACGACTGGCGAGGAAGAGATCGTCTCCTTCGTCGCACACGACCGCTCCTACGAGCGCGTCGCCGTCAGGGATTTTCATGGCGATGATGCCGTTGCGCATGATACGGGTGAAATTTTCCAGCGCGTTGCGCCGCACATTGCCCGAAGCGGTGGCGAAGACGAGACTTTTGTTTTTCAGCTCTTGCGTGCGATGCGGCAACGGGGTGATGTTGGTGACGCGCTCGCCCTCGGTCAGCTCCAGCAGGTTGGCGACATTCCTGCCGCCCCCTTGCGGCTTGCCCTCAGGCAGGTCGGACGCCGAAAGCGCATAGACCCTGCCGCGGCTGGTGAAGAAGAGCAGTTGCGTCTTGGTGCTGACGAAGCATGTTTGCATCAGGTCGTCTGCCTCGCCGATCTTCATGCCGGCGCGCCCCTTGCCGCCGCGATTCTGACTGCGATAGGTTTTGCTCGCCACGCGCTTCACATAACCCTGCCGCGTGATCGTCACCACGACTTCCTCGTGCTGAACAAAGCTTTCTGCGTCCTCCTCCAAGGCGACCTCCTGCTCGACGATGTCGGTGCGTCGCTCGGTTGCAAACAGCCGTTCCACCTCGCGCAGATCCTCCTCGATGCGTTGCGCACGGCGCTCCTTCGAGGCGAGCAGCAGCCGACATTCGACGATCCGCGCCAAGTTCTCGCGCGCTTCTGCCAACAGTTTTTCTTTCTCCAAACCGACGAGGCGTTGCAAGCGCAGCTCCAAGATCGCCTGGCATTGCGCACGGCTGAGACGGCACTTGCCGCCTGCGCGCAAATCGAGCGATGCCATCCTTGCCACCGCTTCGCTTGTGAGTGCCGTGTCGGTCGTCGTGCCGACATCGAGACCGTTGGTCTCGCTTCGTTCCAGCAAGGCGGTCAAGGCGCGCGCACTCCAAGTCTCCGCCATGAGCGCTTGCCTCGCCTGCTCGGCATCGACGGCGGCGCGAACGATGGCGACGACGCGCTCGATCTCGTCGGTTGCAACCAACAAACCACACAAGCTGTGCAGCCGTCGCTGCGCTTTCCTCAGCAGGAACGCGGTGCGGCGACGCAGCACCTCGTCGCGGAAATCGAGAAAGACCGTCAGCAGTTTTTTCAGGTTCATCAAACGCGGCTGCCCGCGATCCAACGCCAGCAGCTGGACGCTGTAGCTCGTCTGCAAGGCGGTGTGCTTGAACAGAAGCGCGCGCACCTGTTCGGCATGCGCGCTCGCCTTCACCTCGACGGCGATGCGTAAGCCCTCGCGGTCGGATTCGTCGCGCAGGTCCGAGATGCCGACGACCTTCTTCTCGCGCACCAACTCGGCGATGCGCTCGATGATGCGCGCCTTGTTCGTCTGATAGGGGATCTCGGTAAACAACAGCAGATTCCTTCCTCCCTTCAGGGGCTCGATGGCGCTGCGCGCGCGCACGACGATCGCACCGCGTCCTTTCCGATAGCACTCCTTGACGGCATCGCGTCCGAGAATGAGCGCACCCGTCGGAAAATCGGGTCCTGGCAGCCTTTCGATGAGTTCTTCGAGCGTGAGATCGGGCTTTTTGAGCAGCGCACGACACAGCGCGCACACCTCCGCGAGATTGTGCGGCGGAATGTTCGTCGCCATGCCGACGGCGATGCCGCCGCCGCCATTGACGAGCAAGTTCGGAAGGCGCGCGGGTAGAACGCGCGGCTCGACCAGCGTACCGTCGTAGTTGGGAAGGAAGTCTACGGTGTTCTTGTCGATGTCTTGCAACAGCGCCTCGCCCGCTCGCTCCAGTCGCGCCTCGGTGTAGCGCATTGCGGCGGCGCGGTCGCCGTCGATCGAGCCGAAGTTGCCTTGCGAGTCGATCAACGCCAGGCGCATCGAGAAATGTTGCGCCATGCGCACCATCGCGTCGTAGACGGGCACATCGCCGTGCGGGTGATACTTTCCCATCACCTCGCCTACGATACGCGCAGACTTGCGATAGGCGTTCGATGCCGTGTAGCCCCCTTCTTGCATGGCGTACAAGATGCGGCGATGCACGGGCTTCAAGCCGTCGCGCGCATCGGGAAGCGCACGCGCGACGATCACGCTCATCGCGTAATCGAGGTAGGAGCGTTCCATCTCCTCTTCGATGGTAATGTTCTCGGTGTTGCCTCTGACCATGCTCTTCGTTCGTTTTTTGTCTGCCTTGCGTTACAACCCTTCGTTGATCCATTCGGCTGCACGCGGCGCGTAGTAGGTGATGACAGCGCTCGCGCCCGCGCGTTTGCAGCAGAGAAGCTGTTCGAGCAGGCAAGCGCGCTCGTCGAGGATGCCCGCCGCCGCCGCCGCCGCAAGAGCCGCATACTCGCCCGACACATGGTAGCACAAGAGCGGGGCTGCGAAGGCTTCCTTCGCGCGGCGGACGATGTCGAGATAGGGCAGCGCGGGCTTGACGATCACCATGTCGGCGCCTTCTTGCAAGTCGAGCGCGATCTCCCACAAGGCTTCGTCGCCGTTGGCGCAACCGAGCTGGTAGCCGCGCTTGTCGCGTGGTGCACCTTCGGCGCGCGTGGCGGAGGCGCGTCCTTCGGGGGCGATCTTCAGCGCTTCTCGAAAGGGAGCGTAGAAATGGGAAGCGAACTTCGCCGCGTAGCTGACAAGAGGAAGCGTTTCAAACCCTTGCGCGTCCAGCAACTCGCGCAAGCTTGCGATGCGACCGTCCATCATGTCGGAGGGGGCAAGAAGATCGGCACCGCCGTCTGCAAGCGCGAGCGCCTGCTTGCCGAGCGCGACCAGCGAAGCCTCGTTGTCGACGCGCCCTCCGTTGACGATGCCGTCGTGACCGTGCGTCGTGTAGGGGTCGAGCGCGACATCGGCGAGGACGGCGACCCCGCATCCCTGCAGTGCCTCCAAGGCGCAGCTCATGAGATTGCCCTTGCGCCACGCCTCGCGTGCGTCCGCGCTCTTGCTCTCCTGCGCAACTACGGGAAACAGCGCGAGCGCAGGAATGCCGAGCTGCAAGGCTTGTTCGGCGCACGCCGGCAGAAGGTCGGTCGTCAGACGCTCGATGCCGCGCATGGCGACGACGGGCTCGCGGCGGTTGTGTCCCTCGCAGACGAAAATAGGCCAGACCAAGTCGGCGGCGGAAAGACGATGCTCTGCGCACAGCCGCAACAAGGCATCACTGCTTCGCAGACGGCGCAAGCGCGTCTTCGGATAGGCTCGCGTTGCCGAGGCGATGAAAGTCACGGCATCTTCACTGCGCAGACCCTATGCCCACCTGTTTGATGTTGCCGAAGATGTCCTGAAGAAGGTTGCGCTTGGCGGAACGCAGTCCGCGCGTCTTGTCGGCGTCGGTGCGCACGAAGCGCACCTTGTCGATATTGCGCAACTCGAGCGCTTCCAGCACGCCGCCGTCGCGCGCGAAAAGCAGAATCAACACTTGGCGATCGCTCAACGCAGGCGAAATCTGTCCCACCTGCTTCGTGCGCGCTCCGTAGTAGTAGTAGATGTGCGGACGATAGGGATTGACGAGATTGGGCGGACCCAAAAGGGCGACCACCTCCTTTTGTTTTTGCTCGCCAACCTTCAGCTGCGCGATTTGACTTTGTGAAAACCACACGCCTTGCACGCCTTTTTGCGCGCAAGCGAGCGTCCCCAGCAACAAGACGAGCGCGCTTGCCAAAGAGATGACAAGGGGGACGACAGGCGGGACGACAAGAGGGGTGGATGAGCGCGACGAGCGCAAGGTGCTGCGAAAAAAATGCTGAAGCGAAAAGTTCATAGTTCCTCTATCATAAGCCGATTGTCCTAACTTGTGCGCAAAATATGAGGCGAGTATGAGACGACGCGTGTTGTCCTTGTGGCGCTACCCCTTGTGGCGTTATCTTCGGTTTCGTTTTTTGCGTGCGCGTGTTGAGCGTCTGTACGGAGCGAGACTTTACGCCTGTGCGCTCGGCGATTCGCGTGCGCGCGTCTTGTTCGAGGACGGCATCGTCGCCGACACCTCGGACGGACGCTTGGATTGTTTGACGCTACACTTGCACCTCTACACCCAACGTTTCAAAGCGCGTAGCGCGGCGGTCGTACGCGCGATGATGGAAGCCTTTGTGCGCGATTTGGATCGTTCGTTGCGCGAGATGGGAACGAGCGACTTGGGCGTAGGGAAGAAGGTGAAAAAAATTCTCTCCCGAGTCTATGGCGCTTTCGACGCCTATCGCCTCGCGCACGCGAGCGAGCAGTGGCACGCAGCCCTTGCGCGCAACATGCTCGGCGCAGATTGTCGCAGGCTGTTGGCGCACGCTCGAAAGGTCGAGAGACGCTTGGCGCGCTCGTCCCTGCGCGATTGTCTCAGACAGACGCAGGGCAAGCCGTGAGGACGGCATGAGGGAAGGAAGCGCAGAGGAAGCGGAGAAGAGGCGGAGAAGAGGAGGCGGAGAAGAGGGGGCGGAGAGGGCTTGCTTTTTCGTCCGCTAGAGGTAGACTGGGAGTTTGTCTCAATCTGAGCTCGGAGCATCTTTTTTATGGCAGTTCCTAAACGCAAGGTCTCGCGCATGCGTCGCGGCAAACGTCGTGCGCACGATGCCATCGATGTCGTGCGTTCGCGCGAGTGTCCGAATTGCGGCGAACCTTGTCTTCCGCATCGTTTGTGCGTTGCGTGCGGCGTGTATCGTTCGCGCGAGGTTGTCCCCCTCCACGATTCCTGAGTTGCGGTGATGGCGAACGGCAACGGTTTGAGCGTTGATGCTGCCTCAGCTCTTTCGCCGCGTTTGGCACCACGTTTGGCACTGGATGCCATGGGCGGCGACAAGGCGCCGGGGATGGTGGTAGACGGCGCACGCCGCGCCGCCGAGCGCAACCCCGACAGTCGCTTTCTCTTCTTCGGCAGAAAGGAGCAACTGGACCCCTTGCTCAAGGCGTCGCCCTTCCTCTGCGAACGCAGCGAAGTTCGGCACACGGAAGATGTCATCAAGTCCGACCTCCCCCCTGCCCAAGCGTTGCGCCACGGAAGAGAATCGAGCTTGGGGCGCGCCATCCGCGCCGTCGCCGATGGCGAAGCCGATTGTATCGTCTCGGCAGGAAACACGGGCGCGCTCATGGCGCTCGCCAAGTTCCGCTTGCGCATGCTGACGGGCATCCTGCGCCCTGCCATCTGTTGCTATTTCATCAATCGCAACGCAGAGACCGTGTTGCTCGACTCAGGCGCCAATGTCGATTCCAGCACAGAAATGCTCGTACAATTCGCGCTGATGGGCGACGCCTTCGCTCGCACAGGGCTCGGCGTTGCCAATCCGCGCGTAGGGCTGCTGAATATCGGCGCTGAGGCTATCAAGGGACGTTTGGAGGTTCGACAAGCCGCCAAGTTCTTCGAAGAAAATTCCGAACTGCTCTCCTACTGCGGCTTCGTCGAAGGCGACGACCTCCTGTCGGGAAGAGTCGATGTCGTCGTCGCCGACGGTTTCAGCGGCAACATCGCGCTCAAGGCCATGGAGGGCACTGCCAATGCCATGCTGCTCTTCTTGCAAGAAATGTTTCGCTCCTCCCTGTTTGCAAGACTCGGATACCTCTTCGCCCGTAGCGCTCTGCGCCGCTTGCAAAGGCGCGTCGATCCCCGAAACTACAACGGTGCCGTCTTGCTGGGGCTCGACGGGCTCGTCATCAAGAGCCACGGTGGAACCGACGCGCTCGGCTTTGCAAACGCAGCCTCGCTCGGCATCAATGTCGTCAGAAGAGGATTCATGGCGCGCATCAAGGAGCAACTGCGACAAACCCAACGACAAAAGCAAAACGACCGCCGCTCTGCATCCTCGACTTCTCAAGCCGCGCCGCACAATGCGCCTTGACAACACGGCGAAGCACTGGCTGCGACGCGCGTCGTGAACGAACAGCCTCGTGCCACTTCTGTCGTGGTCGCCGGTGTCGGTGCCTACCTGCCGCAACGCATCTTGACGAACAAAGAGCTCGCGCAAGACTTGGAGACCGACGACGCGTGGATCCGTACGCGCACAGGAATTCGACAGCGACACATCGCAGACCCAGAAGAGAGCACTTCCGATTTGGCGCTCAAAGCCTCAGAGAGGGCTTTGACTGCTGCACGATGCAGCGCGCAGCAGATCGATGCAATCGTCTTGGCGACGACGACGCCCGAAAACACTTTCCCCGCAACCGCCGCGCGGCTCCAACAGAAGCTGGGCGTGGGCAAACCCGTTCCCGCATACGATGTACAGGCGGTCTGCGCAGGCTTCGTCTTTGCGCTGCATAGCGCGTGGAACATGATACGGCTGCAACAGGCGCGGCGTGTGCTGGTCGTAGGGGCGGAGATCTACTCGCGCAGCATCATCGACTGGACAGACCGCAGCACTTGCGTCCTGTTCGGAGACGGCGCAGGAGCCTTCGTCTTGGAGGCGCAAGAAAAAACAAAAGAAAAGACGCAAGAAAAGACGCAAGAAAAGACGACGAGCGCAACGCAACGCGGAATCCTCGATATCATGCTGGCGACCGACGGCGGATTCTACGAGCAGCTCTATGTCGACGGCGGAGCGGGTTCGAGCGACAGAGTCGGACATTTGAAAATGCAGGGCAATGTCGTCTTCCGAGAGGCGATCGACAAGATGTCGCAAAGCGTCGCACTGCTGCTCGCGCGCAACGGCTTGAGCGTGCAAGACATCGCCTGGCTGGTGCCGCATCAGGCGAACAGTCGCATCATGAGCGGGGTTGCACGCAAGCTGGGAATCGAGGAGGCGCGCGTCGTCTCGACGGTCGAAGACCATGGAAACATCTCTGCTGCAACAATTCCCGCAGCGCTCGATCACGCCTGCAAGCAAGGAAGCGTCAAAAAGGGAGACCTGGTCGCTCTCACCGCCATGGGCGGAGGATTCGCATGGGGCGGCGCATTGATCAGGTGGTAGAGAGCGTAGAAAAAAGGGGAAAACTTCCGACAGCAACGCCTCTCAAGCCTTTCGCGCTGGAAGAAAGACCGACAATCCTGTAGAATCAACGCTCGCGGCAGACGAGGAGACGACCCCATGCGCTTCAACATTTCAACTCCAAAGAAGAAGGCACTCGTAAGGACGGGGCTGGGGGGGGTGGTGCTCCTGATGCTGATCGCGGGAGTAGGCTTCGTCGCCTTCGGAGGCACAAACGAGCAAGCGCCAGGGCAAGCTTCAGGGCAAGCTTTAGGGCAAGCTTCAGGGCAAACCGCGACGCAAAGCTCAAAGCAAAACTCAAGGGTTGTCGTCGAAGAATACTTGTCGCTCACATGCCCGCATTGCGTAGTCTTTCACCGAGAGATCTATCCGAAATTGGCGGAGGGATCGTTGCAACACGAGCGTGTCGACTTCGTCTATCGTGACTTTCCCTTGGACCGCTTGGCGTTGCAAGCAGCGGTGTTGGCGCGTTGCGGCGGCGAAACGCTACGCGACAAACTCATTGGCGCGATGCTGGAAAGGCAGCACAAGTGGATGAGAAGCGAGCAGCCGCAGGAGGGGTTGTTTGCTGTCGTCGCGTTGGTCGGAATCGATCGTGCGCGTGCGCAGGCTTGTCTCGAAGACGAGGCTTTGGAACGCGCCGTCCTCGAAGAGCAGCTGGCGGGACAAAAACGCTACAAAATTTCTTCGACGCCTTCGATCGTCGTTGCGGGCAAAAATCTGTCGGGAGCGTTGAATCAGAAAAACATCGAACGTGCCATCGAAAAGAGCTTGAACGCAGAGGGCTTGTAGTGCCGCGCGTTCGGCTCGTCAAAACCTGGAAACAAGCAGAAGCCTGGAGGCAGGCGGAAGCCTGGAAGCAGGCGGAAGCCTGGAAGCAGGCGGAAGCCTGGAGGCAGGCGGAAGCCTGGAGGCAGGCGGAAGCGGAGGTTTGGGGATCGTGTATCCTGTCTCCTTGAAACTGTCGGGGTTCAAGTCCTTTGCCGAGCCTACGGAGATCGCCTTCACGCAAGGCATAAGCGCCATCGTCGGACCGAACGGCTGCGGCAAGTCGAATATCGTCGAAGCCTTGCGATGGGTCATGGGCGAAAGCTCGGCGCGCCAGCTGCGCGGTGCCGAGATGGACGAGATGATCTTCAGCGGAAGCAGCGAGCGTCCTCCTTTCTCGCGCGCAGAGGTGACCTTGACGATCGAAAATCCGAACCCAAATTCAAGCTCAAGTTCAAGCTCAAGCTCAAGTTCAAGTTCAAGTTCAACTCCGACGGCGGAAGCGGTATCGAACAGCAATCCCAACAGCAGTTCCAATAGCAATCCCAACAGCGGTTCTTTGGCGCGCTTGCAGCGCGAGCGCACCATCGCCTTCTCGCGACGCATCGAGACGGGCGGCGGCTCGACCTACCGCATCAACGGCAAGGAAGTCCTAGCGCGCGAGGTGCAGACGCTGTGCGCCGATATCGGACTGGGGGCGAACGCCTCGGCGATCATCGCTCAAGGAAGGGTCGCGGCACTGGTCGAAGCGAAGCCCGCCGAACGCCGTCAGTTGATCGAAGAGGCGGCAGGCGTACGAGGAATGTACGCGCGGCGCAGCGAAGCGCTGGCTTCCATGGACAACACGCAGACGATCTTGGCGCGGGTCGAAGACCGCTTGCAAGAGATCGCCAAACGTCTGCAAACCTTGAGCGCCGACGAGGCACGCGCCGAGCGCTATCGAACCTTCTCGCAACAGATCAAACGCTGGCAAGCCGCCGACTTGGCGCGCGAAGAAGAAGCCCTGGAGAAAACGGCACGATCGCTCGAAAGCCTGCAGAAAACGCACGAGCAGCAGAGCCTACAAGGGCGTGCTGCGCTTGCCAAGATCGAGGCAGAGATGCTGGAGGGACAAGAGCAGCAGAGCGCAGCAGAAAAGTGCGAGATGGAAAGTGCCGCGCGATGCCAAAGACTCGCTCAGGATATGGTGCTCTTGGAACGATCGCAGCGAGAAAACGAGCAGCGCAAAAAAGATTTGAAACAGCGACAGCGCGACCAGTCGCGCGTGCGCGACGAACAGCAGCGCGCCCTCGAAGAGATCGAAGGGCTGTGGCACGAGGCGCAACAACAATTGCAGAAAGAGGGGATGAGCGAGGCGGAGAAAAATCGCCCGCAAGAAAAAAACGACCCTGACTCCTCGCGCACGCGGAAGAAAGGCTTGAGCAAAATCACCCAGGAGCTTGTCGTCATCGAGCGGCGGCTGAAACAGCTCGCATCCGCGTTAAGCGACTTCGACAGGCGGGGCGCCATCTTCTCGGAACGCCTTGCCGCGTCGCGCTCGCAGAAGCAGCAGCTGGAGAAAGAACTCGCAAAACTTACCGAAAAAATTGGCAAAAAAACACGGACGCAGGAATCTGAAAATGCATCCGAAAACGCATCCGAAGATGCATCCGAAGGCGCATCCGAAAATGCATTCGAAGACAGCGCACACCCAGACCCAATCGAAGACTTGCAATCTCTCACAGAAGAGGTGCGACAAGCCGAGGCGCACGCGCAAGAGACGCAGAGCAAAACGCTGCCGCGCCTGCGCAGCGAAGAAGAGGCATTGTCGCAAGAGCGCGAGCAGCTGGAGGCACGCCATCGCGCGCATCACCTTGCGCTCATGGCACAACGCGACAGAAACCGCGACCTGTACCGTGAGGCATCCTCGTCCTTTGCCCAAACAGATACCCAAACAGATACCCAGACAGATTCGGAGACGAAGACGGATACAGAAGGCAGCCCCCTCGTCGCAGATTTGAACATTCCCGAAGGGCTCGAACTCGCTCTGTTCGGCGCGCTCGGCGAAGACCTGTTCGCAAGCTTGGAAGAACAAGCGGAAGAAAAGCAGATAGAAAACAAGCAGCAGAAAGTCGTCAAACTTTGGCGCGCGTGGAAAAACCTTCCGCCTCCCGAAGCCCCCCCCCCCGCCTTGCCTGCGGGTGTCGTCAGTCTGGAAGAGCTTTTTGTGGGAACAAGCCTTGTTCCTGCGCCGCTGCGGGAACG
This sequence comes from Alphaproteobacteria bacterium, assembly GCA_014237925.1. Classification (GTDB taxonomy): domain Bacteria; phylum Pseudomonadota; class Alphaproteobacteria; order JABAAW01; family JABAAW01; genus JABAAW01. The sequence goes on from JABACB010000001.1 coordinate 145,979, forward strand.
TTTGGCGTGCATCGGGCTTGTTGGATCGACGCGCGAAGGGGAGGTCTTGCAGAAGGCTCTGTCGCGCGGACAGCGTCTTGTCGCGCGCGACGGCTCGTGCTGGCGTTGGGACGGACTTGCCACTAGCGCCGAGCTGGCAGCGGCGTCGGAGCAACGCTTTCGTGCCTTTTTGCAAAAAGAGAAACGCAAGGAGGACTTGACGAAAAGCGAGGCGGACTTGGCGCAAGCCGTACGCAAGCACGAGGAGCAGGCAGCGAACACGGCAAGCAGGCTTGCGGAGACGCGCGAGCGCATGCGCACGACATTGGACGAGCAGGCTCGGCAAGGGAAAGCCTTGCAGGAGCTGCGCCGATGCCTGCGTCGCGCAGAGGCGCGTGCGCAGGAGCAGGAGCGCTATCACGCGCACCAGCAGCAGCTTTCGTTCGGCTTGGAGGATGCACGCACAAAAGAACGCTCGGCAGAGCAGGGCTTGCAGGAGATGTGTCAGCGCGAGCGTTTTGCAGACGAGCAGGCGCATCTGACCTCGAAGCGCGAGAGCCTGTTGGAGGAGCAGGGCAGGCTGCTTGCAGAACAGCAGCGCGAGCAAGCCTCGCAGGCACGCGCGCGCGACGAGCAACGAGCGCGCGTCTCGAACGAGCAACGTCTGCGTGCCTTGAAAGAACGGCATCACCAGATTTTGCAGCGCAGCGTCGAAAGCCTGCATGCGATCGAAAGCGAGGCGATCAGGATCGAAGAGCCTCCGTTGCAAGAACAGAAGACGCTGTCCGAACAACGCACGCTCCACCGCCGTGCCGAAGGCTTGCTTCGAGAGCGAAAGAATGACTCGGAGATTGCAAGCGGTAAGGTCGCGCGGCTACGCGAGCAGCATCGGTTGTGCTGCGTGAAAAACGCAGAGGCGGAAAAGGAGGCGGTGCGCTTGATGACACAAGCCGAGCCCTTGCCGCTCGCACGCCAAAGGCTGGCGCTTCGTGCGCAGGAAGAGATGGATTGTTCGCTGTCCGAGCTGCGGCAACGCTACGATATCGATGCCTCCTTCCTCTCCGAGAGCGTTGAGGTGCAGAAAGCCGCGCGACGCTCCACCCAAGACAAACGCGCGCGCTTGGGCGCAATCAACTTCACGGCGAAGCAGGCGTTGAAAAGCCTAGGCGAAGAGCACGAGCAGACCGAGCGGCAGCACGCCGATGTTGCAGAGGCTTTGGAGAAGCTGCGCCTGTCGGTGCGGAAGCTGGAGGAGGAGGCGTCTGGAAAATTGGTGCGCGTACAGCGGGAGGCAGAGCTACGCTTCGCAGCGCTCATCGAACGACTCTTCGGCGGAGGTGAGGCGAAGCTCTTCTTTTCCGACCCCGAAGACCCCATCACATCGGGGCTGGAAATACAAATAGCGCTGCCAGGAAAACGACTCAAATCCCTCAGCGTGCTTTCGGGCGGAGAGAAGTCCCTCATCGCCATCGCGCTCGTCTTGGCGGTCTTCTCCGTCGCAGGAGGAGGATTCTGCATCCTCGACGAGGTCGACGCCGCGCTCGACGACACCAATGTCGCGCGATTCTGCGACCTGATCGAAGACATCGCGCGACAACACGAAACGCGATTCCTCGTCATCACGCACCACCGCCACACCATGAGCCGCGCCTTGCAACTCTACGGCGTCGCCATGCCAGAGCCAGGGTGCAGCAAAATCGTCTCCGTCGCCTTGGAAGAGGCAGTCCAGCAGGCGCGACCCGCAGCAGAATGACAACAGCGAACAGCAATATTGTGCTAGACTGCAAAATATGCAGAACATAGTACGAGAAGGAGGCAGCGCAAGCGTGGACTCGCGATGGAAAAAATCCTGAAACCCTTGACAGCCACCCTGACAGCCATAGCGTCGTTTTGCAAAAAGACGCTCGTCTTTCCCTTTGCGGTTCTCCGTGGGAGCGGCGTAGCGAGAGAGGATGCAAGACAAAAGGATGCAAGACAAAAGGATGCAAGACAAAAGGATGCAAGACAAGGGGATGCGAGACAAATCGTCGCCGTCGAACACAGACCGAGACAACAAACAAGCGTACAACTCCACCAAAGCACGCGGCAACATACGCGACAAGCCGCGCCGCAAGACGCTTCGTCAGGATGGCGCAAAGCCTACAAGGTTTTGCGCACGCCGTGGATCATCGGCAGCCTGCTGGTGATAGGGATCGTGATCTTTTGCGTCGTCGGCGGCTTGCAGTTCTTCCGACAATTCGCGCAAGAGAGCAGCACGCGAACACAGCGAATTTTAGGCAAGGAAGAGGACAGGCAATTCCGTATGTTGGTAGAACTCTCCGAAAGGCAAGTCGCATCCAATCTCGACAATTGGGGAGCAAATTTGCGCGCGCTGGCGACAGCACCGCGTCTGCGCGCTTATGTCGAGGCTCTGGCGAACGCAGAAAAACAAGCGCAAGGAGAGCAAGCGCAAGGAGAGCAAGCGCAAGGAGAGCAAGCGCAAGAGATTGCTACCGACCTGTTGTCGTCTGAAGAGGCGGCAAAAGAGTTCTTGCGCGCAAACTTCCTCCAAGAGATGTTGATCGTGAATGTCGAGGGCAAGGTGGTCTTCGTCGCCAGCGGCAACGAGGCGCTTGTGGGGGTCGACTTTCGAGAAGGTGGCGAGGACAGCGAAGGAGACGAGAGTAGCCAGGGCAACGAGAGTAGCGAGGGCAACGAGGGCAACGAGGGCAACGAAGTAGACGGGGGTAGCGAGGCGGAGGAAGCAGTTTCCTTCGAGAGCGAACCCTCCCTGTCCTTGCGCCAAGTGGTCGGCGACGCGACGGGCGACCTGTTGGAAGGTCTCTATCGCCGCGCCGTCCTGTTTGCCGTCGAGCAAGGCTCGCCGCTCTTGCCGGGCGAAGCGGCGGCTAAGATCGACAGCGGCACGCAACTCTTCTTTGCAAGCCATACGCGCTCCTCCACCACTATCGAACCTGATACACCCTTTGCCTTCTACGCGCTACCGATGCTGAGCGCCGAGCGTACCTTGACGGGAACCTTGTTGTTGTTTCAGTCGCGCGAGCAGATGTTCGAAAAACTCCTGTTGCGTTCGGGCTATGTCGGCGAGTTGCATCGCAAGCAGCTGTTTTTCATCGATCCCAGAGGCACGATACAGCTCTTGGGCGAAGGGAAAAAATTCACCGAAATTCGCGCATGGCTGCGGCAAGCCTTCGTCCGCTCCCAGTCCTTGGGCGCAACGGCGATCGAAGGCGAGCAGGGTAGCGAGCAACACAGGTTCATCTACTTCCGCTCGTTCAACCTGCTCGACGAACAATGGATACTCGTCGTCGCCGAAGCAGAGCATATCTCGGTCGGCAAGGGGGAAGCGCAAGCTGAGCCCGCCGCGCCGCCGGACCTGCCGCCGCAGGCAACCTTTCTGTCGCGCTTGGCGATCGCTGTCGTGCTTGCCTTCTCGCTGTTGTGCCTGTTTGCAGGGCAGCTGCTGGTCACCAAGCAGGACGGGAGACGACGCGGCTTCGGACTCTTGCTCGCAAGCCTCATCCCCTTTCAGCGCGGAGAGCGCAACCTGCCCTACCTGGAGCGCGACGACCACTTGGGCGAGTATGCTCGAATGCTGAAGGGGTTGGTCGAACGCGCGCGCGGCGCGCGCGGCTTGAGCGAGGCACGCAGCGACACAAGGCGCATGGACGAAGAGAGAAGTCGCAGACTGGAAGGACTGGTCATCGACTTCCAAGAGAAAGTGCAAGGCGCGACAGGAGGGCTGGCGGGCGCGACAGGAAACCTGGTGCAGACATCCGACGAGATGCGACGACAAGCAGGACAGGCGCGCGAGGCAACGCAAGAGATGCTGCCGCGCGTCGCCAACACCACTCAGCGCGTGCGCGGTGCGGCAGAAGAGATCGCGCGGCTCACGCAAGCGCTCGATACGATCAACCGTCGTGCGCAGGAATCGACGCTCGTCATTCGCCAAAGCGTCACCAGTACCGAGAAAGCCGACCGCTCCGCCAAACTTCTCGCTTCCGCATCCGATTCGATCGGCTCGGTCGTACAGCTCATTCAGGATATCGCAGGGCAGGTCAACCTTCTCTCGCTCAACGCCACCATCGAATCGGCGCGTGCAGGCGAGGCGGGGAAGGGATTTGCCGTCGTCGCCGCAGAGGTCAAAAATCTCGCCGATCAGACGACGAAAGCGACAGAGCGAATCTCAGGGTTGATCGAAAACCTGCAGACAAGCTCTGCCGAGGTGTTGCAGGTGTTGGACGAGATCCGTACGACGGTACGCAACGCCGAGACCGTCGTCGCAGGAATCTCCGAGACCATGCAGCAGCAGCGCCAAACGGGCGAGGCGGTGGCAAGGAGCATGCTGGAGGCGGCGAACAATGTGGCGACGATCCAAACCAGCTTCACCACCGTCGATACGGCATCGGCGGGCGCGGACAAGTCCGCCATAGAGCTCTCTCAGAGCGTCGACCACTTGCGATCGCAAGCGAGCGCGTTGGAACAGCACATCCGAGTCTTCATGGGCGATATCCAAAAGGCTTGAGCAAGCAAAAGTCTCGCGCAAGTGCGTGTCAGCGAAAAGGCACAAGCGCCCCGCGTAAGCGCGTGCTAGCGAAAAGGCACAAGCGCGAGCTGCAACAGATGTTCGTTACAACAACAGATGTTCGTCACGAAAGGCGTTCGTTTTTTCACTTCTCTTTTTTCACTTCTTTTGCTTGAACTCGAGAGCTGCGAAGCACTCGGCAGCCAGCTCTGCGGGTAGAAGCCCGTCGTTTTCCAAAGCGTTCTCTGCGTTTCCCAACCCGTCGAGGATCTCGCAGAACGCCTTCCGCCGCACCGCGCTGCGAAGCGCGTCGTCGACAGATTCTTCCGCAAAGGCGCGCAAGAAGAGGTTTTTTCGCTGCAAACAACGGCGTTCTTGCAAGGCTTGCGCAGAATGTTCGTTGAAGAAAGCGTCGATCTGAGCGCACAAAGCCTCTACTTGCACGCCGTCCTCCGCCGAGCAGACGAGGTATCGTGTCGTGCGCGCATCGTGCGCGGAGACAACGTTGCGATAGTCCTCAAGGGTTTTGTGCGCCTGCGCCGCAAGCGCGCCGCAGGCTTTGGTGACGACAAGAATATCGACAAGTTCCATAAGCCCCCGTTTCATGCCTTGCAAGCCGTCGCCGCTGCCGGGGGCAAGCAGTAGTAGCAGACAATCGACATAGTCGTCGATGGCGGTCTCGGCTTGTCCTGTGCCGACCGATTCGACAAGCAAGGTGTGATAGCCGCAAGTCTCGCACAGCAGCAGACTTTCCAGCAAACCCCTCGTCAGCGAACGTTCCGCGCTTGCGGGCGAGGGGCGGATGAAAACTCGTTGCTCGGCGACGAGCGCTCCCATACGAGTCTTGTCGGCGAGCACCGCGCCGCCGCCTGCAACCGCCGACGGATCGGAGGCGAGAACGGCAAGCGAGCCTTCCTGTCGTTGCAACAGATGTCGACAGAGTGCGGCGATCAGCGTCGACTTGCCCGCGCCAGGCGCGCCGGTGATACCGATGCGACGCGTCGACTGAGTTGCCGTTTGATCTGCCGTTTGAGTTGCCGTTTGGGTTGCCGTCGCACTTGTCCGCGCTCGGAGCGCGCGCAACAGCCTTCGCGCACGCGCGCGCAGATCCGCGCGTTGCGATTCACTCAGCGTGATCGCCTGCGCAAGCGCGCGCCTGGATCCTTGCAACAGCGCTTCGAACAGAGGATCGTCCAAAGGATCGGCGCTGGAAGCGTCGCGGGCTGCGAGGGGTTGCCTTTTGTTCTTCATAGGGGCTATTATAACTCAGTTTGCATCACTCGATTTGCATACCCAGTATTGCGTACCCAATTGGCATACCTCGATTTCCATACCTCGATTTTCGCAAGCTCGCGAGGATGAGAGGGATGACCGAAAAGCGAGCTGCGACCACTAGCACGGTGACGCGAGATTCTTTGACGACAGTCGCGCAGGAGAAGCTTGGGTTCTCTCGCCGCGAGAGCAAGGTCTTGATCGACGACATGCTCGACATCCTATCGAACTTTCTCGCAGCTCAGGGCGAGGCGAAGCTCTCCTCCTTCGGAAGGTTCCAAGTGCGTCACAAACGCGCGCGCGAGGGACGCAATCCGAAGACGGGCGAAAGCGTGCCGATCGCGCCGCGCAAGGTCGTCTCCTTTCGTCCCAGCCCCTCGTTACGCGCCAGAATCAGAGCTGCTACGACCGACGCGATGCGCTCGCCGTAGAAGCGACATTTCCCGAAGGAATATCGAATGAAGACCGCCATGCACGAAAGCGACCCTCCCACAGAAGGCAGCATCTATCGACCGATCGGCGAGGTTGCAGCCTTGTTGTGCTTAAAAACCCATGTGCTCCGCTTTTGGGAAACGAAGTTCAAGCAGATCGCTCCCCTCAAGCGCAGCGGCGGCAGACGCTACTATCGACGCGAGGACGTACGCCTGCTCTTCCAAATCCGAGACCTGCTCTATGTCGAAGGCTACACCCTTCGAGGCGCGCAAAAAGTGTTGCGCGCGCGAGCGCGACCACCAAACGCAGACAAAAAAACCGAGCAGCCCCAAAAGAACAATCAAGAGGAAAACCAAGGGGGAGACCAAGGGGGAGACCAAGGAAAAGACCAAGGGAGAGACGAAGAGAAAAACACTCCAACCGCGCAATTACAACCCATCAGCGATGCCGTGCGCGCCGATCTGCGACGCATCACACAGAGACTGGAACAAACTCTGGCTACCTGCTCTCGAAAGGACGCCGAAGGAAAAACTCTCGACGAACACGAACAGGAAAACGAACAAGATGCCAGCGAACAAGAGGCAAGCGAACAAGCGACGGACAGAGAAACGACGCACGAACAAGCGACGGACAAAGACGCGAGCTCAGGAGAGCAGTAGCACATCCCCCTCTCTAAGCGCGCGAAACTCTTCGACGCTGATACTGGTTGCGCCGCCGTCCAGCTTCCAAGTCGTGTAGAGATTGGGCGGATACCTTCTCCGTAGCCGCTTGACGCGCAAAGCTCGACCGAAGGCTCGACCGAAAGCCTCCAAATCGCTCGCAGCCAAAAAGACATGCAGAAATACGGGCGCGCACGAAGGATCCTCCGCGCCTTCTTGCGCGACAGGCGTCGCCTCGATACGAAAGGCGACCTCGTCCTTGGCGCAGGTTTTCTTCTCTACACCCAGCCCACGCCCAACAAGGTTATGCTCGACGAGCCGACACTCCACGAGAAAAAGCTCCTGCAACACAGGAGACAGCGCAAGCGAGAGCAACCCTAAAGCGACGGAGGCGGGCAGCTCTTCCAAACGGTAAGGCTCGCTCATCGTCTCCAGCTCGGCGCGCACGCTCGACGGCAGCTCGGTGCGACACAAGCAGGAAACGCCGCCAAGCGAGAGCAGCAGCGACCAACGATATTGAGCGAGCGTGCGCTCGTCGCTATTGGCGACACTCTTGACACTACTATTGGTTGTATTTTTGGCAGTACTTTGGGCTGCAGGAAGGAGCTGTTGCGCACGGCAACGCCACGACCTTCCTGCTATCGTCACCTCCGCGCCGTTTGCAAGCGCGAGCAGACGAGAAACTTCCGCCGCCGCGACCGCTTGGGGAAGGGAGGGGGGCTGGTGTTGCTGCCACGCGCGACCGTTCGCAACGATGCGGGCATCGATGCCTGCGACCTCTTTAATTGTCTCCTGTTTGACGCGGGTCGTTTTCTTCGCCATGCGTTGCTTGCGTCTCTTAGAGAGACCCTTCTGACGGCGACCCTTCTTGCTGCTGGTCGGGCGCAGACTGGTCTTCGGTTGCAACAACGATATCGACACCGCTATGCCGCCGCACATGCGAGGTTAGCCCCGCTTCGTGCTCGCGCACTTTGGCGAGGCTCTTCTTGTTGTTGCCGGAGAAGGTGACATGCAACGCGCCTGCGACCATCGAGAAGGTGACCGAAGTGCCGGGCAACACATTGCCGCTGAGCTGCAAGCGCACGCTGCCGCCTTGTTGCAGGCTTTGGCTTGTGTGCATGACTCTGTCTGCAACGGTTTGAAACTCCTCCAGCAAACGGTTGGAGGAGTCTACGGGTGCGCTCGCTTGTTGCGTCTGTTGTGCTGCGGGGCTTGTTGTCGATTGGGGTTGCAGGCCTTGCAGGATGGCATCGGCTTTGTCTGAGGATGCCTTGCTTTGCTCTTCCGAAGAATGCTTTGCAACCTCCTCGTCAAGACTTTGCGAGGGCGGGTGATCGCTTGCTTTCTGCGCCTTCTCGGCGGCTTGTCGCACGATGTTGCTGAGATGTTGCTGCTTCTCATCTGCTTTGGCGGATGCTTTGGCGGATGCCTCGGTCGATTCCTTGCTTGATGCCCTAGATGATTCCTTGGATAATTCCTTGGACGATTCCTTGGACGCTTCCTTGGACGATTCCTTGGCAGAAGATTTTTCGTCGCGCTCTTTCTTCAGCTTTTGCGCAAAACGCCGTTGCGCCTCTTGTGGAGCTTCTTGTGGAGCCTTTTGGGAAGATTGTTCTTGCGACACGGATTGTTCTTGTTGCGTCTGTTGCGATGCTGCTGGCGTGCGTGAAATGTCGCTCATGGCACTTCCTCTTGGTCGGTCTTGTTCTGGTCGGTCTTGTTCTGGTCGGTCTTGTTCTGGTCGGTTTTGTTCTTGTCGTTTGGCTTCTCGGCATTCTTGCTATCGACGCTCTCGCTTTTTTCCGCCTTCGCCGTTTCTGTTGCATCCTGTTCAAGCGCAGGCAGCGCGGGGGTTGCTATCGGCAGCCCTACGGTTTGATCTGCATAGGAGAGGAGGATGCCGTTGTGGGCAATCGCGACGATCGTCTTGTCGTCGTCGATTCTCTCGCCGATGCGGTAGCGCTTGGACCTGCCCTCCTTGCTTAACCTGAGATCGACGGCGCGCTGCCTGCCCAAAAGCAGGGCGGTGATCGAGGCTTGCAGGGGGGGAACAAGCGTCAGGCGATCTGTGGTGAGCGGGTGGTATGGCAACGAGCGGTAGTGATGCTCCAACAGCGTGCGCAACTCGTCGTGGAAGCTGGCGAAAACAGCCCCTTGCAACAACAGCCGTCCCTCTTCCAGCTCCAGCGCCACGCCGCCGAACGCGGCGTTGTGCGCAAGAAGACGGCGCAGACCGGACAAGATCGCCGTGCTGGTCGTGATGTCCGTCTCGATCTCCGTGATGTAGGGCAGGTCGCTGGCGAGCGCGTCTCGAAACTCCTCCAGCTGACGTTCACGATCGATGAAGCCCTCCAGACGCAAGCGAAAGAGCTGCGTCCAAGGATATTTCGTAGGATATTTCGCAGAATCTTTCGCAGAATCTTTTGTAGATTCTTGTGAGGTAGCCAACGCCTTGCCCTTCTCGCCCTCGTCCTTTTTGGCATTGTCCCCCTCGATTGCAAACAGGTGGAACTTGGCGAAAAGCCCGTATTGTCGCGCGATCACCTCCAAAGCTGCGCGCAGCTGTTCTTTGCTGACAACGCGGATTTGCAACCCCGATTCGAAGGCGATCCCTCGCAGTCGCACCAGTTCTTTTTCCGTCTCCACATAGCCCGTCAGCACGATCTCGCCTTCCTGTCCTTGAGTGATGCGGACGGTGCGTTCGCCGACCGGCTTGGCTTCGAGCTCTTTTTCCAAGCTCGCCTCTACCCGTTGCATGCGCTCGGCTTGGCGGCGCGCGGGATCGAGCCATAGCAATGTTGCGACGACGACGGCGATCGAGACACTTGCCACAGCTCCGAGCGCGAGCGAGCTCCGCACCAGTATCTTTCTTTTCTTCGGACTGAGCCTGGAAAGCGCGCCGAGTTTTTTCTTCGCCTGTCGAACCTTCGGATCGACGCTTCCGCTCCCTGCCGACAGCAACGCTACGATGCGTTCGCGCTCGGGCCAGGAACGCAGCGCGGGCAGATTGCTGTCGCTCGATTTTTCGGCGGCTGCGTCCGCGACGCTTGCCTCCGCGACGCTTGCGTCCGAGACGCTTGCGTCCGCGCCGTAGGCGAGGCTGATGTTGTCTTCCTCGTCCGAACCCGCGAGCGTCATGATTTGGAACGGAGCGACATCGATAGGGAAGGTATCGACCACTTTGCCGTCGATGCGCAACCCTCCCGGGGCTTGCAAGACCGAGAGCTCGCCGTCGGCGAAGAAGAAGGAGAGGTGATGCTCGGCGATCGCATCGTCGGAGAGGATGAGCGCGTTGTCCTCGCTGCTGCCGAGCGAGTAGCGGCGTGGTGTTAGCGGCAGCTCGGCACCCTCGTGCCTGCCGCTGAGAATGCGCAGGCGGTAAGCCGTCATCTTGTCGCCTCGACGCCGAGCGGATTGTCCGCGAGGAACCTGTCGAGCGCCGCCACTGCTTCAAGGGTTTCGTCGAAAGGCGAGCAAGCGCAGAAGTTGACAACAAGCCTGCCGTTCGGCGTCGCAGAAGCGTAGAGCGGCAACGACAAACCCTCCTCTCCCCCCTCTCTATTGGATTTGCGGGCGCGGACGTACTCGTCCAGCTTTCGCGCTTGCATCAACAGCTCCGCCGTATCGCGTGTAGCCTCCTCGCAAACCAGGCGCATCAGGGTTGCCTCGCCCCCTTCCCCCGCCCCGCGCCCCGCCTCGCGCCCCGCCCCGCGCCCCCCCATCGCCTCGCCTCTTGCCTCCTCCTCGTGCAAGACGAGGCTGCCGTGCGGCGGAAGATGAAATCCCATAGCACCCTCCGTATCCTCGGTGGGGCTTCCCTTCAACGCCTCCAGCCATCGTTCCCTGTCGATCACAGCACAGCCTCCCTTTCTTGCGCCACCAGACGATCGAGGCGTGTCTCCAACGGCAAGAGCGCGCGTTGCTTCTCGGTGCGACCGACAAAGGCATAGTCCGGCAAACCCTTGAAAATCTTGTGCAAACCTTGAAAATGTCGCACAAGCCCTGAGGGCTGCTCGCTGTAAGCACGGCTTGCCGGCGCGTCGAGACGCTCGGCAAAACGTTGCGGCGCCACCGCGCTGTGAAAAACCCCCTTCACCAAAGACTCGTCGCTCAGGGTTGCAATCCCTGAACGCGGCGGAGCGGGCTTTGTCGCTGTCTTCTCCGCAACCCTTGTTGCGGTCTTCTCTTGTGTCCCCTGTTCCTGCGTCGCCTTTTCCTCCCCCTTCTCTATCTGTTCGCTCCGCGCCATCGCTTCGCGGTGAAGGGCTACCTGCTCTTTGACGGTGGCGAGAACCTGCAAGCCCTTCAGCTCCGCCAAGACATGCAACAGCTGCTCGGGCGAGACCGAAGGCTCCAGCAAGGCGATCTCTTTGCCCGCGCTTTGACGAATGAACGCTGCACCCGCTTCGCTCTTCTCCAGTCCCAGCGTCTCGGTCAGTCCGAGCGCGGCGGGCAGAATACCGCTGTAGTCGGCGACATTGGAACGGTAAGTCTCTAGCACTTTCTCGGCTTGCACATCGTGCTCTGCGGCGAAAGCCCGTATCTCCGCGCCAAGGTTGATCGCAACGCGGATGTGCGACGAGAAGGCGAGCGCACAGCGTTCCGCCATCGCGGCGTAGCGTTCTGCCGATACCTTGTCACCGCGCACCGCGCTTTTTTGACGCAAGCCCTCCAAAGCTGCAAGAAGCGCAGCCTTGTCGCCCGCGAGCTCTCTCAGCTGCTGCCATGCAAACTCGCTGTCCTCGTGCTTCGAGAGCGACGGCATCTTCTGTTCGATCTTGTGCTCTAGCGGTTCGCGTATCTTGTCGTCGACGACATGTCCCTTTTGAATTTTCTCCACAAATTCTTTCAACAACTTTTTGCTACGCTCCTGCGCCTTTTCTTGCTCGGCGTTGCGCTTCTCCAGCCGCTCGCCGAAGGCAAACGATATCTCCTCTTGCATGTCCTGCAGTGCTGCGTTCGGATGCGCAAGCACGGCGATCCTGTTCGTCTGCGCGCTCGCGCGTACAGCCTCGTGCCTTGCCACCTGCGCAGGGGGAAGGAGGGAAGAGCGTGTGATCGAAGTTTCGCTCATGCTCACATGCCGATGCGTCCCAAGGGCTGTAGCGCGATCTCAGGCACGATCTCCTGATACGACAGCACGGGCAACTCGGGCAGCTCCGATTCGATCAGACGGCGCACATAGCGTCGAATGTCGAGCGCGGTCACCAAAACGGGATTCGTTTCAACTTCGCCTTCCTGCTGCGTGCGCTCGCGGATGTTGCTGACGATGCGTTTCGCCGCCTCGGGCTCGAGCGAGATGTAGCTTGCAACCGAGGTTTGGCGGATGGCGTTGCGAATCTTGTCTTCAACCTCGTTGGCGAGCAGGAAGGCGGGCAACAGGTTGAAGCCGCCTGAATACTGAAAGCTGATTTGACGCGACAAGCTCGAGCGAATCTGCTCGACAAGCATAACAGGATCCTTCTCCTTGCTTCCCCACTCGACGATCGCAGAGAGGACGGCGCGCAAGTCGCGGATCGAAACATATTCCTGCACAAGCCTGCGCAGCACCTCCGTCATCGTTTGAATCGGCAAGACGCGCTGAACCTCCTTGACGAGATCGGGAAAACTCTCCTCCATGTGCGCGAGCATGTGTCGCACCTCCTGAATGCCGACGAATTGTCCAATGTAGCGCGACACAACCGCTTCGCAGTGGTAGGCAACGGCGGAGACGGGTTTCTTGTAGGGAATGTTCGCTTCCGAAAGCCGTCGCTCGTGCTCTTGCGCCACCCACAGCGTTTCTTGGCGCGGGATGAAATCGGGACCCCTCTCGTACGGTACGGCGAAAGTCGAGAGCGTCTCACCGCTCGTGAAGGCAAACAGGCTGCTGCCGTTCAGTTTGCCTTCGCTCGTAGGAATCTCGCCTACGAAGAGACGATAGCGTTCTTCCGCAAGAACGCTGTTGATACGCACCGCCACCTCAGGCAACGCGACGCCCAGCCGATAGTAGAGCGAGAGGCGCAAGCCGTTGACGGTGTTCTCGATGGCGGGAAGCTCGTCGAGCTCCAACACCTGCGGCGGCAGCTCCAGCAACAAAGGCACGGTCGGATAGAAGATGTCGCGCGCGCGTTTCGCCACAGCCTCTGCATCGCCGCCGTTTGCCGTCGCTTCGGCGGGGGTTGTCAGATGCGTCGTTGTCTGTGCCACGCTCTTGTGCGACCGCTTGCGCATCGCGTAGAGCATCGCAAAGGCGGGCGAGGTCAGGATGAGCGCCATCGTCAAAAAAACCGCCCACGGGAAGCCCGGAATCAACGCAAAAACAAAAAGCATGCTGCCCGCGATAATCAGCGCTTTCGGCTGTCTGCCGATTTGCTCTCCGATATCGCGTCCCAAGTTCGCTTTTTGGCTGTCGTCGGTGACCCGCGTGACCATGATGCCGGCGGTGATCGAGATGAACAGGGCGGGGATCTGTCCGATCAATCCGTCGCCGATCGTCAGAATCGAGTAGAGATGAATCGCCTCTGAGAAAGACAGCCCGCGCTGAAGCGTGCCGATCGCAAGCCCTCCCAGCAGGTTGACGAACACGATGATTAGCGAGGCGATCGCATCTCCCTTGACGAACTTCATTGCTCCGTCCATCGAGCCGTAGAGCTTGCTCTCGCGTTGAATGTTGTTGCGTTGCGTCTTCGCCTCCTCCACGCTCAGCGAACCTGCACGCACATCCGCATCGATGCTCAACTGCTTGCCGGGCATGGCGTCCAGCGAGAAACGTGCGCTCACCTCCGCCACGCGCTCCGCTCCTTTTGTGATGACGATGAACTGCACGACCGTCAGAATCAGAAAGATCACCAGCCCGACGACAAGATTGCCTCCGACCACAAATTGTCCGAAGGTTTGAATGATTTCACCCGCATCGGCTTGCAGCAGAATCAACCTTGTCGTGCTAATCGAAAGGGCGAGGCGGAAAAGCGTTGTGATCAGCAGCACGGCGGGAAAGGCGGCGAAATCCAAGGGGGCCGCCAAATACACCGCGACCATGAGCAAAATGACGGCGATCGAGATGTTGAGCGCGATCAGAATATCGATCACGAGCGTAGGCAGGGGAATCACCAGCATGAAGATCACCGAGACCACGAACACCGCCAGGATGATGTCCTGTCGCCCGGAGAATATTGCTGAGATGCGATTCAAAAAGGACATGGTCGTCTTTTGCGTCATCTCTTGCGTCGTCTTTTGCCGAAAGACTTGGCAAAAAAATAGTAGAATGTTATCTTGGTAATTCTTATGATTTTATAGATTAAATTATTGTTTTTCAACAAAAATTGACTAGACTCGTCAAGGCAGGTCATCGAGGCATGCGCAAACCCCTTTGAGAGCAATGTTCCATGAGCAACGAGACAGCCACCGAAACAGCATTGGACAGCGACGCGCCTGCCTTCGAGCCGACAGCCGAGCGACACTCCGAAGAAGACGACACCATCTCCGATGCACCAGAGGGAGCCGCGTCCGACGCCGCTTCTTTTGATACGGGGGTTGTCGCAAGAGCTGTTGCGCCGTCGCCCGATGCTGTGCCTGCAGCCTCCCCCCCTCTTTCGCCCGTCGAGAGCATGGAGGTTCGCATCGACTTCGAGGTCGGACGCGTGACGCTGCCCGTCTCGAAGCTTGCCAATGTGGCTACGGGCTCCGTGATCGAGATGCCCGGCGTGGCGCTCGACCGCGTGGTCGCCAAGAGCGGCGGACACGCCTTTGCTTTCGGAGAATTCGTCGAGCTGGGCGGTCGCGTTGGCTTCCGCATTTTGAAGCTCGCAGAGCCGAAGGAGAAGTGCTGACGCAAGCCTCACAGGCTTTCGTCCGTCAAGCAGGCGAAGCGCGTCCAGAGAGTGCAAGCGGTGGAAGGTCTTACCGTTTCCCCCGATTTTTTGCTGGGCATCGGCTTGCTGGGCTTGCTGCCCTTCATTGCCGTTTCGGTCACCTCTTTCGTCAAGATCGCGGTCGTCTTCTCCTTGGTGCGCAACGCCCTCGGCATTCAGCAGATCCCTCCCAACATGGTGATCTACGGCTTGGCGATGACCATGTCCGCTTACATCATGCTTCCCGTAGGACTCGATGTTGCACAACGCGCCGAGCAAGTTCTCGACCAGTACGGCGCGTTGCTGCCGCACGTGGGCTTCGTCGCAGAGCCCATCGGAGCCTTCTTGGAGCGGCACGCCGATCCAGAGCATGTTGTCTTCTTCGAACAGACGGTGGAAAAGCTGTGGCAGGGGCAAGTGCCGATCGACGCGAGCCGCGTGAGAATCCTTGTGTTGTTGCCTGCCTTTACGGTCACGGAGTTGAGCGAGGCGTTCAAGATAGGGTTTTTGATCTACCTTCCGTTCATCGCTTTGGACATGGTGGTCGCCAACATTTTGTTGGCGCTAGGCATGATGATGCTGTCGCCGGTGACGATTTCTCTACCCTTCAAGCTGTTTTTGTTCGTTGCCGTCGACGGCTGGACAAAGCTGGTTCAAGGGTTGATATTGAGCTATCAGGTTTCGCCTTGAGCGCAGCGAACTTTCAAGAAGGAGCGTCGTTGTTATGGAGTTAGTTTCTATCTATGGTTTTACGAGTCAGGCGTTGAAGTTAGTTTTGATCGCCTCCATGCCGCCTGTGATCGCCGCTGCGTTGGTGGGGGTTTTGATCAGCTTGCTTCAGGCACTAACGCAGGTGCAGGAGCAGACTTTGCCCTTTGCGTTCAAGTTGATGGCGGTTGCTTTAACGATTTATGCAATGATTGGTATTTTTGGCGGAGATTTCTACCTTTATACGCAACAGATTTTTGATTCGATCGAGAATGTGACCGCAACAGGGGTGATTGGAAATTAATGATGCTGTTTTTTAGTTATATTTTTTACATGTCTATACCAAGCGCAAGGAAAAGAGCATTGTGAACTTCTTGTAAAATCCTATCAGGAGCTTTTTCTTGATGTCGCGCCCCTGCGCTCCAACGGTGAAATCGCAAAGGACGATGTCGCCAGCTTCCGGCGTTCTTGTCAATCGACGATCTCCCTTCCAACATCGGGCATCTTCTCCCATTCCTCGTCTCGGCACAAGGCAATAGGCGTGTTGGCGAGATAGCGTTCCAAGCGAGGATTCGCTCCTCTGTGTACAGTGCTTTTTCCTTGCCGCCTTGCCTCGGCGATACGCTCAAGAGGCGTTGGGGAAGAAGACAGCCCCCGTTTGCTCTTTGTCCCCCTTGCCGAAACCCTAGCAGGCGATTGGCTGGTTTTTTGCCAAGGCAAGAGCCTCGACAAAGACGCAAGAGAGGGAATGTGAACGCTCCTCGTTAGAGAAAGAAAAGAAAGAGCCATGATCATCCTCATGTATAGATGCTTAGATTCGTACCCCCCTCGCTGCAACTTTTACGCCACTAGCGCGGCGTGCGTCAACCCCCCCTCGCATTTTTGCGAATGCCGTCACAGGAAGCGATCACAGCCTCATCATCCTTGCTGCCACATCGCTGCCTCCTTGTTCCAAGGCAAGCACCGCCGTCTCGCCCGCATCGCGCAGCTGCCGTCTCGTCTGGGCTGCAAAAATCTTTCGGAAACGACGCGCGCGCGCCAAAAATTCCTCGAAACGATGCCTCGCGCTAGAGGCATCCAATCCCGCGTCCCTCCGCTCGCGCCAAAGACTGATAAATTTTACCTCCTTGCCACCCACACAAAGGAAGCCAATGCCACCCGTCTCATGCGGCGCGTTCAAACGCAGGCACTGGTGAAGAAAATCCGCCCGACGCAAAGGATGGAACGGCAACATCGCAACGACAGACTCCAAGACGATCCTCACACCGACCGCATCCGCCGAGACCGACAGCACAACAGCAAGACTCTCCTCCCCCCCTAACAACAACTCCTTCTGCAAACCCCCACTCTCCCCCCCTTGTCCAGAGGCACGCAAGGGCGGCAAGCCCTGCTGCGCACAATAATTTTGAAACCAGTCGACGAAGCCCACGATAAAAGAGGTCGAATGAAGTTGGATGATGAGGAAAGGTTAATCTAAGTTCGTTAGAAAGCGTTCTTGCGTTATTGTTCTTGTATCGATCGGATATAGTGCAACACTTCTGCGACAGGGTCGATGAACTCGGAGGTGATGAAAGCGCCGATCTCGAGCGCATCGTGCATGTTGCGCGCGAGCTCGACGCTCTCGTAGACGGGAATGTTTTCCTGCTCGGCGACCTTGCGCATGAGCTTTGCCAAGCCGCCCGTGCCTTTCGCCATGACGCGCGGCAGCGGCGTTTCCTCTTCGTCGTAGTAGATGGCGACCGCCACCTCCGTCGGATTGACGATCACGGCGGTCGATTTCTTGACACTGTCGACAGTACGGCTGCTGAGAATTTCTTGGTGAATCTGACGACGTTGCGATTTGATTTCGGGAGAGCCTTCCGTTTGCTTGAACTCTTCCTTGATGTCCTCGATCGACATGCGCAGGTCTTTCAGGTAGAAGTGGCGCTGCACTAGGAAGTCGAGCGCGGCTATTGGAAAGTAGACGCCGAGCACAACGAAGGCGAGCAGAAAAATCGTCGAGATGCCGACCTGCATCGTGCAGAAGAAGCCGCAGTGGGGCGAACGGACAAACTCGCCGAGCCGATCGAGAAGAAGAAGGTAGACGGTCACTCCGATGACGAAAACCTTGACGACGTTCATCAACAGCGAAAACAAATTCTTTTTGGCGAAGATCTGCTTCGCGTTGTTGAGCGCATCGAGCGACTTGAACCCTTTCGTAAGCTTGGCAAACGAGAAGACAAACCCCACCTGCGCCATATTGGCGGCGACAGAGGCTACGATGACCGCTCCGTAGACGAGCAGCGAGCCGCGTGCTACCACCTCCAGAGAGCCGCCGAGCAATCTGCCGAAGGATTCTTCGAACGGCTCGGTTGCAGCTTGCGCACCGTAGGCGACCAGCTGGAATAGGGGGGTGGTGAAAAAAGAATGTCCCGCATAAAGAATGCCGAGCGCAGCAAGCAAGGTCGCCGTCGAAACTACCTCCTTAGAAAAAAGGAAGTTCCCTTTCTTGTGCGCATCACGAATTTTCTTCGGCGTGGGCGGCTCGGTCTTTTCGCCTGGCATTTGTCGCTCAGCGGCTCAGCAGGGGGAGGAAGGGGGTGAGGGTGAAGTCTTGCCAGCTCGCACCGATGACGACAGAGGTGTAGAAGATGAGAAAGAAAATGGCGAGAACGCTCTTCAGCGACATGGCAAGAAAGAAAACCTGGAGCTGCGGTGCAAAGCGGCCGATCAAACCCAGTCCGATTTCCGCAAGCAGCATCACGAAGATGACGGGCGCGGCGAGCTTGACGATCAGCGCGAGAAAATTTGCAAAGTCGGCGACGAAGGCATTCAGCGCATCGAGGTCGAACGGCGGAAGGGGGGCAAGCACAGGGTAGAACAGGTACGAGTCGTAGAGGATTTTCACCAGCAGCGCCATGCCGCCGAGCGCGAGGAAGACGGCGAGGAAGGTCTCGCCGAGAAAAATACCGAGCAGGTTGCTCTGACCGCCGAAGGCGGGGTTGAACAATGAGGCGATGCCGGCACCGCGCTGGTTGTCGATGAAATCGCCGACCGACTGCGGCACAAGAAAAACGAGCGCGACAGGAAAGCCCAGCAGGAAGCCGAGCGTCATCTCTTTCATCGCATAGACGACATGGACAAAAGGCGGAAGCGGATTCGCACGCAGTTGCTCTGCAAGCGGCGGCAGCAGCACGACCGTCAGCGCGAGGAAGACTGCACCCTTGATCGCGGGGGGAAGGATGCGTCCGTTGAAAAAAGGAATCAGCAACGCGAAGCCGAACAAGCGGGGCGATGCCAGCGAGAAGGCTTTCAGGTAGACACCCACTTCGTCGAGCAAGGCAGGACTCATATAATCATGCTCACGCGATCTATGGTCTTGCGATCTATGGTCTTGCGACGATTGCCTTGCGACGATTGCCATGCGCGACGATTGTCGTGCGTTTGGGCTCGTACTCTTGTGGAGCCTTGATAGCAGTGCTTGCACTCAGATGGCGAGCGAGCTGTGTCCGGGGCTCTCGTTCTCTGCGTTCTTGTTGCTGGTTTCGCCGAACTCGCCGCGCTCCAGACGGGTCATCCACTCTTCGGTCAGGTTGACGAGCGCGCCGATCTTTTTCTCGAAGGGTTCGAATTCGATCTTGTCGGTCGGAATCGGAACGCTCAGCAACAGCATGCCGATCGAGCGGTCGACAACGATGCGCACCGGCAGATCCCCAGGCATCACCAAACACTCGGAGAGCAATCCTTCCAAGAGTCGAGCGCGTGCGCTGTCGTCTTTCGGCAGCGCGCACAGCACTGCATAGGCGTGCAGGTAGGGCTTGTCGGGGTCGGCTTCAAAATCAACGGTGATGCGGTCGTCGAACACCAGCCGTGCCGTGTTGCTCTCGTCCAGATCGAGCTTGTCGAGCTTTAGCGCCTGACCGAGCTGGCGGAGAAGGTTGCGCGCGTTGTCGGAAGAAGATGACATGGAGCCTCTATAGTGTTGGGGGGCAGGGGGCTAAGACAGGGGGCTAAGACAGGGGGCTAAGGACAGGGGGCTGCGACAGGGACTGGGTGTCGAGGGTTAGCGCGGAGCGGAGGGGGAGCGCGGAAAGTGCAACACTTTTCTTTGCTTGCGCTGGCTTCCATCGTGTTGGCTTCCATCGTGTTGGTTTCCATCACTTTGGGTGCGATCTGCTACGGGTGTTGTCGACTTTTTCCGTTGCAGGTAGGCGAGCCTCTCGCGGCATTGCCGCAGCAGTTTTTCTTGGCTTGGGTCTGCCAAGCGAGGAGATTCCGAAAACGCTGCGAGTGTTTTTTGTGACTCGTCGAGAAGGCTTAGCGTGAGCGCGCAGAAGGCTCTGCCGAGCTTCCATCGTTCCTCGAAGGGTTCGAGCGCGTTGAGGAGGCGGTAGGCGTAGAGTGCGTTCTGTGTGTGTCCGACAGAGAGTTCGCCTACGGCGTAATATCCTAGCGCATGCCAAAGACGCTCGTTCTGTTGTGCTTGCGAGCTTTCGGCGGGGGCGGAGACAACGAGGTCTGCGCTACCTGCTGTACCTGCGGAGTCGGCGGCGGCGGTCATGGCTCAGGCTTTGATGAGCAGGCGTTGGTTGTCGGAGGCTTCTTGTTGCAAGACGAGCGCCTCGGTGATCTGTTGTCGCAGCGTTTGTGCGCAGGCGAGCAGGTTTTTGTCGGGGCTTCCGTTTTGGAGGTGCGTCAGCGCTTTCGCCAGCGTTTGCTGTGCGCTTTGCAGTCGCGTGTGCATGCTTGAGGGCGAGAAGCGGGTATCGCTAGGCGCGAGGCTTTGCAGTGTATCCGCCAGCATCGGGTCGCGCTGTCGCAGGGTGGCGTGCGCGCTCTGTGATCTTGCGGGGGGTTGTGCGTGGTAGTAGGCGGCAGAGCGTTTCAGAAAGATGTCTGCATCGCTTTCGCTCATGCGCGCTTGTGCGCCGTGCCTGCTGGGAGAGCTGAGGCGAGCGGCTGTGGTGAGGTCGGTCATGCTTGTCTTCTGGCTCTCTTCTTTTCGTTCTCGTTTTCGTCTTTTGGCTCGCGTCTCAGTTCATGCGCTGCAGGATGCCTTTGACCATGTCGTCGACCGACTTGACCATTTGCGATTCGAACTGCACGAGCATGTTCATTTTCATCATTTTCATTTGCATCTGGACCATGTCCTTCGGGTTCGAGGGGTCCATGTCTTTCATGGAAGTTTTGAACTCGTCCATCGAATCGCTGGCGGACTTGCCGACCGATTCCGCGATGTTTGCCAGGTTGATGCCGCTCATGGTGTCACCTTGTCGTGCGTTGTCAGGGGGTGAGGGGGAAGGTTTGTTTTCAGGGTTGTTTCGTGAGCTTGTCTTTTGTGAGCTTGTCCATGTGTTGCATCGACCAAACAGTCTGCAAGATGTGGCGTGCGCTCTTGAGGGCTTCAAGGCGGCTTTCGGATTCCTGCTTGTCGGCAGGGGGAGCAAGGGTAGCGGAAGACTTGTCGCCCGCGCCGCTCGGCTGTTCGGACAGGCGTTCGAGCAAGGATTCCAAGTGCTTTCGATCGTTGTCTTGCGCCAAGCGTTCGCCAAGGTCGGTCAGCTGGGGGATTTGCGGCTCAGACACTGTTTCCCTGCGGTCGCTGTCGTTGAGATTGGCGAGCTGTGTTGGTTAGGGGTTTTTGAGCCGTTTCGCCCAACGATTGTACGGCGGATCGCACGGCGATCGTATGCGCGGGTGTGGTCGCGTGTTCGCGTAAAATTCGGGGGAAATTCGACATGGCGAGATTCGGCGCGAAATTTGACGATTGTTGACATTCCATTCCAATTCGCTTTTTGAGCGAATCATCACGAGGAACTTCCTCTTTTTTCCTTAAAAAACAACTTTAAGTCAAGTAAAAAGAAAGAATAAAGTATTATTTTTTGTATTTTTTTAAAAAAACGCCTCTTTTTCTTTTTTCTTCTGTAGTACTGCATTTTTTTCTTGCGAATCAATCAAAAGATGATAAAAGTATAAGAAAATACACGAGAACAAGGCCAAAAGGCGACAAGGAAACTAAGGACGGAATCGCTTCCGAATCTCTTCCAATTCCTTCAAGGAGGGCAGAAGCATGGCAGGCATAGACGGCTCCGGTCGCGCACGCGGCGTTGCACAAACAAGCGACATCGATCAAACACGCCAGAGCGACGCTGCCGAGCGTAAGGGGAAGAATACCTTCGCGGCGTTGAAGAAGCGCAAGGGCTCCGTCGAGAAAGCGGTGCATGCACGCGAACAAGAGGCAGGGTTCAAGGGCAAACTCGACCGAGGAATGCGCTCCAAGACAGACGCCATCCTACGCTCGATGAAAGCCAAGCATGGCGACAAGGCACAGGCGACGGCAAGAACGACGGCAACGCCCGCCCCCCCCAAACCACCGCGCGTGCTGCAACAAACAGCCGCGCAACAAGCGGTCTCTCCGCAGAAGCCACCGCGTAGCGAAGCGTCGAAGGGCGGCGCGAAGACTTTGGGCAGAACAGCACCGCCCAAGCCCGAACGCCCCCTCGCAACGAAGACCAGCGCAACCTTGCCGCGTCCGCAGGCGCAACCTCGCACAATCTTCGGCGCCGCCGCTCAGGCGAAGGTTCAACCCACACCCGCAGTGCGAACGGTCTTTCCGCAACAGGAACCGACGGGCGCAACAAAGCTTGCCGCACAAGGTAACTACGATGTCTTGCATCAAGTTCCTCCTGAGGCGCAGCGCGGGATTCGCTATCCGACGATGAAAGGCGTCCAGGGCGGGGGACAGGGCGGACAGCAAGCATCAGAACGCACCGCCGAACAAGCGCCCCCGCGACTGAGACAGCGAGCGCTGGAGGACAGCAAATTTCTGCAAGGCGGAGGATTCAATCCTGCCAAAACGCTCAACAATCCTAAGGCAGGGCAGACGCTGCGCAACCTCGAAGCATCGATACGAACGCCCGCGCCGCCGCGCTTGAGCCTCGCTACACGAGTGATGAACAGTCTGAAAATCTTCTTCCGTATCGGAACGCCCGTGCCGCAGCGCGCCGCGGTATCGCAGCAGGGGCAGCTGTACTCGCGCCTCGCTGACGAAAGACTCGAAGACCTGCTCATCCGAAAGCCAGAACTGAACACGGACAAGCAACTAGTTTTCGAAAAGGCGGCACGCGAGATCAACCGAAATCTCAGGAGCATCACGAGCAATGTCAAAGACGGCGAATACACCAGCATGGCGAAGGATAATGTCAGCAACGCCATGCAGCGTATCGAAGCGCTGTTCGTCGAGTACGAGACCGTCGAAGAAGCACTGGGGCGAGGAGACGACGATGCCTAACGGAGACAACAGAATCTCAACAGAATCTCAAGCGAGGATATCGTGTCCGACTTGACAACACACTCCCTTGCTCGCACCGCGCGCGCAGAGCCCCTGCCGCCCGCCGACGGCACGAAGGGAGACGCAAAAACGCAAGCTCTCAAGGGGCGAAGCGCAACCCTCGATACGGGCATGCTCTCGCGCTTGACGGGGTTGCAGGCGAAAACATTCGATCAGGCAAACCACGGCATGGGAGCGCGCTCGGCACGCATGGATGCAGAACATTCAGGTCCGAAGCGTATCTCGCAAATGCCTCACGATGGCAAGCCCGATGTCGAGGTGTTCGGAAAGGGCGGCATCGCAGCAAGGGGGGCGGCAGAGCAGACTTACGCCAATGCGAAAGCCCACGAGATGGAACCGCAGTATGCCAATGCCAAGTTTGCGAAGGGCGAGGTTGAATCGGGATATTCGGTGTTGAAGCAGGAGGCGGAACCTCATGGCACGGGCAGAGCGCGATCCGACAGAGGCGATTCGATGTTGGAAAATTCTCTTTATGTGTCGGCGGACAAGACGAACAGCAAAGGCAGCTCGGCTCTCCATAAGACGCCACACCTGGAGACGCCACACCTGGAAGTGCCATACTTGACACCGCGTGACGCTGCGGGGTTGAGGGGAACTTTCCGAACACTTTCGGATAGGATGGCGAGCATCGGCGACGCTCCGCCGCCGCGTCTGGAGCGACTGAAGGCGGCTGTGCAGAGGTTGTTTGCTGCGGTCAAAAGCCTTGTCTCGCGCGTCGCAGAGGTGAGAAGTCGTCCTGCAAACCAGCCGCCGCGCGTGGCGCTCGGTGGCGGGGGCGAGAGCTGGCGCAACCCTGCGTTGGCGCGACGCACCTTGCCGTCGACTCCCTTGCCGCAAACGCCACAAACGCCTCCTCAGCGCACAGGCGCAGTCCCTTCAGGATACGAAGGCGTGGGACAGGGACAAGGTTCGCAGACACTTGCCTCTCAGGCGCCCGTCTTCGGAGATATTTCGGCGACCGAAAGGAACGAGGAGCGGTTGAGAACGGATATGCGAAACCTTGGCGATGCAGACAAAGCCACCGTGCGCCGTTTGGCGGGCGAGATTGACACAATCATCTCCAGATCCGAGACACTCGATATCGA
Source organism: Alphaproteobacteria bacterium (assembly GCA_014237925.1). Taxonomy (GTDB): domain Bacteria; phylum Pseudomonadota; class Alphaproteobacteria; order JABAAW01; family JABAAW01; genus JABAAW01. The sequence goes on from JABACB010000001.1 coordinate 169,798, forward strand.
GTTGACCGAGGCGCAAGAGTTGAAGGTAGCGCAAAATCGTCACGACATCGCGGTCGTCTTGGAAAATTTCACAAGACAGCAGGCAGGCGGAGGCAGCGCATGAACAACAGACTGGAACCAGCAAGATATCTAACAAGACACCTGACAAGACACCTGGGAGGACACGATGGCTGATCGAATCAGCGGCGGCGGAACGCAGGCAGTACAGCAGCGTCAACCTCAAGAGGCGGACAAAGCGACGGACAAAAGTTCTCCCTCGCAAGCCTTCAAGGGAAGAGGGGTGGAGAAGGATGGCGCTTCTCCCGTTCGACAATCCTCCTCGCCTCCGAGCATCAAGCAGGCAGGAGGAAAGTCGTGGAAGGAGCGCGCCGCGAAACTCGACGGCGCAACAACACGCAGCAAGCCCTCCACAGCAAATGCCAGGGTTGCATCGCAAACGGTTGCCAAAGGGGCTGCTCAAGCGGTGCCCCAAGCGGCTACCCAAGCGGCTACCCAAGGGGTTACTAAAGGGGTTACTAAAGGGTTTTCGAAAACAGCGTCGCTCCCCCCCACAAGCAGACCCCCGATGCCCGCCCCCTACAGCGGTCCGCGCACGCTACAGCGCGGCGCGCCCCTTTCGCGCAGCAACTTCAACGATGTCCGCAGAGGCAAATTCAAAGAGCAGTTTCAACAACGCACCCAAGACTACGATCGCCGAAGCGCTGAGCTCAGTCCCTTCCAGAAGAAGGTCTATCACGACTACAAGAACACGATCGCTTCCCTGTTGAAACAGAATCCGGGCGATACGGAGGGGGCGAACAAGCAGTTTGGCGAGCTGACAAACCTTGCAAGGATGGTCGACGACATGTTCCATGGCGACAGCTCCTACCTTGCCAAGCTGACGATCGGCGACTGGTAGTACATCGGTGACGATGATGGTCGATCGAATCAGCAGCGGACAGACGACACCTTTGCGAGGGCAAGGGATCGAGAAAGCGCACGGAGGCAAGGAGGGGGTTAAGAGTGCGAAAACCGATGCGCTCACGCAGCGCCAAGCGACCTCGCAAGATGGCGCGCAGTTGCGCGCGCACAGGAAAGATGTTGCTGCGCCGAAGAAGGAAGGGCAGTCCTTCTTTCAACGACATTTCGGCAAAAAGCCTCTCTCGCCTCAGCAAGTCAAACAGCAGGAGCGAGCAGGGCGACACCAACGGCTGCAGAAACAAGGGGCTTTGCTCGCGCAACACAAGAAGGATTACACGCAGGCGCGCTCCGCCGATGTGCGCTACCAGCAAGACAAGAAAACGGCTCAAGAAGCCGCTGCAAACAGGGTGTCAAGCGAGGCGAAGCAGGCTGGAGGGAAAGGAACATTGACAGGATCGACGAGAGGCGAGGGAGGAGGAAAGCAAGAGGTGGAAGTGGATGCCTTCAAGCACGACGAGCACAAGTTGCGCGACAAGCTGGGCGCCTTGGATGCCTTCGTCAAGCACAGGGCGGAGGGAAGGACGGTGCGCTTCGTCGACCCCAAATCGTCGCTGCCCCAGCGCAGCGCGCTCCTGCACGAGGGACGCAGAAGCTTCTTCGGACAGGCAGGGGCAAAATTCAAGAATCTGATGCTGCGGGTGTTCCGTCCGCAGAAGTGGCAGGCGCGGCAGGTTGCCTTGGGCGAAGCGCGTAAGACGGAATGGGCGTACATCAAGCACAACCACCAAAAAATTCTCGCTGCCGAAGCCGAGCAGAACAAGAAGGGCTTGCAGCTGGAGAAAGACATGGAGGCGATCCACAAAAGATCGCTGGAGGATAGCGTGGAGAAGCCTCAATCGGTGCCGCGTCATCTTGCCGAGAAGCTGACCTACAAGAGCGACCCCGAGCTCTTGAAAAACCCCGACTATGTGCGCGAGCGCGTCCAAGTCTTGGAGGAGATCGCGCAAAAGCGCCAAGAGACAGAGTCCGCCGCGCTGGCAAAAACAAGGGAGAAGCTCGAAGCCCAGCAGCGCACCGCCCAACAGCCGCCATCCGCCCCGTCGCAATCGCAACCCACAGCTGCGCCGCAAGCCGCTCCAAGACGACAATCTGTCCAGACGGATTTGTGACCTTCTCTCTCACCCTCGCCCGGAGTAAGCGATGACCTCCGTCTCCCCCACAGGAACGACCGCCTCCAGCGCTAAGGTTGCCACCCAGGACGACACGCTCCTTCAAGACGGCAAGAAGGCCAACCTTTCGACGCTCGTGATGAATCTGATGTTGCAGCGCGTGCACTCGGTCGATGGCGTGCTTAGCGGCATGATCAATCAAATGGACGCAAACAATGTCTCTACCCGAAACCTGAACAATTTTCTCGAACAACTCCGCGAGATGCGACCGAAGAGTGCCGATGGCACGATCTCCAAAGATCGGATGACCATGGCGGAAGACAAAACATACAAGGATAGCGGCAAGAAAGTATCGCCTAGCAAGACTTGGGGGCTCGATCTGGACAAAGACTCCTATACACAGGGGCAAATCGATCAACTTATCGAAATCGTGAAGTCCAAAATCTCGACCGTCAATTCCAACCAGCAGATGGAGCAGATCAAAATGCAAAAATATAACAACGTGCGAAACGAATCCATGCAGATGGTCTCCACCGTCATGAAGTCGCAGATGCAATCCCTGCAAAGCATCGTCAACAACATGCGAGACTAGACAGCAGGGACGCAAACGCACAGAGCGAAAACGCTACACAACCTCAACCCTTTCTCCCACCCTCGCCCCAAAAGTAACCCCCAAAAGTAACCCCCGAAAGTAACCCCCAAAAGTAACCCCCAAAGGTAACCCCCAAGAGTAGCCCATGTCGAACTTCGATTCTTTAGGAGGACTCTCCTTCTTACAACCCCTCGTAAAAGCAACGACCGACAAAGCGACGCCTTTGCAAGACAAGAAAGGTGGAACGTCAACCACGCATATCCATAACCAAGCCGAGGCCGACTACGCAAGAATCCACGCGTACAAGGCCAAAACTACGATCAAAGGCATCGGCAAGGTCACAAACAGTGACGACGGCTTCGTTCAAAACGGCAAGAAGGTCAACCTCTCGACGCTCATGATGAACCTGATGCTGCAGCGTGTGCAGTCGGTCGATGGCGTGCTCAGCGGCATGATCAATCAAATGAACCAAAACAATGTCGACACCAAAAACCTGAACGATTTTCTCGAACAACTCCGCGAGATGCGACCAACGAGTTCCAGTGGCACAGTCTCAAGAGATACGATGAGCAAGGCAGAAGACAAAACATACAAGGATAGTGGCAACCTGCGCGTCATGCCTCGCATCACTTGGGGGCTCGATCTGAACAAAGATTCCTATACGCAGGGGCAAATCGACCAGCTCATCGAAGTCGTGAAGTCCAAAATCTCCACCGTCAACTCCAACCAGCAGATGGAGCAGATCAAACTGGAAAAATACAACAATGTGCGAAACGAATCCATGCAACTGGTCTCCACCGTCATGAAGACAGAGCAGCAATCCGTGCAAAGCATCATCAACAACATGGGAGGCTAGAGCGACATGGACGCTAGTCAAGCGAGCCAGAACTCGCAACTCGATCCTGCCAGCGAGACTTTCCTCGACGACATCGCGCAGATGTTTTGCGACGGCGGAGGAATCGGAACGGGCGAACTCTTGGGAATCGACACAGAGCAACAGGAGCAACTCTACGCCTTCGCATCCATGCTCTACGAAAGCGGGCAACACGAACAAGCGTGCGATGTCTTCGCTCATCTCTGTCGCGTACAGCCCACAGAAGTGCGCTTCGTCAAGGCGCTCGGCATGGCGCGCCAAATGGCGAAACAATACGAAGGCGCGCTCGATGCCTACTCCATCGCCGTCGTCCAAGACATCGAAGACGCAGAAGTCTCGATCCACGCCGCAGAATGCCTGCTCCACTTGGAAGAGATCGGGCGCGCGCGTGCAGCCGTCAAGAGCGCCGAATTGCAGACGCAGTCGCGCCCTGTCAGCGAGGAGTTGCAGCGCAAGATGCAGACGCTGGAAGATGCCTTGGCAGCTTACGACGCTAGAGACAACACGCAGAAGCCTGCCAACGGCGCGACACGGGAAGCGACACGGGGGGAAAGAGCATGAGCGATACAACGAGCAAGGGCGACCGTTTGTTCGCCGGCTTGCAGGGAAGCAAGCCTGCCTCCAATGCTGTTGCCGAAAGCGGAAAGGCGGGAGGAAACGCAGGTTTGGACAACGCAGGTTTGGACAACGCGGGTTTGGACAACGCGGGTTGGGACAACGCGGGTTGGGACAACGCGAGTTGGGACGAAGCCTTGCTGGAGCAGGTTTCGGGGCAGATGGCGGCGCGTCAGATGGAGACGCAGCAGTTGCGGGAAGCCATGCTGGCGACAGGGGTAAGCGAGGAGATCGTCAACGACCCTGAGGGCGCGGAGATGGAGCATTTGGACGAGAACGAGCAAGAACAATTCAACGATGCCGTGCGCGAGCATCGTGCGTTCCGCCAAGAGTTGGAACACGACATGCGCGAGTTGCAACGCTCGCGCGACGCCGCAGGCATCAGGCACGATGCCGCGGACATCAGGCACGATGCCGTGCCGCCAACAAGGACGGAGGGAGGATCATGAGCACCGAAAACATCGGCGCAGAGGACGCGAAACAGGACGCGAAACAAAAGGAGGCTTTGCTCGTGCGCATCGCCGCCGGAGAGACGCTGAGCAAGGCTTGCGGTGTCGATCAGAACTTTTTGACGCTTTGCTATGCGGTCGGCTCGAACGCGTACAAAGAAAAAGACTACACCACCGCCTACCGCGCCTTCCTGTTCCTCTGCATGCACGAGCATAGCGAGGCGGACTATTGGACGGCGTTGGCGAGCGTCTTCGTTGCGCAGAAACAGACGCAGCGTGCCTTGCCTCTGTTGCAGACGGCGTGGCGGCTCTTGCCGTCGGCAGCCAACGCCTATCGTTTTGCCGAGTGTTGCGTTCGTTGCGGCGACAAGGAAGCGGCGCGAAAAGTCTTGGGCGCCGCCCTCGAAGACATCGAGCGTAGCAAAGCGACAAGCCCGCTACACGCGCGCCTCAAGGCGATGCTCCAAGAAGTGGGCAGCGAGGAGGTGGGCAGCGAGGCGGCGGGCAGCGAGAGCAAACCCGCGAGCAGAAAGGAGGAACGGCAATGAGCGATATCGGCACGACAAGCGGAGGAAAGATTTCTCTGTTCAACATGCATCTGAGTGGCGAAGTGCTGGATGCCGTCAAGAAAGCGCACGCCGCAGAGCATAAGGTCGAGAGAGGGCGAGTGCCGAGAGCGACGCTCAATGCCATCGCCGAGCAGAAGAAACCCGCGCTTCCGAAGACGACATTGAAGTTTTCCAAAGACGAACTCATGGCGATGATCCAAAAACTGATGATCGCAAGCTTGGAACAGCAGTCGAAGACGCAGACGATCGCAACGAAAGCCACCAGACAACGATTGATCGATCTGGCGGAACAGAACATCAAAAAGCTGTCGCAGGTGCAAGAAAAGACGAAGCAGAGCAATGCAGGAAGCATCGCCGCGCAGGTCTTCGCCTGGATCGCAGCGGCGGTCACGGTGGTGGCATCGGTCATCTTGGCGGTGGTCAGCTTCGGTGCAGGATCGATGTTGATCGGCGCAGCCCTGCTCGCCGCCGCCGCCATCACCGTCGCCGTCACCGTGCTCACCCAAACGGGCGTGATGGACAAACTCGCCAGCGCGATCGCCAAACCCATCGCCGAAATGCTGGAGAGTATGGGCGTAGACAAAAGCACCGCCAAGATCGCAAGCAAAATCGCAGCACAGATCATCATCGCCGTCGTCATCATGGCGGTCGATATCGCGCTCGCCGTCATGAGCGGTGGCGCAGGCGCAGAGGAGGTGGCGAGCGAAGCCATCAAGAAAATCATGAAAGTCGCAACCATCGCAGCTAAGGTCACGCAGGTCGTCGGTGCCGCCGCGCAGGCGGGAGAAGCAGGCGCGGGCGTCGCAAGCGCAACCTTCAGCTATCAGAGTCAAATCCTGCAAGCCTCTGTGCAAGAGAACAAAGCCTTCCTCAAACGCATGCAAGTCATGTTGGAAGAAGAGCAGGACACGCTCAGACAGCTCATCGAAGGCATGTCCTCAACCTATGTGCGCATGGACAGCATGCTAAAGGACACCCACAATGCGAACGCACAAATTCTCTCGCGATGGGCGAGCGCATAACAACCCATTTGCCAACGCAACCCTTCTGAGGACAAAAACGATGACCGATCTCTCTGCCACCAACAACAACTACGCCCAGCGACTCTACAAGGCTTCCACCCTGAGCGAGGTCGAGCAGGCGCAGGCACTGGAGCCAAACAGCCGAGGCGTGAAAACAGCCGCCCAACAAGCAGTCCAAAAGGCAGCCCCCGGCATGACCGAAGCCGATGCCGCCGAGAAATTCGAACTCGGTGTCTTGCCGCAACAGAAACCTGTCGCCTTGAAAGACGCATCCCTCTACAAGGACATGCTCGGGCAGTTGCCGAGCTCGCTCAACTTCGACATGTCCGAGGTCATGGCGGTCGTCTTCAAGTCGATGACCGTCATGATGCAATCCCAGTCCAAAGCGCGCATGGTCGACTTGGACTTGGCGGGCGAAGCCGACAAGCAGGCAGCACAAAAAATGAAAACCGCCGCCGCCATGGAACTGGGCGGAGCCGTGATCGGCGCAAGCATGCAACTCGCAGGCGCGGGCATGACCATGGCGGGCGCAGCTTACGGCGCCAAAGCAGGGGATGCCATGGAGTTCAACCAAATGATGCAGCCCTTTCACGCAGGAAGCGAAATGCTCTCCAGCTCAGGTGGCTCTTTGAAGGCGGGACTCGATTACGCGGGGAAACTCGAAAGCGCAAACGCAGAACTCGACAAGTCAACCGCAACGCGCGCGCACGCCTTGCGAGAGCAAGACGACGAGATGTACAAGGAGGCGCAAAAATTCGTCGACCAAATGTTGCAAATCATCCAATCCATCGACACCCAGCAGCACGCAGCATCCTCGCAGATCCTGTCTGCTTGAGACCCGTTGCGACGCACTCCTTCTCGTCTTCGCGCGACCGCTCCCAAAAACCACTTCAAGCCATCATCGGACAAGGAGAAATTGTTCATGTCGAAATCGTTCTTGCAGACACCTTCGGGATCCGAAGAACTGCGCCTGCTCGCCGAGATCGCCTTTACAGGAATCTTTTACGGACTGACGGTGCACGCGCATGATATCTTCGACTATATCGAGCAACACGCCGAGCACCGCGAGGTCGGAGTGCTGGGAAAGGGGCTGGCGCTCATCAGCGAAGGAAAGTTCGCCGACGCCGCTCAGACGATCGAGAAGGGGGTTTTGGAAAAAAATCCCGATTCGCAGGAAGGACAGCTGTTCGCCGCGCTCGCATTGAAACTCGCAGGACGTGCGTCTCTTGCCGAACGCTTGAGCGAGCGCGCCGCACAGAACGGCAGCGAGACAGCGAAGCAATTCGCTAAAAATCTGCGCTCCATCAACCATGCGCAGAACCGTCCCAACTATTGAACACTGGCGCGAATGTTCGCGACGCGTCTTCCGCCAAAACTCGAAGGCTGGAAGAAGGGCTTGCGCTAGCTCTTCTCGGTGGCGCTTTTGGGGTGGCGCGTGCGCACGCTTGCTTGCCGTCCTGCTGCTGCTGGCAAGCTGCTCGCAAGAGCTCTACGCCAACCTCGACGAGCGCGAAATCAACGCCATGATCGCAGCCCTTGCGCGCTACAACATTCGCGCAGACAAGATCGCCCTCAAGGACGGCTACAGCATCTCGGTGCCATCGCGCTATTTCGCCGATTCCATCAACATCCTGTCTGCGGCGGGTTATCCGCAGCGCAAGTATGTTTCGCTCAACGAGCTGTTCGGAAAGAGCGGACTCATTCCCACCCCCTTCGAAGAACATGTGCGCTACATCTACGGCTTGTCCGAAGAGCTCGCGCGCACCGTCTCTCTCTTCGACGGTGTCATCGAGGCGCGAGTCCACATCGCGCTGCCCGCCGCAGGAGAGAAGGCGGGCGCCAAAGTCTCGGTGTTCATCAAATACGACCAGCAGTTCGACTACGAAACGCTTGTCCCGCGAATCAGAAAGTTCGTCTCCGACTCCGTCGAAAAGGTCGAATTCGACAATGTCGAGGTCTTGGCGCTGCCAGGACAGAAGTCTGCCGATTTCTATCGAATCCGACGCAAGCTGGCAGAAGAACGACGCCCAGTGCGCGTCGTAGAGTTCACCCTCGGAGGACTCGCCGTAGGAGCTCTCTTCTTGATCACCCTGTTCGTGCTGCGCAAGCGCGGCGTTCTGGCTTTCTCCCGTCCGCCATCGCAACCCTTGCAACCCGCATCTCCTTTGGCGGTGCGCCAGGCGGCTTCTGCGGCACCGAAAACAATCGCCGACGCAGACTCTGAGAGCTCTTGAACTTTATGCTCGCTGCTTCCGCCATCGCTCCTCATGAAATCGCTCCGCAGGAAATAGCTCTGCAGGAAGTCTTGACTTCTCATGATGCAATCGTGCTGTGGTTGCGCTTCCAATGCAACCCAGCGGCAACGCTCCACGCTTCCTACCGCGAAGTGCTGGACGCAGAGGCAAAACCCCGTGCGCAAGCGAGAGGACAAAAAGACGAGAAAACCACAGAAGGCTTGGAAAAGGACGCGGTTTGGCTCAAGCGTCTGTGGGGAGGCGCGTTGCTCTCGCGCTTCGTCTGCGAGCGTTTTGCCTTGCGCATCGACGCATGGCCGAACATTCCTTCGGATCTGCCGTTTTTTCTACGCCTTGTGATGCTGGACGCGCTTGTTCTGTTGCGTCTGTTGCGCTACGCAGGGTTGGTGCTGAGCACAGCCGAGATCGCGGCGGCAATCGAGAGCAAAGAAGTGGCGCGTCTGAAGGAGGGGTTGGGCGAAGAAGACTACGCCTTCGCCATGACGACGGGCGCACGCCTGCGTCCCGATACGCAGCGCGTTGCCTTGCGGATTGCAAGCGAGCAGCGCTTGAGCTTGGGCGACCCGGCATTTCATACCGCGCTGGGGTTGCGATTGGCGGTCTTGCAAGGCGAGGGGGTGCTGACGGAGCAGCACTGGCGGCGTTTGGCGTTGAAGTGTCCGCGTGGCATCGTGGACTTGTTGCGTCGAGGCTCGGCGCAAGAGATCCGTGCCGCAGAGGGGGCGGACGAAGGCACGGCGGCGGGGTTGCGCGCAAACCTCGTTCTCTTCGAAACCGAGGGCGAGGAGACGAAATGCGAAGAGTGGTGGTGTTCGATTGCTAAGGAGGCTGTCGAAACGTGGCACGTTTGGCTCGAATCCTCGAAGGTCGCATAACGCCTTGTAGCGAGACGCGCGTTCTGAAGGGGGAAGACTACGCGCGCATGGAACAGGGCTCGTCGGTGCTGATCGAACTCGCCCGCGAGCAACAGCGAGCGCGTCAAGAAGCGGCGCGCGCCTTGGACGAGCATCGACAACGCGGCTACGAGGAGGGCTTGGCGAAAGCTGAGGCAGCTCGCGCAAGGCAGGCTTTCGAAACCGTGTCGCGCGCCATTCGCTACTTCGAAAGCATGGAAGAGGATATGGTCGCTCTCTTGGAAAGTGCACTCGACAAGATCGCAGAGGGAATCGACAAGGACAAACTCGTGCGACAAGTGATCGCGCGTGCCTTGCGCGACTACCGTTCGCTGCCGCAGATCACGCTGCATATCGCGCGCTCGCAAGAGAAAGCCTTGCAGAAAGATATCGAGCGTCTGACGCACGAAGCGCGCCTTGCGGGCATGGTGAAGGTCGCCGTCAATGCGCGCTTGCAGGAGGGATCGTGTTTGTTGGAATCGCCGCTGGGAACGGTCGAACTCGGGCTCGCGTCGCAGGTGGCGGCATTGAAAGAGGCTTTGGGTGCACTACGCAGCGCTTCGGGCGAAAACGGCGCGCTGACAACAAAAGAAGACGAGGGCGAAGGTGTTGCAGAGAAGGTCGCCGCGGCGGACGCGCTCCGATGAGACGCGAGCCGCCCTTGCAGCAGAAGGAGAAGGTTTCGCCTTTCGCGCCGCTTTTTGCCGATCTCGAAGCCAAACTGGAGGCTGCCAATCCCGTGCGCGCAACGGGGAGGGTTGCAGAGGTCATCGGAACTTTGGTCAAGGCGCATGTGCCGAATGTGCGCATCGGCGAAATATGCGAGCTGCGCACAAGATCGGGCGAAAAATTGTGCGAGGCGGAGGTCGTCGGATTCCTTGCCGACGCAGCGCTGCTCACCCTCTACGGCGACATGCAAAGCGTCTCGTCGCAGACCGATGTCATCCCGACGGGGCGCACGCAGGAGATCAAGGTCGGTCCCGCGTTGCTCGGACGCGTCTTGGACGGCATGGGACAGCTGATGGACGAGGCGCAGAAGGGAGATGTCGTCTTGCCCGACCGACAGCCCATCTACGCCGCCGCGCCGAACCCCCTCACAAGGCGCATCATCGACACTCCGTTCAGCGTCGGCATCCGCGCCATCGACGCGCTGCTCACATGCGGCGAAGGGCAGAGGCTGGGAATCTTCGCCGCCGCAGGGGTAGGAAAAAGCACGCTGCTCTCCGCGCTCGTCAAGGGCGCCGTCGCCGATGTCGCCGTCATCGCCCTCATCGGAGAACGAGGGCGCGAAGTGCGCGAGTTCATCGAACAAAGCTTGGGCGAACAGGGCATGCAGAAGTCGGTGCTGGTGATCGCAACCTCCGACAAGTCCTCGATGGAACGTGCGCGCGCAGCCTATGTCGCCACCGCCGTCGCCGAATACTTCCGTGCGCGCGACAACAGAGTTCTGTTCATGATGGATTCGGTCACAAGATTCGCGCGCGCGCTGCGCGAGATCGGCTTGGCGATGGGCGAGCCGCCGACGCGGCGAGGTTTTCCGCCTTCGGTCTTCGCATCCTTGCCGAAGCTCATGGAGCGCACGGGCATGGGAGCGATCGGATCGATCACCGCCTTCTATACCGTCCTCGTCGAGGGCGACGACATGACAGAGCCCATCGCCGACGAAACGCGCTCCATCCTGGACGGGCATATCGTCTTGTCACGCGCCTTGGCGGCGCGCAACCACTACCCTGCAATCGATGTCTTGGAGAGTATCAGTCGTGTGCAGACGGCGATCTCAGGCGCCGAGCATTTGCACGCAGCACAACGCATGCGCGAGCTCTTGGCTGCGTACAATCAGGCGGAGCTGTTGATCAAAATCGGAGAGTATCACGCAGGCGGCGATGCAACGACCGACGCAGCCATCGAGAAGATCGATGCCTTGCGCGCCTTCTTGCAGCAGCACGGCGGCGAAATCTCTTCCTTCGAACAGACGCTCCAAGACCTCTTTGCGCTCATAGGCGAGCGCGCAGAGACGAGCGGAGAGGCTTGAGCCTCGTGACGAGTAAGAGCGTCTTCGTCGACCTGTTGCGAATCCGCAGCTTGCGCGAGGAACGTGCCGAACGCGCTTTGGGCGAAGCGCAAGCAAGGCTGCAAACCGCAGAGCAGGCGGTCTTGCAAGCTACCGCCTTGCTGGAACGATTCACACGCGAGATGCCCGAAAAAATCAACGCAGAATACGCGCGCTTGGAAGAAGAAGCGCGACGCAAGGAAGGAATCGAACTCTATCGCGTCCAAAACTTCCGAGCCTTCGAAGCGCACATGCACGCCAGACGCGAAGAGCTGAATGTGGCTCTCGTGGAAAAACAGAAAGCCCTCAAACAGGCGAACGAAATGCTTCAAGAAGCGCACGCGGCACTCAGGCAGGCGATGCGCGCCCGCATGAAAATCGAGCAGCTGCTGCAGCAAGAGCATGCACAAAAACTCAAGGAGCAGGAACATAGCGAAGAAAAACTGCTCGAAGAGTTCAAACCCCAGTCCATTTTTGCGCAGTTGCAATAACGCCATGTCCCAGAACATCACGCCCCTCGTCCACCTTGCGCGAAACGCCCGTTCGAGCCTCTCGGTCTTTTTGATTAACGCCCGTTCGAGTCTCTCGGTCTTTGCGATTGCGGTGTTGCTGTCGTGCGCGTTTCTCGCGCACGCGCCTGCAGCTCGCGCGCAACCCTATATCTATCGAGCCGACGATGTACGGGGGACGCAGCTGTTTTCGGATTTGTCCTTCTTGCTAGGCATGGAGATCAGAAATGAAGGCAGCGGACTTGCACGACGCAGAATTTCAGGAGAGTTTCGAGGCGAGACGCGAAAAAATTTCCTGAACACGCTCGCAGCAACGGCGCGCTTCGCATGGGCAACGCACAAGAACACGCTCACCCTCTCGTCGCGTTCGAGGTTGCAAACGCGCACCTATCGCTTCGTCTCGAAGGAGGAAGCGAGCAGCTTTTGGGAACGTTTGGAACGCGAACGCATCGCAGCAGGACCTCTGATCGTAACACCCCTGAAAACAAGCTCCGTGCAGACAAACTCCGTAGAAGCCGAGCGCGACAAGCAAGCAAGAACGCAAGCAAGGGAGAAGGAGAGGGAGGTCGGCTACGACATTCAAGCGATCGCAGCCTTCCACGAAAGCGCACAAACCCTCTACGCCGAGCTCGCGGGCTTCGACCACAACCGCGTCCTCTCCCCTGCCAACAGCACCTTCTATCCGATCGCAGGCGAGCGCTTTGCCTTGATGATCTTTCGCTTGCAATACGCTTGGGCAGCCGACACTCCCGTAGGCGATGCGCGCAGCGGCAAGGTTCTGCCGGGCGTTGCAAACTTCATGGAAAAAATCGTCGCAGCACGCTACGGCGCGAGCGCGCCGCGTAGCGTAGCATCGCCGCAGCAGAGCGATTTGGACAACCTCGTCGCAGGCAGCTTGCAAAAGATCAAGGAGCTGGGAATCCTGCCCGCATCTCCATCCGCTGCTCCGCAGGCAACCTCGCCAGCCGCATCGCCAGCCGCCTTGCAAGCAACATCGGGGCAGCCGCTTCCCGTCGGCAAAGGCGCCTCTCCTCTGATCTTTGCCGATCCGCGCCAAAATGCCGTTGTCATCTACGACGACCGCTCGCGCTACAACGACTACCGTCGTCTCATCGCCGAGCTGGATTCGCGCACGCGACAAGTCAAGATAGAAGCCGCCATCATCGACATTTCGAAAAGCCGCGTCAGCGATCTAGGAATCCAGTGGCAAGGCTCCTACGACGGACAACAAGTCAGCTTCGGATCGCTCGCACAAGGCGCCGCGTCAGGCGCGCTCGCCGTCGCCACAAAAGGATGGGCACTCTCCAACAACGCCATCGTCTCCAATGTCAACGGCTTGATCGCTCGCATCAACCTCTTGGAAAGCCAAGGAAAGGGACGCGTCGTCTCCAGACCTTCGATCCTCACCCTCGACAACATCGAAGCATCCCTAACCTCCAGCCAAAAGTTCTTCGTCAAGGTCGAAGCCTTTCAAGATTCCTCCCTCTATCCCGTCGAGGTCGGAACAACATTGCGCGTCACTCCCCACATCATCCGCGAAGGACAGAAGACGCGAATCAAACTGCTCGTCGTCATCGAAGACGGATCGGTCGACCAGTCCGCATCCGCTGCCGTCGGAGGATTGCCGCGCATCAACACGAACACACTCACAACACAAGCCGAGATCCTCGAAACGCAAGCACTCGTCGTCGGAGGACATATTCGTTCCGAAGTCGAAACGCGATGGCAGCGCGTGCCACTGCTAGGCTACATTCCCATCCTGGGACTGCCCTTCAGGCACAAGACAAAACAACGCCAAGAATTCGTTCGACTCTACATCATCCGTCCGCGACTAACCCTCCCCGCCGACGACATGGGCGAAGCCGAAGCCTTGGCAGAAGACGACGACCTCTTCGCCTATCCCAAAATGTTGCAAAAAGAGCGCGCAAAGGCTGAACGCCGCGCGCACAAACGCAGGCGCAAGGCGGCAAAGCAAGAAAGAAAGGCGCGCGCAAAGGCAGAACGAAGACGCCAACGAGAAATAAAACAGCAACAAGCACAACAGCCCTCCTCAGAACAAGACGCGCAGCAACAGCGAGAGCCGTGAGGAAGCGATGGCGTCTGCAGAGCTAGCGACGACAGAGCAAGAGGCTTCGAGCGCGGCGATGCGGGAGGGGCATTTCGATA